>JAKAUB010000168.1 GCA_021827845.1 Acidobacteriota bacterium | reverse complement strand
CTGTTTTACTCGCCGGCGTACAAAGCGGACCTGGGACCGGGACAGAAGATCATCGCGGTGAATGGACGCGCCTACTCCGATGAAGTGATGCATGCAGCGATCCGCGATTCGAAGACCGCGCAGACGCCGATCGAGCTGATCGTCGAAAACACCGGCTTCTTCCGCGTGGTGAAGATCGACTATCACGGTGGCGAGCGGTATCCGCACCTGCAGCGCAATGCGCAGCCGGATCTGCTGGACGCGATTCTAAAACCGATTGGGAAGAACGACCAGAAGGCGAAGTAGCGGAGCCCTGGAACGGAGCGCGGTCTGACTGGAGCAGGCCGCGCTTTTCTTTGCCGGCGATTCTCTTTTAGAGATTGCCGCGCGATTCTTGACATGCAAGGAGCCTATGCGAATGTTCAGCAAGCTATTGTTTTTGACGGCGTGGCCGGGCCTGATCGGTCTGGCTTCGGTGCTGCCGGTGATGCCCGCAGCGGCACAGTCTGCGCCCGATTCTCTGCATGCCTGGGCCGGCAAGCCCACGCCCGCCTCGCTGGAAGCATGGGTCAACGGCCATCTGGCCGCCGAGCAACAGAGCGTGGATGCGCTGGTTGCGCTGCAGGAGAAGCCGACAGTTGAGAATGCGCTGACGCTCTATGACCGCGCCAATGCGGAGCTTTCGATTGCAGGCTCGGAGGCCGGGCTGCTGTACTCCGTGTCGCCGGAGAAGGCTGTGCGCGACAAGGCGCAGGAGATGGTGCAGAAGGTGAGCGAGGCGGCCGTGGCGCTTTCGCTGAATCAACCGGTGTATCAGAAGCTGGCGTCGATAGAGGCACCGCACGCGGATGCCGGCACGCGGCATTACTTGAGCCGCACGCTGCTGCAGTATCGCCTGGCGGGCGTGGATAAAGATGCTGCGACGCGCGAGCGGGTGCGTCAGTTGCAGGAGAAGATCACCGCGCTGAGCCTGACGTTTGGCCGCAATGTGCAGGAGCACGTAAACACTGTGACGGTGAAAGACGCTGCCGAGCTGGAGGGGCTGCCTGCGGACTACATCGCGGCGCACAAGCCGGGCGCGGATGGAACCATCACGCTAACGACGGATTATCCTGACATGCAGCCGGTGATGACCTACGCGAAGAGTGAAGCGCTGCGCCACCGGATGTACCTTGCGTACAACACGCGGGCGTATCCCGCGAACAAGCAGGTGCTGCTGGATCTGCTGGCCGCGCGGGAAGAGCTGGCGGGGGTGCTGGGCTTTAAGAACTGGGCCGACCTGGCGACGGCGGACCAGATGATGGGCTCTGCGGCCAATGTGCGCAGCTTTCTGAAGCAGGTAGACGCCGCGTCCAAGTCGCCTGCGGACCGGGAGTATGCGATGGTGCGCGCCTTTGCGCAGAAGCAGCAGCCCGGCCTCGAGAACATCGCCGCCGACAGTTCGAATTACTGGTATGAGCAGTATCGCTCCAGCGTCTACGACTTCGACTCGCAGTCGGTGCGTCCGTTTTTTCCCTATGAGGAAGTGCAGCAGGGAATTCTGAACACAGCGGCGAAGCTGTTCCATGTTGCGTTTCAGGCTGACCCCAAAGCTGCGGTCTGGGATCCTTCTGTAACAGCGTGGCTGGTGTACGACCGTGCGCCGGGAGCGCAGGAGCAGAAGCCGATTGGCCGCATTTATCTGGATATGCATCCACGGCCCGGCAAAGACAAGTGGTTCTCGGCGTATCCGATCGTCCCTGGAATTGCTGGAAAGCAGCTGCCGGAGGCGGCGCTGATCTGCAATTTTCCCGGCGGCAAGCCGGGTGAGCCGGGGTTGATGCAGTACTCCGACGTGGTGACGTTCTTCCATGAGTTCGGCCACCTGATGCATGCCATCCTGGGCGGACAGCAGCCGTGGGCGGGCACGAGCGGCATCAGCACCGAGGGCGACTTTGTTGAGGCGCCGTCGCAGATGCTGGAAGAATTTTTCCGCAATCCGGCGCTGCTGCAGTCCTTCGCGAAGAATTACAAGACAGGCGAGCCGATCCCGACGGCCATGGTGGAGCGCATGGACCGCGCCAGCGCTTTTGGCCGTGGCAACTGGGTGCGGTCACAGCTCTTCTACACACGCTTTGCGCTGGACCTGCACGACCGACCGCCGGCTTCGATCGATCTGGATGCATTGATGCGTGCCGACTACGCGGCGGCGCTGCCGTACACGTGGGTCGATGGCAACCGGTTCTACGCGTCGTTTACGCACCTTACCGGATACTCTTCGAACTACTACACGTATCTGTTCGACAAGGTGATCGCGCTGGATTTTTTCCGCCAGTTCGACCAGCACAACCTGGTGGAAGGCCCAGCGGCGCTGCGGTATCGTCGGTCGGTGCTGGAGCCCGGTGGCTCAGAACCGGGGACGGAGCTGGTGAAGAATTTTCTGGGACGCGCGCAGAGTATCGATGCGCTGACGGCGTGGATGAACGAGGAGTTTCAGCACACGCCAGGGACGGGACCGGCACGCGCGGAGAACCCAGCAAAATAGCGATACAAAAGCCGTGGTTCAGTACCCGGCTTCGCTCACCTGATTCTCAAGCGGCTCGCCGGATGCGTAGCGGCGCACTTGCTGCGCCGCAAACTTATAGGCGCGGGCGGCGAAGGCCTCCACAGAACCCGCGACGTGCGGCGTGATGAAGCAGTTCGGCGCTGTCCAAAAAGGATGACCCGGCGGCAGCGGCTCAGGATCGGTGACATCCACCACTGCATGAATGCGCCCGGTCTGCAGCGCCGCGACCAGTGCATCTGTCGCGACGACCGGGCCGCGGGCGGCATTAATCAAAAGCGCTCCCGGCTTCATCTGCTGCAGGACAGCGGCGCCGATCATGCCGCGCGTCTCCGGCGTTAGAGGCACCAGCACCACGACAACATCTGCTTGTGGCAGCAGTGCGGGCAAATCTTTCATGGCTGCGACGCCGTCCCGCGCCGTGCGCGCCGCGCGCAGTACGGTGACGTTGAACGGAGTCAGCAAGCGTTCTACCGCGGCGCCGATGCTGCCGTATCCCAGAATCAGAACAGTCTTGCCGTGCAATTCGTCGCCGAGGATCAGATACGGAAGAGGAGAATCCGGCGGGGCAGCCGACGCCTGCTGCGCGCGCTGACCCTTTTGACCGGCCCAGACTTCCTCTCGCTGCCGATCGCGATAGTCCGGGAAGCGCTTAAGACTGGCCAGGATTGCACCGAGCACCCATTCCGAGACGGGGATGTCGTGCAGCCCGCGGCCGTCGCAGAGCGTGACGCCCGGGGGCAGCTTCGGAAGAATCCAGTCGACGCCGGCCATCAGGCTCTGCACGACACGCAGTCCGCGCAGATGCGGCAGCATGTTGGCCGCGATCCAGCCGAAGGACGGAGGAATCCAGAAGTGGATCTCCACCGGATCAGAAAGAGAGTTCGGCAGCCGCACCAGCTCCACGCCCTGCGTGGGGAAATCCGCCAGCAGCGTTTGCGGGGTGTCTTCAGGAACTCCAACCCGAACCATGGGTTATTGTCCCACCTGACCATGCTGGTGCAGGATGTGGGTGGCAATGTCAGGCCAGAATTCGCGAAAGACGTTGAAGCCGCCGTCGCGGATGGCCACCTGCACCAGCCAGCGCTGGCCGGTTTTGGTCCAGGTGGCATAGCGGGCAGGATAATACAGGTTGCCAAGACCGGCAGCGGCTCCCTTGCCGACAATTTCCGAGAAGTTGAACGTATTCTGGCCGGAATCGTTCGGCGTAATCAGCACGCGCGTGTAGGCGTAGATGGCCCGGACGTACCAGTGGCCGCGGCCCAGCGTGTAGTAGCGTGAATCCTCGTGGGTCAGCGTGGGCACAAATGCGTCTGTCATGTAGTTGCCGATCGCCTTGTCCACAAAGCCGTGCCAATAGTACTGTCCGTAGGCGCTCCAGCCGTTGCCGAATTCCGGATAGCTTTTCTCAATGTAAGGAAATTCGACATCCACTGCGTTAAAGATGAAGGCGGAGTAGTCGAAGGAGTTCTCATAGGCGATGCGGAATTTCTCCCGCATGCTGGGGGGCGCCAGCTTGGCGTCCACGCTGACAGCGCGATAGTTGGGAATCCAGCCCATGATGCGCTTCGGCTGCTGGCCGTAGCTGGGCGGCGGAGCGTTTTGATCCTGCGCAAGCTTGTGCTGGGAATCGTAGCGAACCCGGTCCCCGGGATTACCGGGTAGCAAGGGTTGACCGTTCGGTCCGGTTTTCGGCCGGTCGGAGGCGCCGGGCTGGGGGGTCTGGGGCGCCGGTGCGCTGACCTGAGGAGGCGTCGTGGTAGTGGCGTTGGACTGTCCCAGCAGGGTGCTGGCGGGCAAAAACATGCATAGAGCCAAAAGAAGAAAAAGATTCAAACGCAAAAAAGGCCATCCTAAGCGGCGAATTCGCCTTCAAACACAAAAGATTAGACGCGGAAACGCCAGGGACGGGTGCAGCGCCCGTTTCGCATCGGACGGACAGCCTCTGCCCCTCCGGACAGCGGCATGCCGCCCATGCCATTAGTTTACTAGCCTTGCACCTGCACCCGGGCCGCGGAGGGAGGAGCAGCCGACGACAGCGTACACGCGGTATCCTGTCGCCAGAATCCCGTATCGAACAATTCACTGGCCGGTGCTGCACCTGGGCCGGCGCACGTTCTGGTTTTGGAGATCGCGATGAAGCGAGTCATTCTTTTTGTAACCTTGCTGCTTTTGCTGGCGGGTCCGGCCGTAACCTCCGCGACGGCGCAGGCGAAGCTCACCTACCCGCCCATGCTGGATCAGGGTTACAACGACATGTACAACCTGGAGTTCCAGCAGGCCCACCAGGTGTTTGCGCAGTACATGCAGCAGCACCCGGCTGACCCGATGGGGCCCGTATCGGACGCGGCGGCGTATCTGTTTTCAGAGTTTCATCGCACCGGCGTTCTGGATATGGGGCTGTTCACCAACGACGACAACTACCTGAGCCACAAAAAGGACAAACTGGACCCTCAGCTGAAGGTGTCGTTCGACGCTGCATTGGATAAGGCGGATCATCTAGCCGACGCGGCGCTAAGCAAAAATCCAAATGACGCGAATGCATTATTTGCGAAGACGCTGGTTTATGGACTGCACGCAGACTATGCGTCGCTGCTGGAGCGCAAGGATATTACGGGGTTCGAATATACAAAAACGGCCAGTCTGTACGCCCACCGGCTGCTGGCGCTGGAGCCCCACGCGTATGACGCTTATCTGGCCGTTGGACTCGAAAATTACATTCTTGGGCTGAAACCGGCGCCGGTGCGGTGGCTGCTGCAAATGGCGGGCGGCGAGACGAATAAGGACGTTGGAGAGCATGACGTTACGCTGGCGGCCACGCAGGGCCACTATCTGGCGCCACTCGCCAAGCTGCTGCTGGCTGTTGCGGCAGTGCGGGATAAGGACAAGACGAAGGCGCGCGAGCTGCTGTCCTCATTGGCGAAGCAGTTTCCTGGAAACCCGCTCTACGCGCGGCAGCTTGCGAGGCTAGGCTAGCTGCGCTGCGGTCGCGGAACAACGAAGCCGCGTGCTAATGACGCTCCGGAGTCGTATTGGAGTCGTTCGGCGCGGAAGGGTTGATCTCGCCCTTTTTCGTCTCCGGCGTGGGGCTTTGAATCGCCGTATCGCCTGGCCCGGCGGTCGCCGGATTGCCGCCATCGTAGCCTGAAGGCTGGACGGCGTGGCGGCGCGTCTCTGGCTGGTTTTCTACCTTGCTCGCGTCAGTTTGTACTTCTGGCATGGAGTCCCCCTCGGTGATTCCCTAGAGTGGATGCAAAGAGCCGGCAGTGGGATGGGCTGTCCGTGGCGGAATCGTTCTGCCGTGCGCTATGGCATTGCTTCTCTATCAAGCCGCATGCATTCCATACGAATCGGCAAAAAGCTCGATTGGCAAATTGCCGTCAGGTCCGCTAGTGATGGGGGATCAGCTGGATGAGCAGCCAGAGATTGAGCCCGGCAATGAAGAAAGCTGCCGTCCAGGCGAGATACCGCAGCGCAGCGCCGTTTGCGAATTCGCCCATCATGCGGCGGTTTCCCGTGAAGGCGACGAGCGGGAAGACAGCAAAGCTGAGCTGCATGCTGAGGATGACCTGGCTGAGCAGCAGGAGGTTTGCCGTGCCGCGCTCGCCCCAGAGGGCTACGACAACGATCGTGGGCAAGATGGCGAGCCCGCGCGTAATCAGCCGCCGTTGCCAGCCCGGCAGGCGCAGGTCCAGAAAGCCCTCCATGACCACCTGTCCGGCCAGCGTGCCGGTCAGCGTGGAGTTTTGCCCGGAGGCGAGAAGCGCGACAGCGAACATTGTGCTGGCGCCGGCGACACCGAGCAGCGGCGTCAGCAGCTTATACGCATCGCCGATCTCGGCAACCTGGGTATAGCCGGAGTGGTGAAAGACCGCCGCGGCCACGACCAGGATGGCCGCATTCACAAACAAAGCCATCGTCAGGGCGATGGTTGCGTCCAGGCTGCCCATGCGGATCGCCTCGCGCTTGCCGGCCGGTGTGCGGGGATAGTCGCGGCTCTGCACGATCGAAGAGTGCAGGTATAGATTGTGCGGCATGACCGTAGCGCCCAGAATGCTGATGGCGATATATAGCATTGCCGGATCGAGCAGCATGGCGCGTGACGGCACGAACAGGTGATAGCCGATGGAGGGCCAGTGCGGATGCGAGAAGGCGATCTCCAGGGCAAACAGCACGCTGATTGTTGCGATCAGTACGATGACGAACGCCTCCAGCCAGCGGAAGCCGCGGCGTTGCAGGGCCAGGATCAGGAGCACATCGAGCCCGGTGATGAGGACGCCTGCAAGCAGCGGAATGCCGAAAAGAAGTTGCAGCGCAATGGCGGACCCGATCACCTCCGCCAGATCGCAGGCGGCAATTGCAACCTCGGCGAAGATCCAGAGGATGAAATTGGTGCGGCGCCCATACTGCTGCCGGCAGGCCTGTGCCAGGTCGATCTCCGCTGCGACCCCCAGTTTGACGGCAAGCGTCTGCAGCAGGATGGCGAGCAAGTTGGACGCCATGACTGCGAACAGCAGCGTATAGCCGAACCGGGAGCCAGCGGCCAGGTCGGTGGCCCAATTGCCGGGGTCCATATACCCGACGGAGATGAGGAAGCCGGGGCCGGCAAACGCCAGCGCCCGCCGCCAGAACTGCGGCGACCGTGAGACGGGAATGGAAGCAAAGACACCGGGGAGCGACCGCCGCCGTTGGGTTTCAATCTCCGGGAGGGTGGCGCGGTCCGGCATCGGTCAAGCGGCTCCTACGCCAGTATGCCATAGAGTTAACCGCAGTTAACAATCGCCCGCGGGCTAGGTCAGTTTCCCAGGGGCGCGCCGGACGTAGATCTTTTCGGCTGCGGGGCGCAGCAGCGTGGCCGTGCCGGATGGAGTCTCGATGGAGAGGGTCCCTTTCAGGCTGCGGGTCCGAACCTGGACCGGAGCATGGGGTGCGAGGCCCTTTTGGTGCAGCAGGAGCAGCAGTTCGGGATCTCTTTCATGCAGGCTGGCGACTTGCAGCGGGGTGTTCAGGTCAGCCTCGAACAGGGAGAAGATTCCCCGCTTGCGCATGCGAGCCGGGCTTTCCGGCAGAACGAAATTGCCGTGCGGACAGGCCCCGGTCTCGCCCAGCCGTTCAATCAGGCTTGCTTCAAAGGCGGGAGACACGGCGTGTTCCAGGCGCTCCGCTTCGTCATGCACGCGGTACCAGGGCATGCCAAAAATCTCCGACAGCATGCGTTCGATCAGGTAGTGACGGCGCGCCGTGCGGTAGGCTGTCTGCCGGCCCTTGCGCGTCAGGCAGACGACGCCGCTTGCTTTCACTGCCGCGTAGCCATCCCGCTTCAGGCGGCGCAGCGCCATGGTGACGGCCGGAGCAGAAACCCCCAGCCAATGGGCGAGCGTGGAAGAGATTACCGTCTGGCCCTCGGATTGTGCCTCCAGAATGGCCTTGAGGTAATCCTCTTTCGAAATGGTGATGGGAGCCTTCACTGCGCATTCGGATTGTAAACGTTGCAGCGGGGAAAGCGGATGCGTTGCATATATCATCGTTGAAAGACTGCCGCGATCCTCCGGCCCTGCACTCTAATTTCTGGCCTGCGCGCGAGGGACTTTGCGAAGGAAGAAGCATACCCAATTGTTGAGCCAACTGCTGCTTGTGCCAGTGGTGGCGCTGGTGCTGCTGGCCGGGGCGTTGGGCGCTTTAATCGCCGGCATGCAGCAGGACGCGGCGCGCGTCGATCAGGCCGACCAGATCCTCACCAACATCGATCGTCTGCAGCTGTTAATGGTTGACGAGGAGACAGGTGTCCGCGGCTACTTTCTGACGCACAAGGCTTCCTTTCTTGATCCCTATAACCAAGCCCGGCTGGCCTTGCCGCAGGTCTTCGACACCACGATTGCATTGTCGGCCGATCAACCGGAAGTGAAGGCCCGGCTTGTGGCGATGCGGCACGATTACCAGGTGTGGCAACGCATGACTGCGGCAGAGGTCGAGCACCAGGCGCCCGTTGATCTAGGGGCACGCAAGGTGCAGATGGACGGCCTGCGCGGCGATCTGAAAGAGATTCTGCTCGCGGAGCAGACGCATCGCACGCGCGCTTCGGTTGTGGCGAATCGTCTGGGCGCAGCGGCGCGGTGGAGCATTGTTGTCCTCATCCTCCTGATAGCGGGCGTGCTCAGCTTCTGGATCGTTCGCACGTACCACCAGATTTCATCGCTGTATGAAGGCGAACTGATAGAGGCCGATCGTCAGCGGCGCATGGTAGTGGAACGCGAGGAGTGGCTGCACACTACGCTCCATAGCATTGGCGACGGGGTGATTGCGTGCGATGCGGAAGGCGCCGTTACCTTGATGAATCCAGTTGCGCAGCAGCTTACCGGCTGGAGCGAGGAAGAAGCCAAAGGCCGGCCGTTGCCGGAGGTGTTCCACATCGTGAATGAGCACACCCGCCTGCCGGTCGAGAATCCTGTGCATCGCGTCATCCAGACCGGCACCATCGTGGGGTTGGCGAATCACACTCTGTTGCTGCACCGCAATGGCTATGAGGCCTGCATTGAGGACAGCGCCGCTCCCTTGCGGAATACGGAGGGAGAAATCTCCGGCGTTGTGCTGGTATTCCGCGACGGCACCGAGCGCCGCAGTTCGCAGAAGGCTTTGATGCGGGCCGAAAAGCTGGCCGCGGCGGGCAAGCTGGCTGCCTCTATCGCGCACGAGGTCAATAATCCGCTGGAGGGGTTGACCAATCTGCTGTATCTGGCCGGGCAGGGCAAAGACCTGGCAGAAGTGCAGCATTGGCTGGCGCAGGCCCAGGCTGTCGTGAATCGACTGAGCCACATTACCCGGCGGACTCTCGGCTTTTATCGCGAAAGTGCGCGCGCCTCCATCTACCGTCCGGCGGAGGTGGTCGAAGAGGTTCTGGCGTTTTATGTGCCGGAGGCGCTATCGAAGAACGTTCGTCTGGAGGCGCAGATTCGCACCCAGCGGGAGACCTGGGGCGTTCCAGGGGAACTGCGACAGGTGCTCTCCAACCTATTAACGAACAGCCTGGATGCTATGCCCGGCGGCGGGCTGATCCGTCTCTCCATCAGCGATACGCTGGCCTTTGGCGATCGTCAGCGAGAGGGTGTCCGCATCGTGGTAGCCGACACTGGCAGCGGAATTCCTGCTGCGCTGCTTCGCCGCGTCTTTGAACCTTTCTTCACCACCAAGGTGGAAACAGGGACGGGTCTGGGTCTGTGGGTGTCCAAAGAACTGGTTGAAAAGCAGGGCGGAACCCTGCGGGTACGGTCGCGCACGGAAGGGGAAAAGCACGGCACCGTGTTTGCGATCTTCGTTCCGCTGCATGAGGCGGGAGAAGTCCTCTGACCGCGCGGGCGGCTGTCAGCGAATCGTCAGAAGACCGCGAATTCCAGCGCGGACTGGGCCTGTTCGACTCCATCATGGTGGTGATCGGCATCATGATTGGATCGGGAATCTTTATTGTCCCGGCACAGATGAGCCGGTTGATTGCAAGCCCCGGATGGCTGCTGGTGGCCTGGGCAGTCACTGGCGTCCTAACCGTAACCGCCGGTGTTACATATGGCGAACTGGCTGCGATGATGCCTCAGGCCGGCGGCATGTACATCTATCTGCGGCGCGCATTTTCTCCGGTCGTTGGGTTTCTCTACGGCTGGACGCTGTGGACCGTCATCCAGACGGGAACCATCGCCGCCGTAGCCATCGCGTTTGCGCGCTTCACCGGCGTGCTGTGGCCGCAAATCTCGGAGAGCCACTACCTGGTGGCGCCGGTGCATATTGCAGGCCGCTACTCCGTCTCGCTATCGACGACGCAGCTCCTCGCCATTGTGCTGATTACGCTGTTGACCTTTCTGAACAGCCGCGGGCTGAATTATGGCCGGATCCTGCAAAACATCTTTACAGTCGCGAAGATTGGCGCGCTGCTGGCGCTGATCGCGCTGGGCTGCACCATCGGCGTCCACCACGCAGCACTCGCCGAAAATTTCCACCATTTCTGGGCTGTGCGAAACGCCACGCCCTTTGCCGCGGGAATGAGCGCGGCCACCGGAGCAGGCCTTTTTCTGGCCATTTGCCTGGCGCAGTCAGGCAGTTTGTTTGCGTCAGATTCCTGGCATGACATTACATTCGTCGCCGCCGAGGTAAAAAATCCCGCACGGACACTGCCCCTGGCGCTTCTCATTGGCACCGGCGCCGTCATCGCCATCTATCTGCTGGCGAACGTCGCGTATCTGCTGACGCTGCCTCTGCCGGCCATTCAGCATGCACCGGCCGATCGCGTTGCGACGGCTGTGCTGCAGAGCATTTTTCCCTTTGCGGGTGCGGCGCTCATGGCGCTCGCGATTATGATCTCCACTTTCGGCACCGTGAATGCGATGACGCTGGCGGGTGCGCGTGTGTTTTATGCGATGGCCCACGACGGACTGTTCTTCCGCCAGGCGGGCACGCTGAACCGCGCCCGCGTGCCCGGCTGGGCACTGGCGATCCAGGGGATCTGGACCGTTGTCCTGGTGCTGCCGCGCACGTTCGATCCGTTCACGCACACCTACGGCAATCTTTACAGCGATCTGCTGGACTATGTGATCTCGGCCGCGCTCATCTTCTACATCCTTACGATCGCCGGCGTGATACGCCTGCGCCGCAAGGAGCCGGATGCGCCGCGTCCGTACCGCGTCTGGGGCTACCCGTGGCTGCCCTTGCTGTATATCTGCGGAGCCTCGGTCATTCTGCTGGTGCTGTTTACCGACCGCACGGCGACGACGTGGCCGGGGCTTTTGATTGTGGCAGCTGGACTGCCGGTTTACGCGGTGATGCGCCGCCGCCGTGGCTGAAAGAGAAGGTGGTCTCCTTGCCTTCTATTTTGAAGTTTGACGGGCATTGGCGTGGCACAGGAAGTGCAAACCCGCTCCCATGGAAGTCCGCTAAGTCCAAAGTGGAGCAATACAGTGACACAGTGGAAGTCGAGCAGATCTGAAGGACATTGATTTCTTTTGCTGCACACGTGCGGCAGGGTTTGTGCGTCGAGTACGAGATTCACCGAGGGATACATGAGATCAGTGGCTCTGGTTCTGGTAACTGCGGCAGTGACTTATACGAGTGGCTTGGGATTTGCGCAGGAGCCAGTCGCCACGCATCGGCCTGAGATCAAGGTGGAGTGGCAGCATACGCTGCGGATTTCACAATCGACACCCACGTTGCAGGTGGTGGTGAACCCGATGCTAAGCCCGGGTGCGCCGCTGCATAATGGGGCGTTCGATGCCGTGAAGGCTCTGGGCGCAGATTATGTGCGCTATGTGCCATGGCTGCCGTATCCGAAAATGGCGGTGGCGGAACTGAAGCCGCCGACGGCGCACGATACTTACTGGGATTTTTCGCACATTGATCCTATTACGACGGATTTTTTTGCGGCAACCAAGGGCCACTCGACGGTGATCAACTTCAGCACGATTCCGGAATGGATGTTCAAGACGGCGAAGCCGGTCGAATATCCGGCGAATCCGGATCAGGTGGACTGGCATTACGAGCAGGGAACGGAGCTGCTGGATCCCAGTTGCAAGCAACTGGGGGACTACTATGCGCGACTGGTGAGCTGGTATACGAAGGGCGGGTTCCGGGACGAACTCGGGAAATGGCACCGCTCTGGTTACCATTACGAAATTCCTTATTGGGAGGTGCTGAATGAGGTCGATTTTGAGCACCATACGACGCCCCAGTTATACACGCGCGAGTATGATGCGATTGTTTCGGCGATTCACCGGGTGAGCCCGAAGACGAAGTTCATGGGGCTGGCGCTGGCTAATCCTTCAGGAGGAGCGCGCTATTTTGAGTACTTCCTGAATCACAAGAATCACCGGCCCGGGACTCCGATCGACTACATTTCGTTTCACTTTTATGCGACACGCCTGCAGGGGAAAAGCCCGAACGATTGGCCGACGACCATAATCGGCGAGGCGGACCGGTTTCTGGATTCGACGCAATACATCATAGCGCTGCGCAATTTGCTTTCTCCAAAGACGAAGATCGATACGAATGAACTGGGCATCATTCTGCCGCCTGGTGGAGTGGGTCCTCATGCAGGCGATGCAGCACATCCTGCGATTCCCGCCATTTATTGGAATGCCGCAGCGTCGCTGTACGGGTACCTGTTTGTAAGGCTTTCGCAGATGGGTGTCGATGTGATCGGGGAGTCGCAGCTGGTCGGTTATCCATCGCAGTATCCGAGCGTTTCGATGATTGATTACACCAACGGCAAACCAAATGCACGGTACTGGGTGTTAAAGATGCTGGTGGATAACTTTCATCCGGGCGATGTGATGGAAGTGACGGATCAGCCGGGAATCAGTGGTGGAGGTTCTGTGCTGGCGCAGGGGTACGAAACGCCACAGGGCCGCAAGATCCTTGTAGTGAACATGTCCGATGAGAAACACGTTCTGGATGTACCTCAAGGTTTTGCGAATGCACGTTTTGAAACGGTGGATGAGGCCACGGGGGATGATGCGCCGCGCAAGGGCAAAGTTGAGGGGCGCGAACTTCGTCTGGCCCCGTTTGCGGTGACAGTGTTACGAGCAAAATAATCGCATTGCTGCAAGAATGTTCACCATCTGCTCCGGAGTGTGGTTCCTTGCGTTGCCCACTTCACGCTCCTTCCATCCCAGTTAATCTCAGCTCAACGGGTACAGATTTTGCCGGGCGCTCCATGACAGCGACGGATTGAATCCGGGCAAACCTATTCCGCAGAACCAGCCCATTTTCATGGTCTTACCATCTTTCAAACCGTAAATAATTCTCTTTGCGGTTGCTGATTCGCTGTGCTAGCGTCCATAGAGTAGGAGGCGCTCTCCCTTCTCAAGCCACGAGCCGAGTGCCCCTTCCAACAAATTTCACGGCCATGTTCCCGTTAACATAGCTCAGCAAAACCGGCCACGGAGATTCGGCCTCCCAAAGGGAAGAGCATGACACCTGAAGTTGAAAGTTTTGCAAGCGAAGTGAGCGACTTCAGCCTGCGTGGCTTGAAGGGTCTCATTGACGAGTACGTTCCACCTCCACTTGGTGATTTCACTCCGGACGGATCCTGGACCCACGCCTACGCAATGTATGTTTTAGTTCCGCGTGCAGCCAGACAGGTTGGCGAGGTTTCTCTCACCCGGAAAGCCCAGGGATCAAGCGGCTTCACGCTAGACGTGCATACCCGTCGGAATTCCGTTTCAGGCTATTCGCAGTTTCAGCGCGCTGAAATTCAATGCAAGAGTGACACACTGGCCTCGCCCGTGTCCTGGAAGTTTGACACCAAGCTGGCAATGAATGCCTCCGATCCGCCCTATCTGCAAAGCGGACGCGCGCGCACCGGCGCGGTTCGTGATGGCGTGCTGATGATCCGCGACAACATCCGCACGGCTCGCTCTCCGCTCCCGGGCGCTTACGGCAACGAGTGGACCCTGCTGGAGGCAGTGCAACGACTTCCTCGGGAAGAGACCCCCACCATGCACTACACCCTTATTGACGAGTACGACACGCCGCAGCCGGGTCACAACTTGCGATACCGGGACCAGCTCACCGTTCCGCTGAAAAGCGGTCCGCTCAAACTGCACAGTTACTGCGACATTGGAAGAGCCGTAATCCCCACCACCTACTGGGTCGACGAGCATAATCGTCTGGTTTTCGTCTGCACGGGTCTGCAGGTCTACGCCCTCAACGCAGCCAATGGACAGACCGGCCAGTGCCCACCTCTCTATTACTCGTCGCATGCCGCCGGCCCGCATTATTCAGGATCAGAATAAGGAGAACCCGATCATGCCCAAAGATCTGTCTTCATCCAATCAGCCGCCTTCTCCCGGCATGCCCTCCAGCCGCCCCGACTCGGACATTTCCCGCCGCAACTTTATCAAGGCCGGGGCCGCGATCGGCAGCCTCTCGGTCCTGGATCATTCTTCCGTGGCATCGGCTCTCACAAAGATCGGGGCTGCGCCTGGCGGCAAAAAGCCCAACATCGTCTTCATCATCTCTGACCAGTTCAACATCGACGCCATTACCCACTACAAAAACCACTATCAGCACGTTGCCTACGGCGGCCACTGGGTCAATACCCCGCACCTGGACCGCCTCGCGCAAGAGGGCTACTCCTTCATCGAATCGCACACTCCTGACCCCGTCTGTTCTCCATCCCGCTCCTGCATGTTCACGGGTCGCATGGCGATTGAAACCGGCGTGGTCAAGATCAACATCGGTCTCGATAAAAACATCCCAAACATGGGGCAGTGGTTCGAGCAGCACACGAACTACCGTCGCGTCTATTGTGGCAAATGGCACATTGGCGGGCACTGGAACTATCCCAGCGTCAGTGGTCCTCGCAAAATACCGGGTTTTGAAACGTTGCCCGTTGGCGGCTCCGGTATGGGTATTTACACCGATCCGCAGGTCTCCAACAGTGCAGCCGCCTTTATCGCCAACAATCATGGCGATACGCCCTACCTTCTGGTCGCAAGCCTCATGAATCCGCACGACATCTGCTACTGGGCCACCAATCTTGACGGCAAACGGGTAACCCCAGAGGCGGATATCTACGAACTGGGCGACAAACTGCCCATTCTGCCTCCAAACTTCCACTACGACTTCAAGGAGCCCTATGGCGAACAGCCCTACCGCGGCTTCCACGGTCATACGCAGTGGCGAAACTACACCTATGACTACTACCGCATGGTTGAGGACATCGATGAGCACGTCGGCCGCATCATGGATGCCGTCCGCGAGCGCAACGACGACACCGTCGTCATCTTCACCTCCGATCACGGAGAAGGACTTGGTCGTCATCAACGCATCGAAAAGTGGCATCCATATCAGTCTTCCGTCAAGGTCCCATTCATCATCTGGAGCCCGAACCGCATAAAATCCGGAGTCCTCGACACCGAGCATCTCATCAGCAACGTCGATATCATGCCCACGCTCTGCAACTATGCCGGCATAGAGCCACCTCCGCTGCAGCGCGGCTTCAATCTGCGCCCCATCGTTGATGTCGACGGCGCAGGTGTCCAGACCTGGCGCGACAATGTTTACTCAAACTGGCAGATCACTGGCCGGAACATCCGCACGAAACGCTACAAGTGGGCGATGCGTTATCAATACTCCGGCAACTTCGAAAAGCCCTTTGTACGCAAGTCAGACGGGGCATACAGCCAGTTCGTGCCCGGCCGCGGAGAAGACTTCGCCGAATACCCTAACGAACTCCTGTTCGATCTGGAGAGCGACCCCTGGGAGCTCAACAACCTCGCCGATGAACCGCAGTATGCATCCGTCGTCAGGCAACATCGCGAAATCCTCCGCGACTGGGAGGCAAAACTCATTCCCGGCGTGCATTACGATCGCAACTGAATACGATCAGACAAGCATCCATCTCATACCGGGGAGCATGTCCAGTCAAACTGGCACGCTACCCGGAAGCACACCGCAACGCTCCCATCAAATTCATCTCTGGCTACATAAGGAGTGTCGCAATGGCCAAAATGCGTTTCAAATGCATCCCTTGGGTTGCAATCTTTCTGGCGGTGCTGCCTGCTAACGTCGCGGCAGCCATCCCCAAAGCACTCCGTAAATCGCCGCCTTCGGTGGACTGCCCATGGCTGAACCCGACTCTCAGCACCTCTCAGCGTCTGAAGATGCTGTTGCCCAATCTCACTCTTTCCGAAAAAATCGCACTGGTCCATGGCTACATTCCGCGCCAGCATTACGGTGGTTACGTGGCCGGCATTCCAAGTCTCTGCGTCCCCGCGCTTAAGTTTCAGGATGGCCCCGCCGGCGTCGCAGATGGAATGGCAGGAATCACGGCTCTGCCCGCGCCTGTCGCCGGAGCTTCCACCTGGAACACGAAGCTGATGTATCAATACGGAAAGGTGATCGGCGAGGAGGCCAGGACAAAAGGCATCAATGTCCTCCTAGGACCGATGGTCAACATACTGCGAGACCCACGCTGGGGACGTGCCTGGGAGACTTACGGAGAGGATCCCTACCTCAACGGCACCATCGGCGTCTCAGTCATCCAGGGTGTCCAGTCCCAGAACGTCATTGCAATGGTCAAGCACATCGCCGCATACGATCAGGATCAGACTGGTCGCGGAAACTCCATCGTCGGCGTTCGCGCCCTGCATGAGATTTATCTGCCGGCATTCCACCAGGCCATCTTCAACGGCCACGCCGGGGCGGCGATGATGACAGGCGGAGCCATCAACAATCTCTTCGCCAACGAAAACACTTATCTCATGAAGGACACTGTCGAAGATCGCTGGGGATTCAAGGGATTCATCAGCAGCGATTACGACGGTGCCCGCAGCGCCATCGGCTCGGCCAATGCCGGTCTTGACCTCGACATGCCGACACCCCGCAATTTCGCGGCTCCGCTGCTCCAGGCTGTTGAAAATTCCCAGGTACCCATGTCACGTCTCAACGACATGGTTTCGAGCATACTCCTTCAGGAATTTCGCTTCGGCATCTTCAACCATCCCGACACAGGCTCCTGGCAGACGCCGGCGACCAGCCCCGCACATACCGCCATTGCTACCCGCGTTGCCGAGGAGGGCACGGTGCTGCTCAAAAATGCGGACAAGCAACTGCCTCTCAATCCCAGCACCGTCGGCTCCATTGCGGTGATTGGCGCAGCAGGCTCGGCGTATCCCAAAGCCGTGGGCTGTGGCAGTGGGCAGGCCAGGCCGCCGTATATTATTACCCCGCTGCAAGGCATACGCTCCTTGCTTGGGCCAAACGCGCATGTCGATTACGCCCAGGGAAGTAATCCGCCGCGCGTCGCGCATCCGGCGCCAACGGCGCCTTTGATAGCGCAGGCCGTCGCCATAGCCAGAAAATCTCAAATAGCCATCGTGTTCGCCGACGATGTCGAATGCGAAGGCGGAGGAATAGCCTACGGACCAGGAGCGCCGCCGAAAGGGGTTGCAGCCTATCGGCCCAACATCGGCCTAAGTGGCGATCAAAACCAACTGATTTCCGCAGTTGCGGCGGTCAATCCGCACACGATCGTGGTCCTTAACACAGGAGCGCCGGTTGCCGCGCCATGGCTGGACAAAGTCACGGCGTTGATGGAAGCTTGGTACCCCGGGCAGGTGGACGGCACAGCCATCGCGTCCCTGCTTTTCGGAGAAGCAGACCCCTCCGGCCACACCGTACAGACATGGCCAATGGACGACAAGCAGATGCCAACCGCCAGCCCTGCGCTCTGGGGACGGGGAATCCTCTGGCCCAATCTAGGTCGCGCGCAACTGTTCTCACACAGCATCAATGTTGGCTACCGCTACTACGACGCTCACAACATCAAGCCGCTGTTTCCCTTTGGCTACGGCTTGTCTTACACCCGCTTCGCATTCAGCCATCTACGCTTGCAGCCTGAAGAAAAGGCGCCTCCAGGCACATCTGACCCTGCTTCCAGCACGAGTCGGCAAGAGGCGAACATGGTCGAGGTATCCGCCACCATTACCAATATTGGCAAGGCCGCTGGAGCGGATGTGGTCCAACTCTATGTAGGTGACCCAAGGGTCGCAAACGAACCGCCTCGTCAACTGAAGGGCTTCAGCAAAGTCTTTCTCGATCCCGGTAAGTCATCAACAGTGCACTTCATCCTTAAAGGTCATGACCTGTCTTATTGGAAGGACTCCGCGAATGGATGGGTCCTTCCCAGTGGTAACTTCCAAGTGTTTGTGGGCGATTCTTCTTCACCTGACAACCTTCCGCTCCGCGGTACCTTCACGGTGACCGCCACTAGCACAGTTAGCCTGACGCAATGAAGACGCCAATAATGATCCCCGGCATATCTGGGGACTTTATTTTGCGAGCCGCTCGAAGCAGCTTGTGGGGTCGTGCTAACGCGGCCCCAGTTGAGTTGAGCCACCTGAAGGTGGCAACGTATCCGTCTTCGCCTTTCTTGCCGGGTGGCCGCTCGCAGTATCCTCAATCAATCGGCCATTCCAGAACTGAAAGAGTCGCAAAATCGGCGGGTGGCTAAGATCAAAGAAAGCGGCGCTGCATGAACAATCGCGCTGGCAAAAATTACCTGGCAGGCCACCCGCAGCCTGATCGTACCTTCATTGACAGTGGGGATTCGCCCGAATAGAATCCCCGCCATAGCGTGATGAAACTCCATTCAGGTGATCAATCCTTTGGGTCATGCCAGCATTCAACACGAGCCGCTCGAACAAGCCGTCCCTGACGGCTTGGCTGACGACGCGCGCTGGCAGGCAGTCGAAAAAATCGCCAACAGTGAAGGCTTCCGACGATCCGTTCGTCTTCGGGAATTCCTGCTCTATATCTGCGCACAATATTTGAGTGGTCACGAAGAAGAGATCACCGAACAGAACATCGGCCATCGGATATACCACCGCCGCGAAACCTACAGCCCCGCTGAAGACAATATCGTTCGAGTGTCAGCTCGCCAGCTGAGGCTCAAGCTGAACGAATATTACGAAACGGGCGGCAAGGATTCCGAGTGGATTGTAGAAGTTCCCAAGGGCGGTTACGTTCCTCTCCTCCGCAAGCGGGAAACGCCTGCGCTGGTGTCCCCCTCGCCGCAGAGCATACCCGGAAAATCACCACCGATCTCCTACGGGGTGCTTATTCTTGTCATTGCCATTGCCATGGCCGCCAGCGGAATCGGATGGATGATTTCTCATCATGATCAGCCCCAGAATCAAGTTTCGGCTCAGAACCTGATCACAAATGTTTTCGGCCGATCGCGCACATCCGTGCAAGTTATCGTCAGCGACCCGGTTTTGACGATCTCTCAATCGCTGGAAAATCAGGACCCCAACTTGACCGATTATTCCCGGGGTTTACACCGAAGCCTGCCGGCTCGTCTTGCAACAAATCCAGACGCCGCGCGTCTCTGGAATGCGGTCGTCGGCCGTCAACTCGTCAACATAGCCGACGTCCAGGCCGCTCTCCGATTCAGAGACGCCTTGGCGACAGCCCCACTCTCGCCTGCAGTCATTATGCGTAGTGCGGCAAACGTGAATGCCAGAGATTTTCGTTCCGGAAATTTCATTCTCATGGGAGGAGCCGACTCTAACCCCTGGGTGCAGCTCTTCAGCGACGACCATCTCAACTTTCGATTTGCGAGCGGCGGCCCAAACGATCCCTTGTCCGTGATTGCCACGGACTCCCGCTCAGGCAAGCAGCAGCGCTATTCCCCCCAAAATGGGTTCGGCTATGCACGCATAGCACTCGTACCCAACCTCACCGAAACAGGAAAGATCCTATTGATCGCGGGAACCTCGATGGAGTCCACGGAGTCAGCAGCCAATTTCTGCCTCGATACGCAATCCAGCAAAGCGCTCTTCGCAGCGCTTCGAACCAACAATCCAGACAGAATCCCCTATTTTGAGGCCCTTCTGCAAACCAACGAAGCCAGCGGAACCGGCCTGAACGCAAGAATAGTCGCCATTCGCCTGCTCAAGCCCGCAGCCGACTGAACGCCTGGAAGCGCGTCCGAGAGACCTGGATACGTCGTTGTATCTGGAATCAGGTCGCTCACGGCAAGAGATAACGAATCAGCGTAAATTGAACCACAAATGATCGCATAACCCCGCCCAAAATGGGTTGTCTCTGCGCCCAGTCGCAATGTGAGTAAAGTTCGGCATACATTCCCCTGAGCACACTAAGGAGGATCGCTGTCGTCCAATAGGTATATAGTACTTCTGGCGAAATCATTCGGAGGCATTGTCATGGAACCGGTCAGCCGTAGAAGCTTCATCCATCAGCTCGGACTGGGGGCAACCGGCCTCGCACTCGCCAACAGTGCCAATGGCAGGGCGTCGGCGCAAGAAAACGCACAACAGCCCTCCGGCAAGCCGGCAAAAAAGTTCAACATCGTCCTCTTTCACTCCGACCAGTTCCGCTACGATTTCGTCTGTGCCGCCGGTCAGAACCCCACCGACTGCACCCCCAACCTCGACAGCATGTATCGCCGTGGCACCGTCTTTCAAAACTTCATCACCAACCAGCCCCTGTGTTCACCGTCTCGCTCCTGCCTCATGACCGGCCAATACGCCACCACTACCGGAGTATGGAGAAACGGACCCGGGCTTCATCCTAACGCCAATACCATCGCCACCGCGCTCACTCAGGCCGGATACAGTGCCAACTACATCGGCAAATGGCATCTCGCGCCCAACAACCCCATCGGAGCCGGCGCTGTCCCACCACAATACCGCGGCGGATTTACTGGCTACTGGCTGGCGGCGAATGCCCCGGAGATCAGTACACTGCCCTACGACAGCCAATTCTGGGATAACGATGGAAACCCCGTGCCTTACGGCAAAGATACGCATCGCATCGAATTCTTAACCGAAAAGGCAGAATCGTTTCTCCGCCAGAAGCACGACGACCCCTTCCTGCTCGTCATCTCCCAGTTGGAACCCCATCAGCAAAACGGGCTCTGGGACGGCGATGAATACGGCTTCGCCCCACCTCGCGGCTATGCCGAAATGTTCCGCAATCCCTATGTACCACCCGACTTGCGCTTTTTCCCGGGGGATTGGCCCTACGAACTGGAAAAATACTACGGCAACGTCAAGGCTATCGATGAATCCTTGGGCCGCATCATGAAGACCCTCAAAGAGCAGAATCTTGAGGACAACACCATCGTCATCTTCACCAGCGATCATTCCTGTCACTTCCGCACGCGCAACCAGGAGTACAAGCGCAGCCCGCACGAAAGCTCCATCCACGTCCCGCTTATGATCCAGGGCCCCGGATTCAACAACCGTCAACTCATTCCCGAACTCGTCAGCATGATCGACCTCACCCCGACCATCCTCGACGCCGTCGGCGTGCCCATCCCCGCCTCCATGCAGGGGAAGAGCTTCCTTCCTCTCTTACATGACGAAAAAGCCCGGGAAAACTGGCCCAATGATGTCTTCATCCAGATCAGCGAATCAGAAACAGCGCGCGCCCTGCGAACGCCGGAATGGACCTACGTCGCCCTGGCCCCCGACGCGAAGCCGGCAGTAGACAAGGGCAGCCTCCATTACCGCGACTTCCAGCTCTACAACAACCGGGCCGATCCCTATCAATTGCTCAACATGGCGGGCCGCCTTGACCAGAGAGCGCCCACCAAAGTGTTGCTGCACTACGTCGGAGATCGCTCCATGCCGCAGATCACCGCCCAGCTTCGCGAACGGCTCATCGAGCGCATGGTCGAGGCCGGAGAGCCGCGCCCCACAATCTCCTACTGGCCCTACTATGCTTGATTGCCGGAAATCTCAAAGAGCGCCTATGCTCGAATCGCTTCGATGAAAAGACGTAGTTTCCTGCAGTCCTCACTCTTGCTGTCCGGTTCAATACTGCTCTCGCGGAGCGGCCTTGCGCAGGGGATGTCCGATTCGCCGGTCCTCGTGGACCTGACGATTGATATTACTCAGCGGGGACACGGGCTTTTGCCGAGTTTTACCGGGCTGAGCTATGAGAAAGCGCAGCTCGGGAATCCTGATTTCTTTGCTGGTTCAAACACGGAATTGGCCGGGCTGATGCGTACGCTAGGCCGACACGGTGTGCTGCGGATTGGCGGCAATACAAGTGATGAACATACGTTCTGGAACCGGCATGCGAAGTTTTCCTTGGAAGACAGGCAGATGACTGTGGGACCTGACCGAGGCCGTCATCCCTTGCGGAAAGTGACCATCACGCCGGAGGCGATCCAGAATCTCAAGGCATTCTTAGACGCAACGGGATGGATGGTGATTTATGGATTGAACCTAGGGAAAGGCACGCCGGAGGACGCGGCTGACGAAGCGGCTTTTGTGATGGAGACGCTCACCCAGGATAAAGTGGCAGCTTTTCAAATAGGAAACGAACCAGACGCCTTCGTTCTTACGGGGCTGCGACCGAAAACGTGGGGGATGGAGGACTATTTTGCGGAGTGGCATAAGTTCTATAAGGCGGTGAAACAGCGTGTTCCGGATGCACCGTTTGCCGGACCGGACACGGCAACCAATGTGAGTTGGCTGATGCCGTTTGCGAAGAAGGTCAACGATGACGTTCGGTTTCTATCGTCGCATTACTACGCTATACGACGTCCAACTGGGACAATTGAGCAGCTGTTATCCCCAAGCGAACGGCTCCGTGAGCAGATGGGCGCAGTGCGGCAGGCGCAGAAAGCGACAGGGTTGCCGTTCCGTATGACGGAGACGAATTCGTGTCCGGGCGGCAAGCCGGGCGTGAGCAATACCTTCGCAGCGGCACTTTGGGCCGGCGACTACATGTATCAATTGGCCGAGGCGGGAACTACCGGCGTGAATTTCCACGGCGGCGGTTACGGCTGGTACACGCCGATTGCCGGGACCCCGGAAGCAGGCTTTCTGGCGAGGCCGGAATACTATGGCATGCTGCTGTTTGCGCAGGCGGGGCCGGGACGTCTGGTGAATGCGAAGCTGAGCGGTACGGAGGCTGCTCCGCTGCTGACTGCGTATGCACTGCGCGGCGAGGACGGGCGCCTGCGCGTGGCTCTCTTCAATAAAAATGCGGACAAGGACGTGGTCGTGAAGATCAGCGGCGGCGCGGGACCGGCCGCAACGCTGTTGCGCCTGGAAGCTCCGCGACTCGATGACACGACGGATGTGACATTTGCCGGCAGCGTAGTGGGCCCGGATGGGCGCTGGCTGCCGATGGTGAAGGAGCGCGTGCCAAGCAAAAGCGGGTCGCACATGGTGTATTTGAAGAGAGCTTCTGGCGTGTTGGTGACCTTCAACTAGCACATTACGCAAGTTGCACGAATACCCTCTAAATGCCCGGGGGATTACGAGGTTCTGCCATGGAGAGCCTGGTTCGATCTACAGTGTTTCCGAGCCGGGGGCGGCGGAAGCCGTACAAACTGTCCAGCCCATGGGAGATGTAAGCGCAAGAACAGGAGAAGGGGTCGCCTCCGTTTTGGTGCCCGGTGCCTGCGAAGCCAGGGATGCCGTGGTCATGTCAAGCGCCGTGGCGCTGGTGTTCTTGAGCAAGGTTCTGCGATCCAATCAATTTCCCAAACCGGGGTTCCAATCGCCGCGCAGAGTAAAGGCGGAGCGCAGCTTCCATGGATGTCCCTGCGGTATGACTTCAGGCTCGTCTGGTCATGGCCGACCCATCCATTAGGCGAAGATAAGTACATACGAAGCGAATGTCAATCGAGAACTGCACGTAGCTGGATGAGGGTGGAGAGGATTTGCGCCACCGATGAGAACAAACCCGGCAGTCGATCCCCTTGAGGAGGGGAAGCGTTACACCGCCATCCGTGCCGAATGCAGCGGTCATTCCGGCGATTCATATCTGTTGGGTCGCCAAATTTTCCACATCCCTGGGGTCCAATCGCCTTCCTGGTCGATAAGCAATCGTCGATTTCAGTTGTGCATGCTCGATGATGCTGATTCTTTAGAATCAGTACTATAGCCGCATTTTTACCTGTAACTTACACGTAATTTCCTTGCCTGTAGCGTTCGCTGTCCCTAACGTGTGCCTTGGTTTTCGAAAGGAGAAAAAGTTAAATTGAAAACCTCATCGTTTAGAGCGCTCGTCGGGGTTCTTGCGTTCGCATTATTGTGGGTGAGCGTGGGCCACACCCAGACTGTCACTGGTGGTGTCACAGGTGTCGTGAAGGATACTGCCGGGCGGGTGATTCCGGGTGCGCAGGTTGTGGCAACGAACGTCAACACCGGCGTCACTAAAAGCACAATCGCGAACAACGATGGTGTATATACGATCAACTACTTGATCATTGGCGATTACAACGTTGCGGTGAGCGCCAAGGGGTTTGCAACACAGAATTTCACGGGCATCGCACTGACTCTCGATCATGTGGCCGTGGTGAACGCCCAGCTGAAGGTCGGCTCCGTTGCGAACACGGTACGGGTCAACGCTGGCACAAACCTGCTGGATACCCACGATGCGACGCTGGGCATCACGATCGGCAGTAAGGAAATTGAGAGGATCCCTCTAAACGGGGAAAACTTCGCAACCGTCACCCTTTTCCAGCCTGGGGCAATCGACCCTAATCCTTCAGGGATGGACAGTACCTTGAGAAACACTTTTGGGAACGGAGTAGCCTCCCAAAACGGAAACCGTCTCCAAAACAACTCTTATTTGGTGAACGGCGTTCCGGTGAATGAGTTTGAGAATGATCTGATTGGCTATGCCCCAGCGCCTGAAGCAATTCAGGAGGTCAAGGTAGTCTCCGCGAACGGTTCCACCAAATACGGTGCAGCCTCTGGCGGCGAAACGCTCGTTGAACTGAAAAGCGGCACGAATCAATTTCACGGTATCGCATACGAGCATTACGAAAACCAAAACCTTCAGGCCAATACCTTCTCCAATAAGTATCAACACCCTGCCATTCCGATCACAAAATTCTCGAGTTCTATATATGGTGGCGCGCTCGGCGGTCCCATCCTGCGGAACCGGCTCTTTTTCTTTGGTGATTATGAGGGCTATGGCAACCACTCTGGAGGGCTCGGGACTGCCAGTGTGTTTACGCCGGCCATGCGCCAAGGCGACTTCTCCGAACTTCTTCATCCCCTCTTGGGTGCGACCCCAATCCAGCTATATAACACGCAGAACAACTTTGCTCCCTATCCCAATAACCAGATTCCAATTCTCAACCCGGTTGCTAAATCCATATTTAGCAATCCGTCCCTATATCCATTACCGAATGCAACTGCGACAAATGGCATTATCGCCAATAACTACCAGGGGCCGAACACAGCTATCAATACGAAACAACAATTCGACATAAGTATCAATTGGACGCCGGACAATAAAGACACAATCAACGGTTTCTATTCATACTCCATGCCGAAATCGTACGGCATAACCCCGTTAGTACTGACTTTTCCGGGTGTCGAGAAGCGCCCGACATACGTCGTTGGCTCTTCGTGGGTACATGTATTTTCCACGGCTCTCGTAAACCATGCACGCTTCGGATATACGATCGTCAATTGGAATAATTCGGTTCCCATCGATCATACGGGAGCTTACGGTACTTCTGGGGATGCGAAATTAGGAATTCCACTTCCATTTCCGCAGAAATATGCGGGGTTCAGCTTGCAAAACATTAGTGATGTTTCTGGACTCGGTAACAAAGCTAACTTCCAGGGACTCTATGACACACAGACCTATTTCTCTGATGATGTTAATTGGCTGCACGGTAAGCACCTTTTCAGTATCGGCGCTCAACTACTCCAATACCAGGCGAGAAATCCCACAAACACTGCGAACGGCTTTCTTGGCGTCTTCGATTACCTCGGCAAATTTACTTCAAATCCGAATGTCCCCAAAGCGGGTATCGGCTTTGGAGGTGCAGACTTCGTGCTTGATCAAGTTTCAGCCGCAGGTATCAGCCAGGAATCACCCGATTTCGTAACCCGTGAGTGGC
>JAKAUB010000021.1:3583-5003 GCA_021827845.1 Acidobacteriota bacterium | reverse complement strand
GCAACCGCTCGGTGGTCTGCGCCGCCTCCTACGAGGCGCGGCGGTATGGCATCCATTCGGCAATGGCGGCGATGCGGGCAGAGCGTCTGTGTCCTGACGCCGTGTTTGTGCCGCCGGATTTCGTTCGCTACCGCGCAGTGTCGCGTGCGGTGCGGGAGATCTTTCGTCGCCACACCGACCAGATCGAACCGCTGTCGCTCGACGAAGCATATCTGGACGTGACGGAAAACAAGCGGGGATTGCCGACAGCCACTCGCGTCGCGCAGAGTATCCGCCGGGAGATTCGGGAAGAGCTGCAGTTGACGGCCTCCGCCGGTGTTGCGCCGAACAAATTTCTGGCAAAGATCGCCTCAGACTGGCGCAAGCCCAACGGCCTCTTTGTGATTCGACCGGAAGAGGCCGAAGCCTTTCTGCAAACGCTGCCGGTGGCCAAAATTCCGGGCGTGGGGAAGGTGACCGGTAGACGGCTCGCGGATCGCGGCATCCACACGGTTGGCGAGCTGCGCGCCCAGCATCTCTCTGCGCTGGAGCGCCTGTTTGGCCGCTATGGCGGGC
Organism: Acidobacteriota bacterium; assembly: GCA_021827845.1. Lineage (GTDB taxonomy): Bacteria > Acidobacteriota > Terriglobia > Terriglobales > Acidobacteriaceae > JAKAUB01. The sequence continues at coordinate 4,448 of JAKAUB010000021.1, read as the reverse complement.
GGCTGTATGAGCTGGCCCGCGGCATCGACGAGCATCCGGTCGAGCCGAACCGGCCCACCAAATCCATCTCTGCGGAAGATACCTTTGAGACCGATATGGCCTTGGACGACATGCAGCCGGCGATTGAGCGGCTAGCGGAGAAGGTCTGGAATGCCTCCCGCCGCGAGGAGCGCGTCGCGCGTACCGTGGTACTGAAACTGAAGACCAGCGGCTTCGCCATCCTCACGCGCAGCAGCACGCCACCCTCTCCACCGCAGTCTCTGGGGGAGTTTCGGGCTATTGCACTTTCGCTGCGCAGCCGCGTTCCGGTGGATCCGGCACAGCGCTTCCGGCTGGTGGGTGTCGGTCTCAGCAACTTTGAACACCCGCTCGACGATGGCCAGAGAGACCTTTTCCACGCGCTGGAGGCCTGACTTCAGGCGGTCTTTGGCGTCAGACGCCGCAGCGCCATCGACAGCATAAGCTGCGAACAGCCACTGATGATCAGATTGATGCCGATGAACAATCCGATAATCCAGAGCGCCGCCATGGGCCACTGCGCCCAGACCATCAGGCCCAGCAACAGCGAGATGATGCCGTCGAACAGTGTCCATCCCGCGCCCGGGGTCTTCATGGTGGCGCCGGCAATAATCCGGAAGATGCCGACAACCACAAAATAGACGGCCAGCAGCAGCGTCATCACCAGCAGCCCGGCCAGCGAGTTGCGCAGCAGGATAATGCCGACGACCAGCGCGAAGGCGGCATTGAGGACGTGCAGCATGAAGTGGTGCGCGTGCCGGTGCCGTACTGCCTGCACCGCCTGGATAATTCCGGCAATGATCAGCACCCAGCCAAATACCAGAATGGAAATGATGGAAACAGCAAT
>JAKAUB010000021.1:0-3229 GCA_021827845.1 Acidobacteriota bacterium | reverse complement strand
AGTTAAGCCGAGCGCGGGATGCTATGGCCGTGCTGGAAAGCCACCGCTTCCGCCGCCTGGTGCTGCTGGGCGATATCTTTGCGGATTTGAACTTCCGCCGCCTCACCGGCGACCACTGGAAGCTCCTAAGCCACATCCGTAAGCTCTCCAACCCGCGTCGCCGCGTGGAGGTTGTCTGGGTCGAAGGCAACCACGACCACGGGCTGGCGCAGTTGATGTCGCACCTGGTCGGCGTTCCTGTCTACGAGCGCTACGTGTGGGAGTATGCCGGCAAGCGGCACCTCGCCATCCACGGCCACCAGTTTGACCGCTTCGTCAGCCGCAATCTGCTGCTCAGCCGGCTGGGAGAGCAGATCTTCTACGGCATCCAGAAGCTGGATGCGGACAGCAAGATCTTCTCGCGCTTTCTGGATCGCATGAATACACGCTGGCTGCGGCTGTCGGACAAGGTTGCTGAAGGTGCGCTCGAGTATGCCCGCGCGGGCAACTGCGACCGCGTCTTTTGTGGCCACACGCATGCGGCGCTCACGCTGACCCGCGATGGCATTGAGTACCACAATTCAGGGTCATGGGTGGATGCGCGCGCCACCTTCCTCACCATTGACCCGGAGGGAGTGCGAACCCACACCTATGCAGGCGGAACTCACCATTGTTATCCCCGCGAAGAACGAGAGCCAGACACTGCCCCGGTTGCTGACCTCTTTGAGCCGGCAGCAATATCCACTGCTTCCGCATACCAAAGTCTTCGTTGCTGACGCTGGCTCGACGGATGCAACTGCGGCGATTGCGCAGTTGACCGCGACCCAGCTTGGGCTGCAATTGACTGTCATTCCGGGTGGTCTGCCCGCGTTCGGGCGCAATGCCGGCGCGCGGCTGGCACGCACGCCGTACGTCCTGTTTCTCGATGCCGACGTCGAACTGCAGGATCCTCTGCTGCTGTACCGCGCCGTGTACCGCATGCGGACGCAGGAGCTGTACTGCGTCACCACCGACATCCGGTGTCCGCAGGGCACAGCCGCGGATCGCTTTCTGTTTCGTGCAAACAACGTGGTGCAGCGCGCCTCGCGCTGGGGCGCTCCCTTTGCTACCGGCATGTTTATGCTGTTCGACCGCATCATCTTTCAGCAGCTCGGCGGCTTCGACGAGTCTGCCCTCTATGCCGAGGACTATCTGCTGACCAAGCAGGTGGAGCGCGAGCGCTTTGGCGTGGTTCGCGGCGGCGTCATTACATCCAACCGGCGCTTTCAAAAGATGGGGCGCGCCCGCATCGCAAAGATGTTTCTCACCACGGCGATCAATTCGCGCAATCCGCAATACTTCCAGATGGATCAAGGGTATTGGGAGCCGCAGATGCGCTCTGTCGCCGCCGCCAAACAAGGGCCCGCCGCTCTTTAACGCAGCATCTCCACGGTGGGCGCGGTAGCCAGCACGCCAGTCTCAGCGGCGTAGCGGTAGAAGGCCGCAATCCCCGCCAGGCACGCATCATCCAGAACGTAATGAATGTTCTCGCTCAGGTACGTGCGGATTGTTTCCGCCGGCACGGGGATGCGTGGCGCCCAGTCCGCAACCAGATCGTTGACATGCGCCATTCCGTGATCCCGTGACTGGAGAAAATCTTCAATCACGCTCGCAGTGGTCAGGCCCGACGCAGCCACGGCCTGCGGCCGTACCGCCCAGAAAGCCGATACCCACGGCACGCCCGTGTGTGCGATCCACTCCTCTGCCAGATCGATGTAACGCAGCCGCTCACCGGTGCGCTGTTCGCGGGCGGCAACGTTCTCCAGCGCCAGCAGTGCAGGATCCCCGATCAGCACGGCCGCGTCACAATCGGCCAGCATCGCATCCAGGTCCGGCGCGTGCGGTACAAACTCCGGCCGGGCGTCGTAGAAGCGCTGAAAGATGATCTGCGCGTAGGCGTTCGATGTTCGGGAAGCGGTATCGGCGGCGACCCGGCGAATGTCGCGCATGAGGCGGTCCTGGCGCACAACGAGCAGGATCGAACGCACATGCTGCAGCGATGCGATGGTGCAACCCGGTAGGACGGCAAGCCCGGGCGTATATCCCGCGATTGGAATCAAGCCGATGTCGGCCTCACCGGCCGCCAGCTCTGCCGCGCAGCGCGATGGCATGGAGTAGTGGATGCGATAGCGCGCGGCGAGGCGCTCGTTTTCCGGCGGATGTTCAAAGTCCCACATCAGCGGTGCGGGATTGAGAAAGCGGATGGCCGAGATGCGTAACCGGTGGCTCACAGACGAGTGTAGCAATCGAGCAGGTTCTCGTTATTTCGTCCGGCGGCCGGGCCGCTGCTGGCGGAACAGCAGAACCGCCTGCAGATCGACGACGGTATGCAGCAGGATCGGCACCAGCAGATCGCCGGTCAGCAGATACGCCACGCCAAAGCCAAGCCCGGCGACTGCGCTGCTCAGAATGCCACCGACACCCTGATAAAGATGGTTCCACCCGAATAAAAGAGAGGTCAGCAGCAGCGTTACGGTCCAACTCAGGTGCAGGGGGCCGTTCACAAAAAAGAGAAACAGAAAGCCACGAAACAGAATTTCTTCGCAGATGCCGGCAGTCGTCGCCAGCACCGCGAACCATCTCAGCTCAGCCGATGTTTCTGGAAAGATCACGGCCACGTCGCCGGCGCTCTGGCGGTACGCGGCCGCATATTTTTTTCCCAGCCCCGGATGCAGCGCCGTGCGCAGACCGGGCAGCAGCGCCAGCGCAAAGAACAGAATCACAATCGTCGCCGCCACGCCGCGCGCGGTGCCGCTGCCCAGCAGCCAGGAGATATCGGCGGCCTCCCGGCGCAGCGGCACCAGGCATTCCGCGCGGGTCAGAGCGACGGCTGCGGCTGCCAGCAACCACTCCAGGCCAATGCTGGCGCGATAATAGGCGACGCGACGCTCGGGAGCGTCGATCAGGCGTCGCACTGCCCGGCGGTCAAGCAGCGGCACGGCCACCAGCAATGCCACAATCGCGGCTTGCAGTGATTGGAATGTCTCTGCGGCCATCGCTTTGCGCTCTCCTGCGGGTGGCAACCTCCACGAGCATAACTGTTTCTCGCGCAGCCCGTGACGGCGGATCCCTTGACTTTCGCGGGCGTCACGGGTAGCCTCTGCCCAATCCCGCTCTGCATCGTCAGCAACTTTTTTGCACTCTGAGCTTACGCGGGGCTATCCCCCTTATGACTGAAAATTGCCCGCCGTTGCCGCCCGCTGCTGTTGCG
>JAKAUB010000151.1 GCA_021827845.1 Acidobacteriota bacterium | reverse complement strand
AGGGTTGACGTCCTCAGAAGGCAGAGCCTGCGTGAACGCGGTGACCATTGCATCTCCTGATTACCTGGCGACGGACTTTCGCGGGATCGTCGAGCGGTACCAGTCGCGGGTGTACAGCATTGCGTGCCGCATTCTGCAGGACCCGGCGACGGCGGAGGAGGTGGCGCAAGATGTCTTTCTGGCGCTGCACGGCAGCCTTGGCCGGATCGAAAGCGAGGAGCATCTGCTGCGCTGGCTGCGCCGTGTGACGGTGCAGCGCGCGACGGATGCCCATCGGCGCCGGGCCGTGCGAACCAGCGTTGCCGAGGTTGCGCTGGAAGAAGAAGCTCTGCCGCTGTCTTTGATCAGCGACGGGTTGCCACCGTCGGCCGGAAGTCTGGACGGAGACGGCGCGGTCGGAGCGCTGCTTCGCTCGCTTCCGGCCGAGCAGCGAACCATCGTCGTCATGCGCTATCAGGAAGACATGACGCCAACCGAGATTGCGGAAACACTCGCCATGCCTGTGAACACAGTAAAAAGCCATTTGCAGCGTTCGCTGAAGCGCCTGCGCACCCGCCTGGAACGCATGCGAGAGGAGGGCCGCCATGCCTGACGAAACTGGACGGGAGATCGATTCGCAGCTTGAGACCCTGATGCGCTCGCTCCGTACGCCACTCGATGCGCCCAGCGGTTTCGCCGATCGCGTTCTGGCGCGGCTTGACCGCCAGCAGGTGCAGCCTTCTGCGACGACGCTGCACCGCGGTGAGCCGACTGCAATTAACGACGGAAAGCTTGCGGGAGCACGGCGCTGGACGATGCAGGCGTTATGGCTGCGCTCCGGCATTGCAGCGTTGCTGCTGCTGGCCGCTTCGATCGGCGGCTTGCTCGAACATCGCAGGCAGGAGCGCATTGCCGGCGAGCGAGCCCGCCAGCAGGCTCTGCTTGCGCTGCGCATCGTGGGCTCCACATGGCGCGATGTGCAACAGAAAGCAGCCTTCCCGGATTTTCATAACCAGACGCACCAGGAGAACCAGCCATGAAACAGAGTCAGCCCAACCGCCGCGCATGGAAGCGAGCACTCGTCTCCATCACCTTTTGTCTGATCGCTGCAGCGCCGCTTTGCCGGGCGCAGGCTGCTGCGCCCACCTTTCCCGCCGCGCTCGACAAGAAGCTGGCCGCCCGGGCCTCGAACGTGGATGAAGTGACGATGGATAAAAATATGCTCGGCTTTGCCGGTCAGTTTATGAAAGACGGCGCACAGAGCGATGCCGAGGCCAAGAACATTCTGCGAAACCTGGACGGCATTTACGTGCGCAGCTATGAGTTCGACAAGCCGGGCGCCTACTCGCAGCAGGATGTGGATGAGATCCGGCGGCAGTTCCTCACCTCCGACTGGTCCCCGATGGTGCGGGAGCGGTCGCTCAAGACGGGTGAGTCCACCGACGTGTACACGCGAGTGGTGAACGGCAAGGTTCGGGGCATGCTTGTTCTCGATGCCGAGCCAAAGGAGTTGCAGTTCGTTTACCTGACCGGAGACCTGAAGCCGAGCGATCTGAATCAGCTGAGCGGAAACTTCGGCGTGCCGAACGTCCACGGCGCGCCCTCCATGGGGCAGAAGCACGCCGGTGGTGCGCAGTGAAGCGGACGCTGGTCGGCCTGCTTGGCCTGCTGCTGGTGGGCGCGGCCGGCTGCCGGGCTTCCGATCATGATTTTGACGCCCTGGTGCATGGGGTTGAGCGACAGTATTCCGTCCACGCGCAACGCGTGCCACTGATGGGCTTCGTCAGCCTCTGTGCGCTGGTAAAGACACACGGTGGCGTACGCAGCCTGCAAGTCGCGCAGTTTGACGATTTTCATGGCGCCGACACGCAGGCACTTTCCGGACTGGTACAGAAGGAGCTCGGCCCCAAGTGGCGTCCGTTTGTGCGCAGCCAGCATAGCGACCACGGCCAGAGCACAGGAGATACGTCCCTGATCTACGTCGCTCCGCAGGGCGATTTGATGCGCATGATGATCGTCGACGCCAGCGACCATGAACTGAATATCGTGCGCATGAAGATGGACGGCAAAGAGCTGGCGCAGTACCTGCGGAGCGAGGGTGAGCACCCGGGGCGGAGGGTATCGAATTAAGCGAATGGCTGAGTCAGTATTGCCGGACATCGCGGTCCCGGGCAATGTCGCGGACCGGCGACTAAGAGCGCGGTGTCCGGCAAGCCGCTGCCCGTTTCGTCGCTCTCAATTTATACTCGCTTTGGCAAAGGGGCGCTGGTATGGGACGTGGCAGTCGGGCTCAGCTTTCTTTCGTTGCGTCGCTGGCTCTTTTCGCAGCCGGCTGTGGCAGTGGCAACACTGTGGGCCATACGGCACAAGACATCACCTTCACAAACCCCGGTACACAGACCGTCGGCGTGCCGACGACGCTTTCAGCGACGTCCAACTCCGGACTGACAGTATCCCTAGTCTCTGCGAGCCCGAATATTTGTATGGTCTCAGGGTCTATGGCCACATTTGTAGCGGCCGGAACCTGCACCATCAATGCCAGTTCGTCCGGCGACAGCACCTATGCGAATGCTTCTCCGGTGGCCCAAAGTTTCACGGTGAATCCGGCGATCGGCCCCAACACGACAATTTACGTCGTCGGCTCAGGGATCTCTACGGCATCCACCCCAGGAAATTATCTAAATCTCGCCGCCATGTGGCGGCTCACCGCCGGCAACCCCGTTGCCACCGCCATGCTGCTCCCGACGCCGGGCGGCATGACAAACGCGCAAGCCGTTGCCATTGCCCTCTCCGGCAGTGACACATATGTTGCGGGAGTTGCATCCAATGGTGCGAACCAAACCGCTGTCTATTGGTTGAATAACGGTCCTGCCATCACATTGCCCAGCAGCATGACCATTTCGCAGACAAACGCTATCGCGGTTTCGGGCGGCAATGTATATGTCGTCGGAGGCGAGGAGAACAGCGCTGGAGCCGCAAGCGCCGTGCTCTGGGTGAACGGCACGCATACGACGCTGCCTCCGCCTAGTGGTAAGGCCTATGCCGGCGCCTCCGCCATTGCGATATCGGGCGGCAATGTCTACGTTGCGGGAATCGCACTCAATACCGACCAAGACGAGTGTGCCGTACTCTGGGTGAACGGCGTACCCACAATCTTGCCCGCCCCGGCTGGGCTGACGGGAGATTACTTCGCCAACGGGCTCGCGGTATCCGGCGGAAACATCTATGTGGCGGGATCTACTATTCCCAACGCAGGTAACGACACCGCCTTGTTCTGGCAAAACGGCGGAGCAGCCACGACGTTGCCCATACCTCCGAACGACACGACAGACGGTGATGGAGCGGGAGCAGTCGCGGTCCTGGGCAACAACGTGTACGTCGCTGGTGGTGGGGTGAGCGGCGCGACTGGCGACTCAGCACCCGCATACTGGTTGAACGGCACGGGCATGTCTTTGCCGCTGCCCACGAATGAGATAGGCTCTCCGGTCACTTCCTTTGCCGGTGGCATTGGTTTCTCCGGCAGCGATGTGTATGTGGTGGGATCTTGGGGCCCATACGCCACATATTGGGTGAACGGGGGCGCGGGTACGCTTTTGCCGATGCCCAGTGGGACATCCCAGGCCCAGGCCTACGCGGTCGCGGTGGACACGCAATAAAGGCAGTTCAGGCGACGGTGCGTTTCAGCTGGCCGCAGGCGGCGTAGATATCCCGCCCCCGTGGCCGGCGCAGGTAGGTCTGGACGCCGCTGGCGATCAGGTGCTTCTGGAAGGCCGACACTTCTTCCGGCGATGGCATGCTGTACGGAATGTCCGGGCCCGGATTCCAGGCGATCAGGTTCACCGTTACGGGCAGGCCGGAGTTGCGCACCAGCGCCGCCAGCTCCGCCGCATGGTGCAGGCGGTCATTGATGTTCTGCAGCAGAACATACTCGAAGGTAAAGCGCTGGCGCGGTCCCATCGGAATGGACCGCAGCGCGTCGAAGAGCCGCGCGATGGGCCACTTCCGCGTAATCGGCATAATGCGCTCGCGGATCTCATCGTTGGGTGCATTCAAGCTGAGCGCCAGCTTCGGCCGTATCGTCTCCTGCGCAAACCGCTCAATGCCGGGCAGGATGCCAGAGGTGGACACCGTCATGCGCGACTCGGGAATGCCGATTGCCTCCACCAGCAGACGCACGGCGGCCGTGAAGTTGTCGTAGTTCAGGAACGGCTCGCCCATGCCCATAAAGACCAGGTTGATGCGGTCGCGTCCAACCTTCACCTTTTGCCGGTTGAGGACGGCGGCCACCTGACCGGCAATCTCCCCGGCCGTCAGGTTGCGCTGGATACCGAGTTTGGCCGTCAGGCAGAACTGGCAGTTGACGGCACAGCCTACCTGGCTCGAGACGCAGATGGTCGCGCGGCGATAGTCGAGCGGATTGGCCGTCTCTTCGGTTAAGTCGCCCGGCTCGGCACCGTCCCCGTTCGGCATCCACACCGTCTCCACCGTGTTGCCGTCGGCGCCTGCGATCAGGTAACGCTCGGTGCCATCGACAGAGGTGAAGGTCTGGACGATCTGCGGCAATCCCACGACCCACCCGGCGGCCTGCAGTTGTTCGCGGACGGAATCGGGGAGCGTGGTGATTTCCTCGACTGAGGAAAACCTGTCTTTATACAGGGCATGCCAGAGTTGCCGGGCCCGATAGTTTTTCAAACCAAAGCTTGATGTTATTTCTGCAAGCTGTTCCAAAGTATTGCCAAATAACGATCGTTCGGCGATTGCACCACCGGCGGTGCCAATTCCTTCGATCTGTGGAAAACTTGCCATAAATTCTGGATAACCGCTTGCTTCCCAGCGCCTTGCAGCCTCCGCCGGGCCATCGTCCTATCTATGAAAAAATTGAAGAGAGATGATCGAACTTTCTAATTCGCAGAATACACCTCAGTTCAGCACGCATGGCAGCGCCGCAGAACCCGCGCAGAGCCGCAATATTCGACGCACCCTTTTACCCAACGGACTCGTGATTTTGACCGAGAGGATGGAGCATGTGC
>JAKAUB010000166.1 GCA_021827845.1 Acidobacteriota bacterium | reverse complement strand
TTCGATCCGGACGATCCGCTGCGCGATGGAATCTCCGCCTGATGGCTGTCAGCGAGGCAATCGTCATTGGCGCTGGCATCGTGGGCGCTGCCTGTGCGGCGGAGCTGGCGCACGCCGGTCTACGCGTCACCCTGCTGGATCAGGCGCAGCCCGGCACCGATGCAACGGCCGCGGGCATGGGCCACATTGTCGTCATGGATGACTCGCCCGCGCAGCTCGCTCTCACGCATCTTTCGCGGCAATTGTGGGACCAGCTTGCACCCTCGCTGCCCGATACCGTCGAGTTCGACCGCTGCGGCACCGTCTGGATCGCACAGGATGAAGAAGAGATGGCGGAGGTACACCGCAAGCACGCGACCTATGGAGCAGCCGGTGTGGAGACGGAGATCCTCGATGCTGCTGCGCTGCATGCTGCCGAGCCGAATCTCGCCGCGGGGCTTGCCGGGGGGCTGCTGGTGCCCGGCGACGCCGTCCTGTATCCGCCGGTGGCTGCGCGCTTTCTGGTGGAACGCGCCGTCGCCAAGGGTGCAAAGTCTCTTGCGGACACGCCAGTCACAGCGGCGCAGAACCATACCGTCATTTTGCGCGACGGCTCCGGTCTGCATGCGGATGTCATCGTGAACGCTGCGGGCGCGTCCGCCGGCCGGTTGACGCCGGGCCTGCCCATTCGCAAACGCAAAGGCCACCTCGTCATTACGGATCGCTATCCCGGCTTCTGCCGCCATCAGCTCATCGAGCTGGGATACCTGAAGAGCGCGCACTCCGTCAGCGCCGACTCGGTCGCCTTTAATCTGCAGCCGCGGCGCACCGGGCAGATGCTGCTTGGATCGTCGCGTCAGTTCACAGATGAGTCTTCCGCCGTGGATGGCCGGATCGTGCAAGCCATGATCGAGCGGGCCGAGCGGTATGCGCCAAAGATCAGCGCACTCTCCGCGCTGCGCGTCTGGACCGGCTTTCGCGCGGCCACACCGGATAAGCTGCCGCTCATCGGGCCCTCCACCACGGATGCCAGCGTATGGCTCGCCACCGGTCATGAAGGGCTGGGAATTACGACCTCGCTCGCGACCGCACGTCTGCTGGCGGATCAGATTCTCGGGCGGCCATCGCCCATTGCTGTCGAGCCCTATCTGCCCGCGCGGTTTCAAAACGCGCAGGGAGCAGCCGCCCATGACTGACACCGTGCGCCTCACGGTCAACGGCCGCACGCTTGCGGTACCCACAGGGGCAACCGTCGCGGTGGCACTGGCCATTGCCGGGGATGCCTGCCGCACGTCAGTCAGCGGCGAGCCACGCGCCGCACTCTGCGCCATGGGCATCTGCTTTGAGTGCCGCGCAGTCGTTGATGGCGCGCTGCATCAACGCACCTGTCAGATCGTTTGCCGCGATGGCATGGAGGTGCGGACGGAATGACACGCAGCTTCGACATCGTAGTTGTCGGTGCAGGCCCCGCGGGCATTGCAGCCGCCTGCGCTGCGGCGGAGCACGGCCAGCGGGTTGCGCTGCTCGATGACAATCCCGCACCCGGCGGCCAGATATGGCGCGGACCCCGGACGGCACATCGCGATGCAGTTTCCCGTGCGAAGGAGCGGTGGCTGCACCGTCTGCAACAGAACGCCGCAATCACCAGCCTTCACGGCTGCCGCGTCTTCGATGTTGCCGGCGATGGGCTGCTGGCCGCGGAACAAAACGGTCAGCGGGTCGAACTGCGCTACAGCAAGCTGATCCTGGCAACGGGCGCGCGCGAGCTTTTTTTGCCCTTCCCCGGCTGGACGCTGCCGGGCGTCTACGGTGCGGGCGGACTGCAAGCCATGGTCAAGGCGGGCCTGCCCGTCCGCGACCAGCACGTGGTGGTCTCGGGCAGCGGGCCGTTGCTGCTGGCTGTGGCTGCGTACCTGCGCGAAGCCGGCGCGCGCGTCGCCGCCGTGTGCGAGCAGGCGAGTTGGTCACGCTTGCTGCGCTTCGGCGCTTCGATCGCCCCCACATCGCGGCTCTGGCAGGCCGCCGGATACCGCTGGCGCACGCGCAGCATTTCCTTTCGCGCTAGCTGCTGGCCCGTTGCAGCGCACGGCAGCAAAAAACTCGAAGCCGTTACGCTCTCGAACGGGGTACGCCAATGGACCGTCACCTGCGATCTGCTCGCCTGCGGATTTCATCTGGTGCCGAACACGGAGCTGGCCAGCCTACTGGGCTGTGCGCTGCAGCAGGGTTTCGTCACCGTGGACGCACTGCAGCAGACCTCGATCGCCAACGTATTTTGCGCTGGGGAACCGACCGGCATCGGCGGGCTGGAGCTGTCGCTGGCCGAAGGCGAAGTTGCCGGACTGGCCGCAGCAGGAGCCATTCACGCCGCTCAGACGCATGTCCCGCGGCGCGACCGCCTGCGCTCCTTTGCGGCACAGTTAGCCACCACCTTTGCGCTGCGCCCGAAGCTTCGCTCTCTACCGGAGGCAGACACGATTGTCTGCCGCTGCGAAGACGTCCCGTGGCGCACCGTTTCGCAGTACACCGGATGGCGCACCGCCAAGCTGCAGACCCGCTGCGGCATGGGTCCCTGCCAGGGACGAATCTGCGGCAGCGCGCTTAACTTTCTTTTAGAGTGGACGCCGGACTCCGTGCGTCCGCCCATCTTTCCTGTTTCCATCGCAAGCCTCGCGGGGCCAACTGCTCCCGCGCAGGCAGAACGATCCGCAATCCAGGAGAATTGAACCATGCAATGGACTGGCGTAATGCCCGCACTGACCACCCCGTTTGATGCGAATCTCAAGGTGGACCATGATTTTCTGGCCACGCACATGCGATGGATGCTCGACAACGGCTGCAGCGGCCTTGTGCTGCTCGGCTCCCTTGGGGAAGCGGCGACGCTGACGTTTGCGGAGAAGGAGTCCATCCTGAGGCACGCGGTGCGCGCAGTGGGCGATCGCGCGCCGGTGGTCGCCGCCATCTCCGCGTTGGCCACGGAGGAGGCGATCGCACTGGCCAAAGCCGCGGCCGATGCGGGCTGCTCCGGGCTGATGGTGCTGCCGCCCTACGTATATCGCGGCGACTGGCGCGAAATGTCCACCTATATGTCAGCGGTCATCCGCGCCACGCCGCTGCCCTGCATGCTCTACAACAATCCTGTTTCTTATGGCACAGATTTTCTGCCGTCGCAGATTGCGGAGCTGGCACAGCAATTGCCTAATCTGGCGGCGGTGAAGGAATCGAGCACCGACGTCCGCCGCGTCACCGCTATCCGCGAGGTGTGCGGCGACCGGTTGAGGATTTTTGTTGGTGTCGATGACGCGATCGTTGAAGGCATTGCCGCAGGAGCCGTGGGTTGGATCGCGGGGCTGGTGAATGCTTTACCGCGCGAGTCGGTCGAGCTGTTCCAGCTTGCCGCGCAGGGCAAATCGCAGGAGGCGTTTGTGCTGTACCAGTGGTTCCTGCCGCTGCTGCGCATGGATACGGTGCCGAAGTTCATTCAGCTCATCAAACTGGTGCAGCAGGAGCTGGGAGTGGGCAACGCGCGCGTCCGCGGGCCGCGGCTTCCGCTGGCCGGTGAGGAGCTGGAGCAGAATCTCGCCATCATTCGCGCGGCGATGCGCAACCGGCCGGCCGTGCGATCGACGCCCATGCCGACCGTATTGGCATCCGGCAAAGAAAGGTAGGCTTTCGTGGAGATTCGCGGTTACTCGCTCATTGCTGGAGTTCCTGCACCCTCGGCCCAGGCCGGCGCTGCTTTTCGCGGCGTCAATCCGGCAACCGGCACAGCGTTGGAGCCGGAGTTTTTATCTGCGACCGACGCCACGGTTGACCAGGCAGTGCAAGCCGCGCAAGCGGCGTTTACCATCTTTGGCGCCAGCTGCGGCAAGGTGCGCGGAGCGCTGCTGCGCGCCATCGCCGACCGGCTGGAGTCTGTTCGGGAGCCGCTGACCGAGCGGGCGCATCTTGAAACGGCGCTGCCCATGGCGCGGCTGCAGGGGGAGCTGGCCCGCACCACCGGCCAGTTGCGCCTGTTTGCGCAGGTAGCGGAGGAGGGTTCGTGGGTCAACGCGCGCATTGACCGCGCACTGCCCGACCGCACGCCACTGCCGCGGCCCGATCTCCGCTCCATGCTGCGGCCGCTGGGCCCGGTGGCCGTGTTTGGCGCGAGCAATTTTCCGCTGGCGTTTTCCGTTGCCGGCGGCGACACCGCCTCCGCGCTGGCTGCCGGCAATCCGGTCATCGTCAAGGCGCATCCTGCGCATCCCGGAACGTCAGAGATCGCTGCACGCGCCATTGCCGAGAGTGTGCAAACACAGGGACTGCCCGGTGGCATCTTTTCGCTGCTGCTGGACAGTGGCACGCAGGTGGGCGTGGCATTGGTGGAGCATCCCGGCGTCAAGGCCGTCGGCTTTACCGGCTCTCTGGCTGCGGGCCGTGCGCTGATGGATCGCGCGGCGGCGCGGCCCGAGCCGATCCCTTGCTTTACCGAGATGAGCAGCACCAACCCGGTGTTCCTGCTGCCGGGCGCGCTGCACGAACGCGGAGCGCAGATTGCGCGGGAGCTCTACGGCTCCGTCACGCTGGGCGCAGGACAGTTCTGCACCAAGCCGGGGCTGGTGTTTCTGCCGCAGTTCGCTGCGCCCGCGCTGGTGCCGGCACTGCAGGAGCTGACACAGCAGGCGGCGCCGCACGTATTGCTGACCGCCGGCATCGCCCGGCAGTTTGCGAGGGAAGTTTCGCAGCGCGCCGCAGCCGCGGGGATGAAAGTCATTGCCAGCGCGGCCGCCGTCGAGCACGCCGCAGGCTTTTGCGCCGGGACCACTTTGCTGTTGACCGATATAACTGCGCTGGCCGCACATCCTGGCTGGGCGGAAGAAGTGTTTGGGCCGACGGCGCTGCTGGTGGCATGGGATGACCGAAGCGCGATGCTGCAGGCGGCGCGGGCGCTGCACGGACACCTGACGGCGACGCTGATCGGCACGCCGCAGGACCTCGAGGATTTTCGCGATTTGATCGCGATACTGGCCACGAAGGTGGGCCGGCTGATCGTGAACGGCTATCCGACCGGCGTCGAGGTGTCG
>JAKAUB010000105.1 GCA_021827845.1 Acidobacteriota bacterium | reverse complement strand
AGCTCTGGCTCCGCTCTTCATCGCGGAATTCGGATCGGTCTTCCAGACCTGCCGCGCCGGAGCGATGCCGAAGGCGACGCCCGTCGCCACGGAGAGCACCACCGCAAAGACGTACACCCATGCATCCGGATGGATGACGATCTGACCGCCGAAATCCGATACCGGGTTCCAGCGGTTGATGCTTCCAAGCAGCGAAACGGCGATTGCGACGCCGGCCGCGCCACCCAGCAGCGACACCACGACGGACTCCGACAGCAGCTGGCGGAGAATGCGGCTGCGTCCCGCGCCGATGGCCACGCGCACAGCCAGCTCCCGGCTGCGATCGGAAACGCGCGCGCTGAACAGGCTGGCAAGATTGACGCACGCCGCCAGCAACACCAACCCGGCCAGCAGCATGACGCCCCAAAGAAACGCGCGGGCCGGACCGCCGAGGATGTCGCCCATCAAGCCAGGACGGGTGAGCTTGTAATCCAGGTCGCCGTCCGATTTGGGATAGGTCGCGGCCAAAACGTGCGCCAGGGCATGGATGTTCGCAGCGGCCGCAGCCCGCGTAACGCCGGGCTTCAACCGTCCGATGATCCAGATGTTTTGATTGTCGCGGTTCTCCAGCCAGGAGGTGCCGTCGAGCTGTGGCTGATTCATCACCGGCGCCCAGAACTGCGGGGCATAGTAGCGTTCCGTACCGGTAAAACCCTTCGCCGCGACCCCCACCACCACATAGGGAGCCTTGTTGAGATGGACGGTTTTCCCGACGATGCTTCGATCTCCGGCAAAGAGACCGCGCCAGCAGTCGTAGCTAAGAACAACGTACGCGCTCGCCCCTGGATGGGTATTGTCTTTTGGCTGCAGCAGCCGTCCCAGGTAGGGCCTGGTCCCGAGCGTGTCAAAGTAGTTCCCGCTGACCAGCAGTCCCCACAACGGCTGCGCCTGGCCGGAAGCCTCCATCCCCGCCTGCTCGATGCGAAACATGGCGAGGGAGGAGAACGTGGAGTTGCGGTCGCGCAGGTCGCGGTAGACGGGATAGGAGCTGACGCCGAACGGGTTTCCTTTGGCCTGCAGAAACGCCACCCGGTCCGGGTGCGAGAA
Source organism: Acidobacteriota bacterium (assembly GCA_021827845.1). Classification (GTDB taxonomy): domain Bacteria; phylum Acidobacteriota; class Terriglobia; order Terriglobales; family Acidobacteriaceae; genus JAKAUB01. The sequence continues at coordinate 3,963 of JAKAUB010000105.1, read as the reverse complement.
ATGCAGCGGCTGCAGCAGCAGCGAGTTCAGCACGCTGAAAACCACCACGTTGGCGCCGATCCCGAGCGCCAGCGTTATGACCGCCGTGGCGGCGAAACCGGGCGAATGCTTGAGCCGGCGAAGGGCGTAGCGAAGATCGAGCAGGAGACTCATCATAGCGGGCACTCCGGTACGGAGGAGTTATTGCACGCAAATGGCCGAAGGAAAGCCGGTAGAACTGCCTCATAGGACACGGGGTTCGAGTTCTGTCCGCGCTTCTCAGTGTCCAAAAACGAAAGCCGCTGTCCAAAACCGGACAGCGGCATTTTAGAGCGTACTTTCTGTCATTCCCGACGGGAATCTGCTGTGGTTCCGGCCGCCTCCTCATAAAGCGCAGGAAGCCATCGCCGCGTCAGATCTGCATCACTTCTTTTTCCTTGGCCTTGCAAAGGTCTTCCATCCGCTTGATCTCGTCATCGGTCAGCTTCTGCATCTCTTCGAGCGCGCGTTTCTCGTCGTCTTCTGAGATCTTCTTGTCCTTGGCGGCCTTCTTGACCATTTCATTGCCGTCGCGGCGGATGTTGCGGATGGCCGTGCGATGCTCTTCCAGCACTTTGTTCAGGTGCTTGACGGCCTCTTTGCGGCGCTCCTCGGTCATGGGCGGGATGGGGATGCGCACCACCTTGCCGTCATTCTGCGGATTGAAGCCCTGCGGTGCGGCACGCAGGCCCTTTTCGATTTCGCCGATCAGGGTCGGGTCATAGGGCTGCACCACCAGCAATTGCGCCTCCGGCGCGCTCAACTGGCCCACCTGGTTCAGGGGCATCTCTGAGCCGTAGGCCATCACCTTCACCGGGTCCAGCATGTGGACGCTGGCGCGGCCGGTGCGGATGGAGTTCATGTTCTCGCGGAAGTCCTCAACCGCCTTGTCCATACGCGTCTTCAACTGCTGATATTGATCTTTCAGGGCCGGGAGCCCGGCCATCGTTCCAGCCATGGTGCGCTACCTCTCGCTTTCTCCCATTGATTGTAACCAACCGCCGGCAGCCGGCCGGCGCGGGCTGCGACCTTCCGGCGGACCGTGCATCCAACAGCCGCGCAGGCCCCTCACGATAAAATCGAGGGTAGGCCAGAAACACCTTTTTCCAACCTATGCATACTTGTCCTGTTTGTACGAACCCGCTGAGTTCGACGCGCTCCTTTTTCAGCGCCGGCGTGCGGGGTTTTTTTCGCTGCCCCATCTGCCGCGGTCATCTGCAGATGCACGGCCGCGTCATTCCAGTGGTGGCAGCAGTGCTGGTCGCGCTTGGATTCCTAGGGCTGGACTTCAGCGGCTACGCCGACGTGACTCTCACCACCTGGTGGTGGGATGCCTTCCAGATCTTTTCCGTGCTGTTCGTGCTGTTTCTGCTGTTCAACTGGCTGACGCGGATTGACCGGCGCCAGCCGATGCGGAAGTTCGTCGCTTAGGCGTTCGTGCGCGAACTGGCAAACAGCAGATTTCCGCCGGGTATGACTGCTAGAACAGCAGCTACGCGAGAACGGTAAGGCCCGTAGACGCGGCCTGCTCATGCGCGTGGTAGGAGGACCGCACCAGCGGGCCGGACTCCACATGCCGGAAGCCCATCCGCAGCGCCTCTTCCTTCATCCAGGCAAACTCCTGCGGCGTGTAGATACGCGTCATCGGCAGGTGGTCCTTGGACGGCCGCAGATATTGCCCGATGGTCAGAATGTCGGTACCGACCTTCGCCAGATCGCGGAAGACATCCATCAGCTCGTGCATCTCCTCGCCCAGCCCAACCATGACACCGGACTTGGTGACCAGCTTCGGATTCAGCTCCTTGGCGTACTCCAGCAGGCGCAGCGTGCGCTCATAGCGCGCGCCGGACCGCACAGCCCGATAAAGCCGCGGCACGGACTCCGTATTGTGGTTCAGCACCTCGGGCGCGGCCTCGACGACGACCTGGATGGCAGCCTCGCTGCCCTGAAAGTCGGGAATCAGCACCTCCACCTGGCAGTCGGGCGCCAGGCGGCGAATCTCTGTGATGACCAGCGCAAAGGCGCGCGCACCACCGATCACGTCGTCATCGCGATTCACGCTGGTGATGACGGCATGCTTCAGGCCCAGCGCAGCTACGGCCTGCGCAACGCGGGAGGGTTCGTCAAAGTCGATCGGCTCCGGCCGTCCCTTGGGCACGGCGCAGAAACCGCAGCGGCGCGTGCACAGATTGCCCAGCATCATGAAGGTCGCGGTCTTGTGGTTCCAGCACTCGCCAATGTTGGGGCAGTGTGCAGACTCGCAGACCGTGTGCAGGTTCAGGCTGCGCGCCAGCCGCTTCAGGTCATGGAACGTCTCGCCCATGGGGGCGCGGGCCTTCAGCCACTCCGGCTTGGGCTGCGGCTTCTTCGGCGCAAGATCGATCTGAACCAGTCCGGTGGCGGCGCTCATAGGGAACTCACTATTGTACGCGGAACCCAGCGCGGGTCACCGGCGGGTCCGCAACGGCTTACCATCGAGGGAGATGCCCACCCGCAAACCAAAGCCCGCTGCCCTGACCCGCACTCTCGACGACGACGCACCGCCGCCGTCCGCGCAAGAATCCTCTACCGCAGATGCCCCTCGCTCTGGCGCCATTGTTGCCGTCACCCGCCGCGCCGCCGAGCGCGTCCGCAACGGTCATCCGTGGGTCTACGCCTCCGACATTGCGGAGCGCATTCCCCCCGCCGGCGATGCGGCGATTGGGAGCGGCTCCGTGGTGACGGTGGCGCAGGCGCAGGGCGCGCTGCTGGGCTCGGCGCTCTACAGCAGCACGTCGCAGATCGCACTGCGCATGGTTTCGGACGGCATTCTGGCCAGCCGAGAGGAGTTTCTGGCGCTGCTGGAGGAGCGGCTGCGCCAGGCCATCAGCTGGCGGCAAGACTGGCTGGCCCAAACACCGGACACCGACGCCTGCCGACTGGTCTTCAGCGAAGCCGATGCGCTGCCCGGCATCATGCTCGACCGCTATGGCGATCTGGTCATCCTGCAACTGCTCACACAGGCGACCGCGCAGCCGGATGTGCGGTCGGTGGTGGCGCACGTGGTGCGGCAGATGCTCGATCCGGCGGCGCTGGTGGAGCGGCCGGACCCGCGTATCCGCGAGCTGGAGCAGCTCCCCGCACCCGCAGCGGCTCCTCTTTTTGCGCGCGATGAGGATGCACCGAAGACCGTGACGCAGTTCCTGCTGAACGGCCTTCGCTTCCACTACGACGCCAACTCCGGTCAGAAGACCGGCGCCTTTCTGGATCAGCGGGAGAATTACCGCGCGGCGGAACAGTACGCCCATGGCCGCGGGCTCGACGTCTGCACCTATCAGGGCGGGTTTGCGCTGCATCTGGCGCGGCGCTGCGCGCACGTCACCGGGGTGGATGTCTCGCGGGCTGCGCTGGAGGTGGCGGAGCGCAACCTGGAAGCCAACCGAGCGCAACTCACCGCCGATGGCGGCGTTGCGTGGATCGAAGCCAATGCCTTCGACCTGCTGCGCGACTGGAGCGATGCCGGCGAGATGTTCGACACCATTGTGCTGGACCCGCCGGCCTTCGCGAAGTCAAAGCGCGCGGTGGAGGGTGCAGTGCGCGGCTACAAGGAGCTGAATCTGCGCGCGCTGAAGATGCTGCGCCCCGGTGGCACGCTGGTCACCTGCTCCTGCTCGCACCACGTATCGCTGGCGGAGTTTCAGGCGGCCGTCGCGGCGGCCGCCGCGGATGCAAAGCGCCGCGTCCGGCTGCTGGAGGTGCGCGGCGCCGCGCTGGATCATCCGGCGATTCTTACTGTGCCCGAGACGCAGTATTTGAAGTGTCTGATCTGCGAAGTGGCGTAGGATCAGCCGGGAGCTTCAGACACCCTCTCCTTCCGGTATCACCCGCGCGCGCCATCGGCGCAGCGGCTCGCCCGCCGCCATGATCAATATCACGGCGGCCAGAATCATCACGGCGTCGCGCTTG
>JAKAUB010000114.1 GCA_021827845.1 Acidobacteriota bacterium | reverse complement strand
GCGAGCGCGGGCTGGACGTGGTGGGCTTTTATCACTCGCATCCGGATCATCCGGCGCAGTGGTCGAAGACCGACCTGGCGGAGGCGCATTGGCTGGGCTGCTCGTATGTCATTACGAGTGTCGAGGGCCGGGAGCATGCGGAACGATGTCGGGCCGTGGACACCAACGCATTTCTGCTGACGGGCGCCAGTGAGGAAGACAAGCGACTGGAGCCACAGCGCATTGAAGTTTTGCCGGAGACGCCGGAGGCAGCGGAAGACGCACTTTGCGCCCGCGCCTGATCCAGCCAGACCGGCCCCACACGTGAAAGAGGAACCAGCCATGCAGATTCATATCCCTACGCCGCTGCGCGCGTACGCGGGCGGCCAGGCGGCCGTTGCCGTCACCGCCGCAACGGTAGCCGACGCTCTGAATGCACTGACCAGCCAGCACCCAGAGCTGCGCCGCCACCTGTACACAGACGAGGGCAAACTGCGCGCCTTCGTGAATGTGTATCTGAACGACGAAGACATCCGCTACCTGCCGGAGAAAGAAAATAGCGCCGTGCGTGACAACGACGTGCTGTCGATTATTCCGTCGATTGCCGGCGGAGCGCCGGCCGTGGCAGAAGCGGCGGAAGCTTCGCTGTCGCCGCAGGAGATGGCCCGCTATGCGCGGCATCTGATTCTGCCCGAAGTGGGCGAGGCCGGCCAGTTGAAGCTGAAGAAGGCGCGCGTGCTGTGCATTGGCGCGGGTGGGCTGGGTGCTCCGCTGACCATGTACCTGGCGGCAGCGGGCGTGGGCACGCTGGGCATTGTGGACTTCGACGTGGTGGAGGCGAGCAACCTGCACCGCCAGATCATCCACGGGACCAGCGATGTGGGCCGCGCCAAGCTTGACTCGGCGGAGGACTCGCTGCGCGCCATCAATCCGCACACGAAGATCGTGAAATATCCGGCACGCCTGTCGAGTGAGAATGCGCTGGAGATTTTCAAAGACTTCGACATCGTCGCCGATGGTACGGACAACTTTCCGACGCGTTATCTGGTGAATGATGCGTGCGTGCTGGCGGGCATTCCGAACGTGTACGCATCGATCTTTCGCTTTGAGGGCCAGGCCAGCGTGTTTGGTACGGAGGATGGTCCCTGCTATCGCTGCCTGTATCCAGAGCCGCCGCCGCCGGGACTGGTGCCGTCGTGCGCGGAGGGTGGCGTGCTGGGCATTCTGCCTGGCCTGCTAGGCATAATCCAGGCGACGGAAGTGATCAAGATGATCCTCGGCGAAGGCGAGCCGCTGATCGGGCGCCTGCTGCTGGTGGACGCGCTGGCCATGCGCTTCCGCGAGCTGAAGCTGCGCAAGAATCCAGAGTGCCCGGTGTGCGGCGACCATCCGACGGTGACAAAACTGATCGATTACACTGAGTTTTGCGGACTGGCGCCGGCCGATGCGCAGCCGCCCAAGATGACCAACGGAATTCCACAAATCGACGTGAAAGAGTTCAAGCGGCGCCGGGACGCGGGCGAGGATATCTTCCTGCTCGACGTGCGCGAGCCGTACGAATATGCCATTGCCCAAATCGGCGGCCAACTGCTGCCGCTGGGCGAACTGCCGGAGCGCGCGGGCGAGCTGGACCCGAACCGCGAGATTGTCGTCCATTGCAAATCGGGTGGACGCAGCCAGCGGGCGGCGGAGTTTCTGCGCGCCAACGGATTCAAAAAAGTGTCGAATCTCGCCGGCGGCATCACGGCGTGGTCGAACGAGATCGATCCGTCGGTTCCGAAGTATTAGGCATTTGCCGATTGACATGGAGTGCATGCGGTCGGATCGCTGTCCTCCTGAGCGTCGCGAAGGATCGGTCTACGGGCGAAGGCAGCAAAATGCCCGGATTCTTCGCTTCGCTCAGAATGACGGACTTGACTTGGCAGCAGCGGTAGAAACGCTATGCTCCGCATGGCGCAGGCAGCACAATGCCCAGATTCTTCGCTTCGCTCAGAATGACTGACCTTGCTCGGCAGTAGCGGTAGAAACGCTATAGTCCGCATGGGCGAAGGCAGCAAAATGCCCAGATTCTTCGCTTCGCTCAGAATGACGAACTTTACTCGGCAGCAGCAGTAAAAAGGCTATAGCCCGCGAGTCGGCGGGTACGCCTGCGCGCGCCGGCAACTGTGGCAGCAGGACGCTAGCTGTGTGTCTGCGCCCGCCGCACTTCAATCTGCCCGTAGTGTTCTCGCGCCTCCAGGCATGGCTGCGGGTGGACGGCCGGGCCGTCGAGCACCTTGCCTGTCTCCAGACAGAAGCGCGAGCTGTGCCACGGGCATACAACGCTGTTGTCTTTGAGCTTTCCTTCAATCAGCGGCGCGCCAGCGTGGGAGCAGGTGCCGGAGATGGCGAGGATGCGCTCGCCGCGGCGCACTAGAACAATCGCCGCGCCTTTGTAGTCGGCGCGGACCAAAGTATCCTCCGGCAGGCGCGATGCCGCCAGCACCGCCGTAAACTTTTCTGGAAACTCCTCGCCGCTGGTGCGATCGACGCCGATGCGGTGCTTGTAGACCATGTCGCCGCCCAGGCGACTGGCGACGGTCATGGCGCAGAATCCTGCGGCCGCGCACAGGCGGCCCTTGCCGCGTAGCTTCCTCCTCCGCAACACCAGCGAGGTAGTGTAGAGCCCCATCGCGCTCAGATTCAGCAGCCCGTGATACAGGCCTGTGCGGCGTGCGGGCGGATCGACGTCGGACCAGTCCGCGAGGCCGCTTGCAGCCGCGGCTGCGGCTCCGGCTAATCCCACGGTCAGGCACAGATCGGCGGCGAAGCCGAAACGCTCGTCGCCAGCGGCCAGTTCCAGCAGATCGCAAAGCGCTGTGAGCGACCATGCGCCGGTGGGAATGTCGGTGAGTACGGCGTGCAGCGGTTCGCCCAGCCAGACGCCATTGAGAAAGTTGCGCACGTTTTGCGCGCGTGGGGAGCCGCTGGCATAGAGCGCGCGATCCAGCGTCTTCTGGATGCGCTCATCGATTGGGGGCCGGCTGGCGGTTGGAGAAGCGGCCTCACCTTGGGATGCGTCGGACATTGCCGCCTCCTTTTTGTCTCAGCGTTGGGATGTCTGCGGTTGCGGGGGGTGTTGTCCCTGCGCCGCAGCATGGCTGTCGATCGACCAGGGCTGGCTCCAGTGGATGGAACCGCCGAGGCGTGCGACGGCCAGCAGCAGCAAGGCTAGCAGGAAAGCGCTGAGGACGACGACAGCGGGCCAGAACTCAAAACGCCAGACGTGCAGCAAGCGCTCAAAGTACCAGAAGTAAAACAGCAGGGCCAACACGATATTCCGCTCCCGCAGTGCGGGTGCGCGCAGGGCCAGCGCCAGGCACAGGGCCAGCAGCAGAAAGTCGTAGATCTGGTGTTTGAAGCAGAGCAGGCTGGCAGCCAGCAGAAGCGCGAAGCAGACGCGGGCATCCACGCGACGCGCCAGGCGCGCCACCCAGGCAGCGATGCCGAGGGCCACGGCCAGCGCGACCAGATACGCGGCCCAGGGTGGGTCGGCACTGTTGTGGGCCAGGTAGAGGCGGTCGGGTGCTGGATGAAACAAAGGCAGCCGGCGCAGTGTTAGCTCCGTGACGGCCATGACGTTGGCAAGCCCCGGCGATACATTGCTGGTGGCGCAGCGAAAGGGCTCCGCGGCCAGCGCCAGCGGCGGGCCATGCAGCCACGCTACAAAGAACAGCCAGCCGCCCAGCAGCGGCAGGGCAGAGACGAATAGCAGCTTCCACTGGCGGCGCAGCAGCAGAAATAGCCCCAGCACCGGCGGCACGCTGTACTTGACCCACGCCAACCCGAGAAGTGCCCCGCGCATGGCTGCACGCTGCGCCACGGCCCACAGCGCAAAGGCGAGCAGCACCAGCGCCGTGACCTGCGCATTGCCCAGGGTGACGCGGAATGGCGTGCCCGTCAGCACCAGAATGGTGAACAGCCAGGCGCGGCGCGGCGGCAGCTCATACAGCCAGCTGAGCAACATGCAACTGGCCAGCACCATCGCCAGATTCAACAGCGCCCAGATGGCCCGTGCGGGCATCTGCGGCAGATACCCCAAGGGCAGCATCAGCACGTAGAGAAGGTGCAGATAGTTGGGAACCTGGTTCAGCAGAATCGCATGGTGAGGATCGCCGGAGAGATACGTGGTCCAGGGATTCTGGTGGGCGGCCAGCAGGTGCGCCGGGCTCCACTGAAAGTCATGCGCGCGGCGCAGGCCATTGCGTACTGAGGCGGCGACGGAGAGTGCGGCGAGCACGCTGCCTGCCCAGAGCACGGGTGCAGCGGTGACACGATCGAGCCAGTCGGTGGGCTGCGTCTGGTCTTGTGCGGGCATGATCGGCAAACCCTGCAGCACCCATGGCTGCGAATGCGGCAATCTTCTGCGAGCTATAAATCTTTGAATCCTCACGGAATTGTAATCGAGCGCCGCCGCCTGCGCGGCTACGATGAGGTATCGACTCTGGAAAAGCTGAAGCGTGTACGCCGAACCGGCACCGCTTTTTCTTTTCCCCGCAGGAGGGTCATCGATGAACCAGCCCAATCGCAACAAGCAGGAGATTCTTCTGGTCAGCGACTTTGACCAGACGCTGAGCTTTAACGACACCGGCGTGGTACTGAGCGAGATGATGGGCATCGCCGGATTTGAGCAGCGGGTGCGCGGACTGGCGGACATCCGCCTGGTGCAGCAGGGCGGGGAGTTGCCCTATCTGCTGCTGCATGACCCCGAATATCGCTGCGTGCGGCGGGAGCATCTGCGGGCGGCGGGTAAGCGCATCCGGCTGAAGGGGAACATTGCGCGCATGCTGGAGTTGCTGGAGCGGCTGGACACGCTGGAGTTCTCCTTTTATGTGGTGTCGGCGGCGCCGGAGGACGCGATTCAGTCTGCGCTCGAAGGCATTGTGCCGGCGGACAGAATCTTCGGCACGCAGTTCCGCCATGATGCGCAGACAGGAGAGATTCAGTCGATTATCCGCGTCCCGGCGGGCTATGGAAAAGTTGTCGTCGTCGAGGAGCTGCGGGCGCAGCGTAACCTGAGCCACGACCGCGTGGTCTATGTCGGGGACGGCAGCTCCGATGTGCATGTG
>JAKAUB010000239.1 GCA_021827845.1 Acidobacteriota bacterium | reverse complement strand
GTGCCCTCGCGCAGCACCCCGTGATCAACTTTCGCGCGGTCTTTGAGCTGGCCCGGCAAGGCGATCACGTGGCAACGGGGATTCGCGATCGCTGCCTGCAGGTATGGGCCGCAGGCACCGTGGGTCTAATCCACGCGTATGGTCCGCAGCGCGTCATCATTGGCGGCGGCGTTATGCGAAGCCGCGATGTGATCCTGCCATACATTCGTCACTATGTAGCCAGCTACTCGTGGCATCCCAGCGGCTCCATTGAGGTGCTGGCCGCCGCGCTTGGCAACGATGCCGGGATTCTCGGCGCGGTGCCGCTTCTGACCCAACACCACGTCCAGCCCGCTGACGTGGTTCCCTTCCCGGTCCGCACTTCGTAGCCTGCATGGTGGCCCACGTTGTCGGACCATGAGCGCATCACCGTCGTTCTTGTGGCGGCGCGCAATCCCCTGAATATTGGCGCGGCGGCGCGTGCCATGGCGAACTTTGGCTTTTCTGATCTTCGCATTGCCAATGCGTACACGGAATCGTTCCGCAAAGCCCGCTCCGCAGTCGGGGCAGAAGACATCCTGGCCACGGCCCATGAGTACGCAACCCTCTCGGAGGCGATCACAGACTGCACGCTGGTGCTGGGAGCAGCCATGCCGGATCGCCGTCAGCCTGCGCATCCGGCACTTTCTCCCGCACAAAGTCTGCCGCTGATTCTGGATCATCTGGCCGCAGCCCCGGAGCATCGCGTCGCATTACTGTTTGGCTCAGAGAAGACCGGGCTGACCAACGATCATCTCAGCCGCTGCCATGCGCTGCTCAGCATTCCCACCTGGCCTGCGCAGCCCTCCATGAATCTTGGCCAGGCGGTCGCAGTTTGTCTCTACGCGCTGGCGCTGCCGGCGGACACCACAACAACTCCGCAGGAATCCGTTCCCTGCGCAACGGATGCGGAACTCGATCGGTTGACCCGGGTCCTTCTGGATCTGCTGCACACGGCCGGCTATCTGCGCGATGACGGCGTCAAGAACGAAGCGGCAGCCCGTCTCGTGCGCCGGTTACAACTCTCTTCTGCCGATAGCTCGTTGCTGCTGGGGATGCTACGCAAAGTCCTGGCCGCCTGGAATAGCCGCGCCTGAGAAGCGACCCTTCGTCCGAGCGTGAGAGCGATTCTTATCCCTCCGGGTCCGCACCGGCGCTAAACCCAGGGACTCCCCACGCGCCGATCAGAACCATCAGCACATAGATCACCTGCATCGCCAGTCTTACCGGAACGGACGGCATCGGGATGCCCCCAACCACGCGGCCGGCCGCGTAAATGTTGGCGGGAAAGACTGCAATCATCAACACAGCCACGCCCACAGAGGCCAGGCGCGCGGTCTCCGGAATGATCAAACCAGCAAAGCCCATCAGCTCAAACCCGCCGGTAATCTGCACCCACATTCCTGGATGCGTGAATGGAGGCGGGACAATCGCCGCGAACTGCGCCGTGCGCGCAAAATGGGCGATCCCGGAGATGCCCAGAGGCAACGCTACAACGAGGCGCAGAATGGATTGCCCCACGCCAAAGGAACGATAGCCTCTGCGTCCAGCCGCGAAGAAGCAGGCCGGTGTCGCAGCCAGCATCACCAGCGGACCGAGCCAGCCTTGCGGGAGCTGCATGGAGTGGCCTCCTCGCGTCCGACCTAACGAGTCATCTGGAAGATGACCTGACGCTCAATCGCGGCGATATGAACCGGTTGAAGATGAGCACGCTTCAACGCTTCATTCAATCTCGGCAGCTCGCCCTGCTTCATCGCTGTCCATTGGGATTCCGCCTGCGCCGCGGCGGCGCGCGCCTGGTCGTAAATTTCGGTCGCGGGCGCTGGAATCTCACGGTCTCCGCTCTCAACAACAGAGAGTGCCGATGCGAGCCCCATATTTGCCTGGCGCAACCCTTGCTGTCCGGCCTTCCCGTTCAGGATCGCCTGCATGCCGGCACGCACCTTCGCGAGCTCCGCATCAACCTTTGCCGAAGGATGCGCCAAATCCGGGCGCGCTAGATCTTTATCGACGGACTCCATCTCGGCCAGCACCTTACGGCTGTCGAGACTGTCTTTATAAATTCGGAGCGCCATCTCCTGCTGCTGCTCCAGGACAGACTGGCTCGCTCCAGAGCGCGGGTCCATCTTCACCGTGAGCGGCGCGGACATCGTCTTGCCATCGACCACGAGCGCCACCGTGTAGGTTCCCGGCACAACACGGGGGCCACGCGGCGCGAACTCGTCATCGCCAGAGTCGGCATCCTGCGGCTTTTCCCCGGAGCTTGCCCAACGCAGGTCCCATACAAAGCGATGCATGCCGGGGGCGGTTGCAATGCGCTGCGGCGTGGGGAACCAGCGCTCGGCAATCGGCGCCAGCTTCGGCAGCGGCGGAGGAACATCCTGGCTTGAAAAGTGCCGGACGACCCTCCCCTTGCTATCTGTAACCGTCATGGTCACATTTTTGGCTGGCGCGGTCAGAACGTAATCCAGAATCGCGCCTGCCGGCGGATTTTTGGCTGTGGGTTGGTCCGGCGGCAACGGTGTCCCGAGGAACCCGTCGTTGTCGATACGCAGCGCGACCTCTGGCCGGTAGAGATATGGGCCGTGCTCGGCTTCGGCTGCGGCCATCTGCCGCAAAGGCGTCATATCGTCCAGAATCCAGAAGGCGCGGCCGTGGGTTGCGACCACCAAATCATTAGCGTGAATCTGCAGATCGCGAACCGAGCTGACGGGAAGATTCAATTGCAGCGGCTGCCATTGCTTTCCTGTGTCGAACGATACGTACACACCCCGCTCCGTGCCCGCAAACAGCAACGACGCGTTCTTAGAATCCTCCCGCACGGCGCGCAGAAATGCTCCGTTCGGGATTCCGCTGACAATCGGCTGCCAGGTCTTGCCATAATCCGCGGTCCGGTAAAGATAGGGCGAAGCGTCATCCATCCGATGCCGATCGATGGCAGCGTACGCCACTCCAGCATTGAAGCGCGAAGCTTCGATGAGCGAGATTTTGCTCCAGGGCTGCATTCCCGGGGGCGTCACATTCTGCCACGTCTTGCCGCCGTCCCGGGTCAGGTGAATCAGGCCGGTGTCGCTGCCTGCCCAAATCTCCTGCGGGTCCAGGGGAGAGGGAGCGATCGAAAAGACAACCCCGTATCCGCGGCCCACCGCGTCCTGCGGCGTTGGTTCGCCCGTGGATTTCGCCGCGTCAGGATTTGCTCCCGTCAGATCTGGACTGATGCGCTGCCAGTTCAGGCCGCCATCGGAGGTCTTCAGAACATACTGCGTGCCCAGGTAGAGCGTCTTGTAATCCGGAGAAAACACCAGCACCGGGGTCCAGGGATCGCGGTATTTGTGCGTGGTGATCGCTGACCCAAACTCCTCCTCCGGCCAAGGCGACACGTTCTGGCTGAAGGATGTTCTGCGATTGAAGCGCGTGACGCCGCCGAAGGTCTCCGTCAGGTAGATGATGTCCGGGTGGTTAGGATCGAGCGCGATGTAACCACTCTCGCTCCCGCCCGGCAGAAACCAGTCGCGGGGCGTGATCTCGCCGTGGTCGGTGCGGCTGTACACGGCAGCGCTGCCGCTGTCCTGCTGCGCGCCATACACCGCGTAGGGAAAGCGGTTGTCCGTGATGACGTGGTAGAACTGCGCCGTCGGCTGGTTGTACCAGCTACTCCAGGTCTTGCCGCCATTCAGACTGATGGTGGTTCCCTGGTCGGTGCCCAGAATCATGCGGCGCGAGTCTTTCGCGTCCACCCACAGCTCGTGATAATCGTCGCCACCGGGTGCGCCGCGCAAAATGGAAATCGTCTTTCCACCATCCGCACTCTTATAGAGCGCCACATTCGGCACATACAAAACATCTGGATTTGTCGGGTCAATCGTGACGCGGTTAAAGTACCATGCCCGGCTCGTCAGCCGGGGATCGCTGTTGATGCGTGTCCAGGAATCTCCTCCATCATCGCTGCGATACAGGCCGGACTCTCCCTTGGCGGCCTCGATGACCGCATACACTCGCCGTCCGTCCGGCGAAACCGCAACTCCGGCGCGTCCCCATTGCGCATCCGGCAAGCCGTGGCCCTGCAGTGCGTGCCAGCTTGCGCCGCCATCGGTTGAGCGAAACAGCCCGCTGCCCGGCTCTTCGAGCGGGGCATAGGTGCTCCACGGCGGACGATGCGCGTTCCACATTGTGGCAAAGATGAGACTGGGCTTGCCGGTCGCCATCGCCATATCGGCGACTCCGGTCTGCGGTCCGCGATCGAGAACGCGCTGCCAGGTGGCGCCGCCATCCGTCGATTTATAGACGCCGCGCTCCGGACTAGGCCCGTACGCATGCCCCAGCACGCCGACGAAAACGGTGTCTGGATTGTTAGGGTCGATCAGTATGCGGCTGATCTGGCGCGAATGCCGGAGTCCGATATGCTGCCAGGTCTTGCCGCCATCCGTAGATTTGTAGACGCCGTCACCGGAGGCAAGATCCGAACGAATGTCCGATTCTCCGGTCCCCGCGTAGATCACCTTCGGGTTCGAGGCAGAGACCGCGAGCGCGCCAATTGAAGCAATGGGCTGCCCGTTAAACACTGGTTTCCAGCTCGCGCCCGCATCCCCGGTGCGCCATACCCCGCCATCGACGGAGCCAAAGTAAAACTGCGTAGCGCTGCCCGGAACGCCGGCCACAGCCACCACGCGACCGGCGCGGAAGGGACCGATCAGCCGCCAGTGGAGCGCATTAAAGAAAGTCGCGGGTACTGGAGCCTGCGCCGGCTGCGGCGTCTGTTGCGCGAGCGCAAGGGGAATAGTTACCGCCGTCAGCACCGCCATTCCCAACTTCACTGCCCGATATCCCACGCGTTCCTCCTCCAGCAACCACGAATGCAAGCCAAGCGCGATTGTCTCGCAGTCAGCCAGAAATTCCAATGTACGGCCGGAAAGGGAGATCCTTGCATCTTGCTCTTCCTCAAAAATGATGCAATACTTGACCAATATTGGAGTGTGTGCCTATGGCCACCGCACTGGCTCTGCCCCACATCGCGGGTTATGCCTTTGATGTTTCTCCCGATCTCTCTCAGGCGGCAACGCGGGCTCGTCTCAGCCGGTCTGCGATTAAAGGCTTTCTGCGCATTGT
>JAKAUB010000218.1 GCA_021827845.1 Acidobacteriota bacterium | reverse complement strand
TGGCGGCCCGTTTGCGGCAGGGAGACAGCATCGCGGTCAGCGGGGTCTGCCTGACGGCGCTCGCCATCGATCCCGTCCGCGGAACCTTCGCTGCCGATCTCGCCGCCGAGACACTGGCGCGCACCTCCCTGGGCAGTCTGGCGCCCGGAAGGGTCGTAAATCTCGAACTCCCTACCCCGGCTGGAACGCCCCTGGGCGGCCACGTGGTGCAGGGCCATATCGACGGAGTGGGCACGCTGCTCGAAGCCGAACCCCTGGTGCCAGCCAATCCCTCGACGACGGACTGGCGGCTGGCCCTCGAGATTCCGCCCGGCCTGTCGCGCTATGTGGCCAACAAGGGGTCCATTGCCGTCGAGGGCATCAGTCTTACGGTCGCGCGGGTGGACGGGCGGCGGGTCGAAATCGCCATCATTCCCCACACCTGGGCGGCGACCAACCTGCACGCCCTGCCCGTGGGCAGTCCCCTGAACCTTGAGGTCGACATTCTGGCGAAGTACGCTGAAAGCCGCGCCGCCACCGCCGGTTTCCAGCTTACGACGGAGTATCTGGTAGCAAACGGCTACTAGACGGCTGCCTGCGCCCCACCTTAAAACCCTTGAAACTACAGCAGGTTTCCGCCGATTCTTTGCGTGGGGTGGAGCCATGGCAGAATACACAGTGAATTTTTGCGGAAACAGGGCGTAAGCCTGTTAAGATGCCGCAATTGCCCCCTGTTTGATTTGGAAAGCTGTATGACTGACTCCTCGCATGCTGTTGCTTTGCAGTATCTTCGCTCCCGGCTAGGCCGCATCTGTGTGGCCATTACCGGAGCTACGCCGCAGGAACTCCTCGATCGCGCCGCAGAGGCGGCCCGCGAGAACACCTTCCTCGAGTTCCGGCTGGATTATTTGCCCAAGCCCCTTGCCGCCATCCCGAAACTGAAAGATTTTCTGGAGCTCCACCGCGAGGTGACCGCGATCGCCACCTGCCGCCGGAAAGCTAACGGCGGCCGCTTCGCTGGCACTGTGGCCGCAGAACTGGAGGTTCTGACGAAGGCTGCCGGCTCAGGATTTCACATCGTGGACGTGGAGTTGCAGACGGCCGAGGCGATGAAGCCCGCCGACTGGAAAAAGCTGCGCGGCCATGAGGCGGCCATCCTGATCTCCTACCACGACTTCAAGGTCACGAAGGACTTAGAAAAGATTTACGGCCGCATCCTGCCGCTCAACCCGGACTTCATCAAGGTCGTATCGACGGCGCGGTCGCTCAGCGACAACGTAACCATGATGCGATTCCTGGAGTCTACGCGGGAAGCCGGCAATGTTGTCGGCATCTGCATGGGGGACTATGGGATCATCAGCCGCGTGCTGGGCCTGCGCGCCGGTAGCCGGTTTACCTTCGCCTCCGCCAGCGCCGGCGAAGAGACGGCGCCGGGCCAGATCGCTGCGCGCACGCTGCTTGAGACCTATCGCGTGGACCAGGTGGACACCGGCACCCGCGTCTACGGCGTGGCCGGCAACCCGGTACAGCACTCGCTGTCGCCCATCATGATGAACACGGCCTTCCACCGGGAGACTGTAAACGCGGTTTATCTGGCGTTGCAGACAGAAAAGATCGAAGACCTGCTGCTGTTGATTCGCGAGGTTCCCGTACACGGGATCAGCGTTACGATGCCGCTGAAACAGGTGATAATGAATCACCTCGATCGAACAGATGCACTTTCCCAGAAGATTGGCGCCGTGAACACCGTTGTGCGTTCACAGGACGGCAAGCTGATTGGGTACAACACCGATGTGACGGGTGTGGTGCGTCCGCTCGAACAACGCCTGGACCTGCGGAAGGCAAAGATTCTGGTTCTGGGCGCCGGTGGTGCCGCCCGGGCAGCAGTTTTTGGCCTGAAGCAGCGAGGGGCAGAGGTCTTTATTCTGAACCGGACGCCGCAAAGCGCACAAAAACTGGCGCGCTCGGCCGAGGCGAAGACGATCCGCCGCGATCAGGTGGCGAAGACAGCCTTCGACGTGATTGTGAATGCCACGCCGGTAGGCATGGCTGGAAACAAAGAACCGGCCATTCTGGATGAGAAGGAATTGAACGCAAAACTGGTCTTCGACATGGTCTACAACCCGGTCGAGACCCCGCTGCTCCGGATGGCTCGAGCCAAAGGATTGGCGGTAATTACAGGGGTTGAAATGTTTGTCCAGCAGGGGGCGGAGCAGTTTCAGCTGTGGACAGGCAAACCGGCGCCACGGGAAGACATGTGGCGCGTTGTAACCCACGCTTTGCGCTCGCGCGCGGAAGGTTGAGCCTTATGCTGAAGGTGCATTCGAGTCCGGAATCCAATGGAGAGCCGCAGGAGCGACGCATCGCTGAGCGGCGGAAGTGGCCCGTGAAAGAGAACCCCACACTGCGGCGGTTTCTGCGCGTTGCCGGCGGGATCCTTCCCTATCTGAGCTGGCTGGTGCCCGTGGTGGACCGGATGGTGCCGCGGCGCGACGCTCTGACTCCGGGCCTGCGAGCCTTCAGCGATGACCTGCGGAACGATCTGCGCAATGACCTTCGCAGCGACCTGCGAACCCACCTGGCTGCGGTGCAGGCTGCCCAGACCGATCTGGCGCCGGCGATTGCCGAGCAGCAGGTACGGCTGCAAAAGCTCGAAGAACATGCCGCGGAACTCAA
This sequence comes from Acidobacteriota bacterium, assembly GCA_021827845.1. Taxonomy (GTDB): domain Bacteria; phylum Acidobacteriota; class Terriglobia; order Terriglobales; family Acidobacteriaceae; genus JAKAUB01. Next base: position 2,476 of record JAKAUB010000218.1, on the reverse strand, counting down.
CCACTCCCTGACCAACCTGTCTGAGGATCAACTCGACCTGGCGGACCAGGTCCGGGCCATGGCTTCCTGGGTACGGAATGCCTCGGTGGCAGCTCTGTTTTTGCTGGTTTTACTATTTGTTCTGAAGCTGATCCAAACCGTTCACATCATGGGCCATTAGCCCACGCGCGAACGGCTCCTTCCTTTTCCCCGGCGCGGGCCTTTCCCCCAAGGCCCACGCGCGGCCTGCCGGCTGCCTGGCCGGCATTTGCCTGTTTTCCACTTCCGGGACTAGGATGGTCGCACGTTTGGTGCAGCCACTTTTGGCGTGCCAAAACCCGTAACATTTCCCGAGACCAGTCGATCCGAGCAGTTTTATAAGAAGACTTTCAGCCTGACCACGTCGTTGCGTCAGCGTGATGGAGTGACTCTGTATGGCATGGTACGCGTACTGTATCGCAGAAAAAGCATCGTTCCCGGAACTCGATCATCACCGCAAACCAATTCCCCTACCATCGAAAGCCGGCGTCCTCGGCAACCAGGTTTTTCTGTACCCCGCCAGTGATTTCGCAGTGGTCGTCAGCGAGCATAACCCCGAAGAAAGTCTTACCCAGAAGTCGGCCGTGGACCATGCACGCGTCATTGCCGATTGTTTTCAACAGGCGACCGTGCTTCCCTTCCGCTTTGGCACCATTTTTGCCGACGATGAGGCCCTGCGCCGGTCCGTTCGCAGCAATCAGCGGCAGTTTTCCGCCAATGTAGAGCGGCTGCGCGGCAAGGCGGAGATGCACCTGAAGGTGGTCCTGGACGACAGCGGTCCCAACACTCCCCGCTACGCCACGTCGCCGTGTGCCGGTAAGGAGTATCTCTCCCGTTTGCGGGAGACCGCGACCGTGCAGCGCGAGCGCCAGACCAAGGCGAAGGCGGTCTACGTTCAGATGCACCGCATGTTCACGCCGCTCGAAGAAGAGATCACCTGCCGTCATACAGAAAAGGGCAAGATTCTGCTCGACATCGCTCACCTGATTGACCACGGCAGCGTGGCCCGCTACCAGAGCAAATACTCTTGCGCCATGCAGTCCATCCGGGACTGCCAGATCGCGCTTTCCGGCCCTTGGCCGCCGTACCACTTTATCCATCATCAGCAGCGCGCTGTGGGTGCCGTCGCCCACGCCTGATTTTTGCGCCACAAGAAAAAAGCAGCCCCGGAGGGACCCACGACCCGCCGGGGCTTTTTTGCGTGGGCCTGCAAGGAGGAGACAGGAGAGACGACTCTAAAGCCCACAATGAATGGACGGAAGCACGAAAGAAACGGTAGCGGGACTTATCGCATTTTCACGGTCGCGGTTGACGGACGTTCGTCATTCTGGCCGAAGCGAAGAATCTGGGCATCGGCTTTTCTCTGCAATACAGAGGTCCTTCGATGCGCTCATGATGACGTACAGTGGTGGCCCTTCAGGAAAGGCGATCAACCGAGGAGACGTTATTCTTGCGGCCCAGCACAAATGCCGCACGGCGACGCGAGGAAGCGTCGGAGATCCTGCTCCAGAAGGCGGCAAAGTAATCGATCGCGGAGACGATCGACACCAGCACCATAAAGTAAATCGCCGTCACCGCAATCACATGCACCGGCAAGATGAACCAACCGAACCGCCAGACATTCCACCGGTGATCGAGAATCGCAGCGACGACTGCCACAATCTGCGTCACCATTTTGAGCTTGCCCAGATCGCTGGCCTGCAGTGTGAAGCCTTCCGACGCGGCGATGGAGCGCAGACCGCTCACCAGAAACTCCCGGCCAATCACGAGTACCGCGATCCACGCGGGCACTCACCAGAAACTCCCGGCCAATCACGAGTACCGCGATCCACGCGGGCACGATGCGCGGGTTCAGCTCGACCAGCGCAATGAAGGCGGCCGTGACCATCAGCTTGTCGGCCAGCGGGTCCAGAAGCATGCCCATGGTGGTGATCTGCCCGCGCCGCCGCGCCAGATAGCCATCCACGCCATCCGTAATCGATGCCAGGATAAACAGCAGCGACGCGAAGATCTCCTGCTCGCCATAAAACGCGTGCAGCGGGCAGCTCCGCGAGAGCAGCCAGATAAGCAGTGGAACGCAGGCAATGCGGCTGAGCGTGATGGAGTTGGGAAGGTTCACCGGCGATTCGCGACCGAAAGACGACCCGGCTCAAGCGACAGGGGAAACCGGGGGGCCTTTCCAGCATTATGCACCACCCGCTCCGGCTTGGGCAGCGCCGGGGAGGCTACGGACGGGCGCCGGCTGGCTCCTGCCGCCGATCCGGGGCGAGCGCACGGTGCAGGCCGGCGGCGATCTGTGCGCCATGGAAACGGCCATTTTCGATGAAAATTTCGTTCGTCCGGGCGCCCGCCACCACAACCCCCGCCAGATAGATGCCGGGCACATTGCTTTCAAGTGTCGCCGGATCGTAGACCGGCGTCTGATCCGGCCCTTCCAGCCGCACCCCCAGCGATTGCA
>JAKAUB010000042.1 GCA_021827845.1 Acidobacteriota bacterium | reverse complement strand
TCGTTCGTCCGGGCGCCCGCCACCACAACCCCCGCCAGATAGATGCCGGGCACATTGCTTTCAAGTGTCGCCGGATCGTAGACCGGCGTCTGATCCGGCCCTTCCAGCCGCACCCCCAGCGATTGCAGAAACGTAAAGTCCGGGTGATAGCCGGTCAGCGCAAAAACAAAGTCATTGGGAAGGGTCTTGCTGCCCTGCGGCGTGCGCAGGGTGACCGCGTCTTCGGTAATAGCTTCGACAGTGCTGTTGAAATACGCATGCACCTGATCGTGCTTAATGCGATTTTCGATGTCCGGCATGATCCAGTATTTGACATGGCGGTGGATGCCGGGACCGCGATGCACCAGCGTAACCCGCGCGCCGTGCCGCCACAGGTCGAGCGCAGCGATAGCGGCAGAATTCTTCCCGCCGATCACCAGCACATCCTGGTCGAAGTACGGATGCGGGTCCTGGTAGTAGTGGAAAACCTTCGGCAGCTCTTCACCGGGAATATTCAGATAGTTAGGCAGATCGTAGTACCCGGTGGCGATGACCAGGGCCTTCGCCGAATAGAGAACGGACCGCCCGGCGCGGTCCGTGCAATGCACGCGAAAATCGCCAGCCTCGCCTTCGACGCGCTCAACCCGCTGGTACTGCCGCACGTTCAACTTGTAATGCTGCGCGACCTTGCGGTAGTACTCCAGCGCCTCCTGCCGGTTCGGCTTCTGGTTCGGGCTGCTGAAGGGGATGCGGCCAATCTCGAGCAGCTCTGGCGTGGTGAAAAACGTCATGCCGGAGGGATAGTGAAACAGCGAGTTGCACAGGCAGCCCTTATCGACCAGCGCGACGGAAAAGCCCGCGTTCTGCGCGTCGATGGCGCAGGCCAGCCCAGTCGGGCCGGCGCCGATGACCAGGACGTCGAAGCTGTCGGCCTTGGGTGCATTGTGGGCCATGCCTTTATTTAAGCATCCCGGCATGCGACAGTGGATTTCCAGCCGATAACCCGCGACCAAGAACATTAAGCTTTACTTCCGTATCGCCACGCGATACAGTAAGCCGGTGATCCGCAGCTTCACCCATAAAGGCCTCGAGCAGTTTTTCTGCACGGGAACTATGGCTGGCATCCAGGCGAAACACGCAAAACGCTTGCGTCTGCAGCTGGGAATGCTGGACACCGCGCGAAGACCGGAGGATATGAATGCGCCCGGCTGGCAACTCCATCCGTTGCAGGGAAAACTCTACGGACACTGGGCCGTGACAGTCAGCGCGAACTGGCGTGTCACCTTCCGCTTTGAGGGCGAAGACGCGATTTTGGTCGATTATTGCGACTACCACTGAAAGGAGCCTTCCCATGCGCATGCACAACCCTCCCCACCCTGGCGAGGTCATTCGCGAGTATCTGGGAGAGATGAGCGTTTCGGCCGCAGCCAAACATCTAGGGGTTGGACGGGTCACCTTATCCCGTGTTCTAAATGGGAACGCGGCCGTGTCGCCGGAGATGGCGCTGCGCCTGGCGGCAGCTTTTGGAACTTCCTCACCCGAGGTATGGCTGGGCATGCAGGCACGCTACGACCTATGGCGCCTGCAAAGGCGGAACAAAATCAAAGTCGAACGGCTTCCGCACCGGCAGATACCACAAGCGTCCTGATCGCACGCTGCGTTATGCGTCGCGTGGCTACTGCAAAATCGGAATGCCGGCGATGCACGCCTAGCACTCTTTCGGGCCGGTCTTGTGGACAGAGTTACCGCGGCTATCGACTGCGACCGTGACCGGCATCTTGTTCGCCTCAAACTCGTAGATGGCTTTCCATGCCGGAGGGATAGTGAAACAGCGAGTTGCACAGGCAACCTTTATCGACCAGCGCGACGGAAAAACCCGCGTTCTGCGCGTCGATGGCGCAGGCCAGCCCAGTCGGGCTGGCACCGATGACGAGGACGTCGAAGCTGTCGGCACCTGGCGAGCTCTTGGGCATACTGCTATTACACCAGAACCAGGCTTCCCAAGATTCTCCACGACAGGTTATTCCTCAGTTCGCTAAAGGAACCAGGCCGGACTTCATGATCCGCTTGTCATGCGTCAAAAGGCGGATGCCTTCGACGAGTGCGGTAGCTCCAATGATTCTGTCCTGGGGATCGCTCGGGTAAGATTTCGGAAATTGAACAGAGCGCACCGCAATCTCCTGCGTAATTGGGAGGACCTGCACATACGAAGCACATTTTCTGACAAAGGAATCAACACTTACGTCAATCTCTATTCTCTTGTTCTCTGTCAGCCACGCAATCTCCCAAAGGCTGATTGCTGAAAGTGCAAGCGGCCCGGATTTGCGGGCCCCTTGAATTACTTTTTTGGCTTTGGGCGAAAGGTTCTCGGGAGCGATCAAGAGCCAGACGAGAATATGCGTGTCGAGAAGGATCATTCCACGCCCCAACCGCTTGCGGGGACAGTGTTCTCAATATCGCCTGCAATTCGGGCGATGCCTGCCAACGCCCCGAAAATCTCATCCTCGCCTTCGCTTGCGGGGACTAGTTTTACCACTGCTTTGCCGTGCTTGGTAATCACAACGGGACGACCGCTTTGCGACACCCGATCCATGACGGCGAGGCATTGAGCTTTGAACTGTGCGGCGGCCATTTTTTGCATGACAAATCCTCTCCCAAATATGACCAGAATAATCTGACCTGTATCTTCAGTCAACGGGCTGGAGATCGCGGCTCTCAATGGCACCGGATTTCAATCGCAGATCATTTGCAACTTATGCGTCTTACTGCAAAATCGGAATGCCCGCGATGCGCGCCTGCCACTCCTTCGGGCCGGTCTGGTGGACAGAGTTGCCGCGGCTATCGACCGCAACCGTGACCGGCATATCGTGCACCTCAAACTCGTAGATGGCTTCCATGCCGAGATCCTCAAAGGCCAGCACGCGGCTTTTGCGGATGGCCTTCGACACCAGATACGCCGCACCGCCGACGGCCATGAGATACACCGCCTTGTGGTCCCGGATGGCCTCAATCGCCTCCGGCCCGCGCTCCGCTTTGCCGACCATCCCCAGCAGGCCGGTCTCCGCCAGCATCTGCCGCGTGAAGCGGTCCATGCGCGTGGCGGTGGTGGGGCCGGCCGGGCCGACAACCTCTTCGCGCACCGGGTCCACGGGACCAACGTAGTAGATGAAGCGGTTGGTGAAGTCGACGGGCAGACGCTCGCCGCGGTGCAGCATGTCTGTCATGCGCTTGTGCGCGGCATCGCGGCCGGTCAGCAGTTTGCCGGAGAGCAGCAGCACCTCGCCGGGCTTCCAGGTGGCAACCTCCTCGCGCGTGACGGTGTCCAGGTTGACGCGGCGCGCCTGCGACACGTCATACGTCAGCTTCGGCCAGTTCTCCAGCGACGGCGGCTCCAGCGACGCCGGCCCGCTGCCATCCAGCTCAAAATGCGCGTGACGCGTGGCGGCGCAGTTGGGGATCATCGCCACAGGCAGGTTGGCCGCGTGGGTCGGGTAGTCGAGAATCTTTACATCGAGCACGGTCGTAAGGCCGCCCAGACCCTGCGCACCGATCCCCAGCCGGTTGACCTTGTCGTAAATCTCCAGGCGCAGTTCTTCCAGACGATTTGCCGGGCCGCGTGCCAGCAGATCCGGCATGTCGATTGGCTCCATCAGGGCTTCCTTGGCCAGCAGCATCGCTTTTTCCGCCGTGCCGCCAATGCCGATGCCGAGCATTCCCGGCGGGCACCAGCCTGCGCCCATGGTGGGTACGGTCTTAATGACCCAGTCAACGATGGAGTCCGACGGGTTGAGCATGACGAACTTTGACTTGGCCTCAGAGCCGCCGCCCTTGGCCGCGACGATCACCTCCACCGTATCGCCATGCACCAGCGTCGTGTTGATGACGGCCGGCGTGTTGTCGCGGGTGTTTTTGCGCTTGCCGGCGGGGTCGGCCAGCACGGATGCGCGCAGCACGTTGTCCGGGTGGGTGTAGGCGCGGCGCACGCCCTCGTTCACCATCTCTTCCACGGTTTTGTCGGTGCGGTCCCAGCGAACGTCCATGCCGATCTTTACAAACACGGTGACGATGCCGGTGTCCTGACAGATGGGGCGATGGCCCTCGGCGCACATGCGGCTGTTGATCAGAATCTGCGCCATGGCGTCTTTGGCGGCGGGGGATTCTTCCTTCTCATACGCGCGCGCCAGGTTGGTGATGTAGTCGACCGGATGATAGTACGAGATGTATTGCAGCGCGTCGGCGACGCTGTCGATCAGGTCCTGCTGACGAATGATAGCCATCGGAGAGATTCCCTCAAAGTGTCGAACCTCTCATTTTACGGCGGCTGACCGTGGCGCTTACACGTCGCGCAGATCTTCGCCCTTCGCTTCGCGAATGCTTAGCAGGCCCACGAACGTGATCACGGCAGACGCGGCCAGATAGTAGCCGACGTACTGCAGGCCGTATGTTTTGGCCAGCCATGTGGCGATATAGGGCGCCAGCGAGGCGCCGAAGATGCCCGCGAAGCTGAAGGCCAGCGAGCTGCCGGTGTAGCGCACCGGCGTGGGAAACAGCTCTGAGATGACAGTGCCGAGCGGGCCGTAGATGGCGCCGATCAGCAGAAAGCCGACGGCCATCATGGCGGTGGCGCCGCGCACGCCGGCCGTGAACATGGGCGCCATCACGAAGCCAAACAGGGCGATGGCCACCGTCACCGCCAGCATGACCGGCTTGCGGCCGCGCTCCGCCAGCAGCGCGGAGACAGGGATGGTGAGCGCGAAGAGCAGCACATCGATCAACTGCATCAGCAGGAACTGCCCGCGGCTGTAGCCGAGCACGCTGGTGCCCCAGGAGAGCGCAAAAACTGTCATCAAATAAAAGAGCACGAAGGCCGCCAGTGAGACGGCAATGCCGGCAACGAGGGCGCCCGGATAGCGGCGGATGACGGTCAGCATCGGCACCTTTACCTGCTCGCCACGCTCCACCGCCTGCTGAAACACGGGCGTTTCGGTCAGCGAGAAGCGCACATACAGCCCCAGGAACACCAGCGCCGCCGAGGCCAGAAATGGCAGACGCCAGCCGAAGGTGAAGAACTGCCGGTCAGTCAGATAGTGCGAGAGCAGCAGAAAGGTTCCGCCGGAGAGGATGAAGCCGACGGGCGCGCCCATCTGCGGGAACATACCGTACCAGGCGCGCTTATTGGGCGGCGCATTCTCAATGGCAAGCAGCACCGCGCCGCCCCACTCCCCGCCCAGGCCCAGACCCTGGCCAAAGCGGCAGATGG
>JAKAUB010000128.1 GCA_021827845.1 Acidobacteriota bacterium | reverse complement strand
TTCCCCAGCGGCTCAATCTGAATGCCGAGCGGTCCCACCGCGCCCGCCACCCAGACCGGCGTCGCCTGCTTCTCGCGGACCTGGTCAGCCGCGGCGCGCGCCAGCGCGGCCCCGGCCCGGTTGATCGCACTCACCTGGTCCATCAGGCCATGCCGCTGCAACCGGAAGCTGTTGCCGCCAAACGTGTTGGTTTCGATGATCTCGGCGCCCGCCTGCAGATACTCTTCATGCAGACTCCGGATCAGCTCCGGCTGCGACAGGTTCAGCTCGTCATAGCACCGATGGATGAACACACCACGGCCATACAGCATGGTGCCCATGGCGCCATCGCAGAGTACCGTCCGGGTTGCGAGAATCTCTTTCCAGTTCGCCATTTCGTTCTTGTGTGCTTATCCTAGCGGGCACGGGACCCAAGCGCCAGCCAGGGCTGTTTGGTATACACTATCGCTTCACCCCAAGTACGCCGAACGCGCCGTGAATTGGAGTTTTTCGCATTGATCAATCGCAGTCGTTTTTTTCAGGCTGCCCTGGCGGTTCTCTTCGCTGCTGGAGTTGCTTCCCTGCTTGGCTGCCTGGGCCAGGATTCCCTGTTTGCCGCCCGTCCGTTCCCTCCCAGCACCGTTCTGCAGCGCGTTCTGGTTGCCATTCAGAACCCGTCGCCGATCGTCACGGGCGCGCTTCAAATCGTTGACGCCCGTTACGACATTCGTAATTCTGAAAACGGATCCGTACCCAACTTCCCGATCAGCGGATACAAGGGAAGCCTGCCCAGCAAGATTCTCAATTATCCGGAGCAGACGGCGGGCTTTGTCTACAACTCCGGTGACGGCACGATTTCCACCGTCAATTACTCCAAAGAGCAAGTGGTAGCCACGACTGGGAATCTTCCCGGTCTGTCGAACAGCGTCTTCGTCACGCAGGATGGCCTCTACACATTCGCCGCGAACCAGACCTCGCAATTGCTCACCGTGCTCGATAAAGTTCTCCCGGTGAATGTCGCGCTGAACCTGCCGAACGTCTACAAGGTCTCGGTCAATCCCAGCGGAACGGTCGCGCTTGCCTTTGTGCAGAACAGCAACTACGCCTATCGCATCATCCGTCTACAGCAGCCGGACGGCAAAATCCTGGCGCCCCCGGTGTTTCATCCGACCAACGGCCCCTGGCCGTCGGCCGTTAGCCCGGTTGACTGCCAGCCCGTCACCCTGCCGCTGTATTGCGTTGTTCCGGTGCTGGACCAGAACGATAACCCGATCCAGTTCAGCCGCCCGTACAAGTCAATCTTTTCCTCAGACGGCACCACCGCCTGGTTGCTGAACTGCGGCCCCGAGTGCGGAAATGCCGCTCCGGATAGCGTGACCGGACAGGCGACCGCGAGTGTGAGCTTCCTGAACACCGGCGCGCTGAATATCTACAACTTCCCAGGCAGCGGCTACCCGGCGCCGCCTGCTTCCACGCCACAACCCACCGAGCAGCGAAGAGTGCCAGTGCCCGGGGGGGCCACCATGGCGGTCTACGGCAGCAATGGCAATCTCTACGTCAGCGGACAGCAGGAGCAGCCGGACGGTCTTTTTGAAGGCTTTCTCTCCGTCGTCAGCCCCTCCACCTATCAGGTGACCGCGACATATCCCATCGCTGATGGCACGCACACCAAGATGCTGTTTGGCGACGACAATACCCTCTGGATTGGCTCCCAACTCTGCCAGACCGGCGAGCGTACCGCCAAAAATCTGACCAACGGCTGCCTGACCCTGTTCAACCTGAATAACAATCAGGTGCTGGTCGAACCGTGGTATGGGGATCTCACCGGATTGTGCGCCATCATCCAGTGGCACAAGATGTATACCGCGTACGGCGGGCAAATTCATCTTTACGCGACGACGAATGTGGGCATCACGACCACTACGCCGACTTATACGGCTGGGACTGAGCTCTACAACGGGAATGTCACCATACAGGGCACCGCCTATGATGTTGCGTACATGGATGCACCATCGAACGCAGCCGATTAAATCGCCGGTTCCAGCTGCCACTGGACAATCTTGCCGATGCACAATACGTGTGACATTCTTGCCATCGCGGCCCATCGCGATGACGTGGAACAGACCTGCGGTGGCACGCTGCTGCACTCCGCCAGCCTGGGGCTCTCCACGGCGATTCTGGACCTGACGCGCGGCGAAGCCGGCACGCGCGGCACCGCGCAGGAGCGCGAAGCGGAGGCCAACGAGGCTGCCCGCATTCTGCAGGTTGGCTGGCGAGAGGCGCTCGACATTCCCGATGGCCAGGTCGAAAACACCTGGGAGAATCGCATCAAAGTCGCATCGGTCATTCGCCGCCTGCGCCCCCGCGTCGTCATTCTGCCGTACTGGAAGGCGCGGCACCCGGATCACGCAACGGCGGCAAAATTGGGGTACGAAGCCTGCTTCGTGGCTGGCCTTGCAAAGGTCCAGACGGGGTCGGAGTCCATGCCCCATCGCCCCTTCAAAATTCTCTACGCCAGTTTGTACGCCGATGTGCGGCCCTCGATGGTTGTAGACATCACGCCGTACATCGACCAGCGATTCGCAGCCCTGATGGCCTACCGCTCGCAATACGACAATCAGAATGCCGGCAGCCGCATCTTTGTCCCGCGGGAAGAGATTCGCGAGCGTACCTTCGCAATGGCGCGTTTCTACGGACTGCTGGGCGGCGTCCGCTACGCTGAGCCCTTCGTGCAGAAAGAAGTGGGCCTGGTCAGCGACCTCACCATGATTCCGGTCCAGTCCATCTAAGCCGTCCCACCGCTGCTTACTTCCACTGCGGACGCCAGACCGCGTGGCCGCTCGCGTCCAGTTCGATGACCAGCGCTCCCTGCTGATTGGCGGCAACGGACGGCCCCTTCGCCGAAAAGCTCTTGCCCTTTACATCTTCAAACTTGACCGACAGCTTGCCCGGATCTTCCGTCTGGAATTCATAGTGAAACTGCTTTCCCGGTGCGAGCACAGGCAGGCCGAAGCTGGCATTGGGATAGTCCACCTCAATGTTCCGCAGCTCCGCCGTCCCACTGTTGATCACCGTCGCATGCACCAGCGCCGACCGGCAGCCGGCCAGCAGCAGCAGCGGGAAAAAGGCCAAGGCAACAACACGCAGCTTCTTCATACTCCCAGTCTAGAAGGGTTGCCCCTCGCGCGCGTCCGCCCTTGCCGCTCCAACGGCTCACTCCACTTCTTCGTCCGCGTCGTCTTCCAGCAGACTTTCGTAGAGTGGAACCTCGCCCGCGGGCGCTTCTTCGCTGTCGGAGACATCCTGGATACCGCCCAGATCTTCCTCAATGAGGAGAAATCGGCGGATGTACCGCAGAGGGTCCTCGGCCACCGCCATCGCCTTCAGATGAAAGCGCCATGCGCCGGGAAGCACCGTGCGGCGCGTGTGGCCCTTGCGTTCGACGCGCAGCACGTTCCCATTCTTCTGCACACGCGTAAAGGAGTTTACCGGCACCACAAAAGTGATCTTGCTGCCCTCGCGCCAGAAACCCTGCGCAAACTCATGCGAGAAGAGCAGCGCATAATACTGACGATGACGCGATAGCTGCTCGATCGCCGCATCAAACCCCTTCCAGGGCAATGCGATCCGTAACGCGTACCACTTACGGAACTCAAATCCGTTGGCTTTTGCCTGGCGAACCAGCGCCCGCAACAATTCCGCTCGAGTCATCCGCACCAGCTTAAGCGAATCGGAATAGCGCGCAAAGCATTTCTTTCGGCTTCTATTCCAGAAAGCATCAAAAACCCGGCGCGCACCGCTTGCCTCAGCGCTGCCGAGCCATCAAACTGAAACAGGATGGCCTCATCGGCGTTTCGCCGGTCGGCCGGAACTTCCCTGCCACGAGGTCCATCGGTTGCGGCGTCGACGTCGATTGCACCACCATTTTTTCGCGGCGTGCGCGCCGGTGCTGCTTGCGTGTCTCCTGCTTCCCGCTGCGGCGCAGGCGACCGTCACCGCGCCCAATGGAACCGATACCGATCCCTTGAATCTTCAGCCAGCCACCCAGCAGGCATTCCAGCATTTCTATGACCTCGACTACGCTGCTGCGGAGACAGGGTTCCGCAAGATTGCAGCCGAACACCCAGATGACCCGATCGCTGCGGACTATCTGCTGAACAACGCCGTCTTTCAGGAACTGTACCGGCTCGATCTGCTCGATACCACCTTGTATGTCCAGGACGGGTTTCTCTCCGGCAAGCACGGCGTCACGGAAGACCCGAAGACCTCCGCGCACATCGAGGCTCTCTACAACCACGCCGTAGAGTTGGCGAATGCGCGCCTGGCAAAGGATCCGCGCGACACCGATGCACTCTTCGCCCGCGGCTTCGGCACCAGCCTGGAGACCGTGTACATCGGCATGGTCGAGAAAAAGTACACCGCCGCGTTGAAGATGGCGCTTGCGGCGCGCCGCGACAACGACCAGGTGTTGAAGAACGATCCCAAATATGTGGACGCCTATCTGATCGTCGGCGTGCATGAATATGTTCTGGGCAGTCTGTCACTGCCGTTCAAAATTCTTGCCGGAATCGTCGGCATTCATGGGTCCAAATCCAAAGGCCTGGCCGAACTCCGCCGCGTCGGTCAATACGGCACCATCAATTCTGTCTCAGCCCGCACCGCGCTCTCCATCTTCCTGCGGCGCGAAGCGAAGTATCCTCAGGCCATCACGGTCATCGATGGGCTGGAGCAGCAGTACCCGCGCAACTTTCTCTTTGCACTGGAAAACGCAAATCTGCTCAAAGATTCCGGGCACGGCATGCAGGCAATCGCTGCGTACCAGCGTCTAATCGCCGGCATGAAGAACTACCCCAATCCGCATCCCGAGCTCGCCTACTACGGGCTGGGTGAGGCGGCCCGCGGGCAGCGGCACTATCACATCGCGCTTGCCGCGTATCTGGCAGCCGCGACCCAGCCCACCACCAGTCCCCTGATGCAGCGCCGCGCCCATCTGCGCGCCGGTCAGGTGGATGACCTTCTGGGCCACCGTCAGCAGGCGATTCAACAATACGATGCGGTCATCGCCCTGGGCTCGCAGTTCAGCCAGGCGCAGGAGGCTTCGCAGCTTCGCCGCACTCCGTACACCGGCACCTGATCTCCCACGGAACCCCCGCGGCTGTTTTCTCGTATTCTTATCTGCACGGGGTCGCCAGCGATTCGGCCACCGTGGGGAGGGTATCGCTATGTTCTGTCAGAAGTGCGGACAACCGTTACCACCGGCCAGCAACTTCT
>JAKAUB010000039.1 GCA_021827845.1 Acidobacteriota bacterium | reverse complement strand
TTTTGAAACCGCGCAATATGAAATCAGACAGACCGGATCAAGCAAACTCTTGTCCGCCAGCAAGTGTTCGGGTAATTCTTTCTATGCTGCGTCCCAGATCCGGCCTGCTTATCGCCTCTCATCCGCCTGGTAGTCGAGATCAATGTTGCGCCTTGCATTGTGTCACCTGGCCGTTCACGGTCACAGTCGCTTCACTGTAGTTACCGCACTGCACAGTATTTGGAAGAGGGTCCGTCACCGTCACGCTCGAAGGGCACTCGGGCGATGGATTATTGGTGCTTGGATCACACCTACCATCCCAGGCATAGACGGTATGGGCGGGCGTTCCGACCCAGGTATTATGACCGATGGTGAAATTGCTGAATCCGTCCCACTCTCCGTCAACGAAGGCAGTAGTCGCCGAAAATGTATTGCCCGTGACGGAAACGCCATTCCCAAATGCGGCATCCATGCTGATTGCATAATCTGGCTGCCCCTGATTGAGGTTGATCATTGTGAAAGTATTGCCGCTCACATTGATCGAGCCGTTGGCGGGGACCAGCCCGAACTGCACACCAATTCCTTGGCATGGTCCGGCAGTAACGGTAACGTTGTTGTTGGTGATCACATCGTTGTTCATATTGAACGTTGATTTGAACGGCATGAACTTGAACCGGATGCCGTAGGCGCCACCACCTTCACAACCGGGCTGGCCGTTCGTTCCATACTCCATATTCTGCAGCAATTCGGTCACGTTGAAAGTGTTATTTGATACTGTCACATTGCCAGCGTCGATGTTGATTCCTCGGCCGCTGATTGGGTGGCAATTATTATTCGTGACAGTGGTTCCGGCGGCGGACACCTCGAAGCAGTAGTCGTTCGAATAATAGGCATCCATGCTGATGTCATTATTGCTGATCATCGTGTTTTGGTTCACACTGCGAATGCCGCCCTGCGGGCCACCCACCAGTTTGTTTCCTGTAATCGTATCGCCGCTTCCCGGATTATTTTCAGGTCCAAGGATGGCAATGGCCTGCCCCTGGAATGCCGCGCGAGCAGAAAGCATTCCCTGGCCCGGCAGCTGGATGTTGGTCACATGGTCCGTGATGTTGTTATTTTCAATTCGTGCTCCAGGGACCATGAAGGTCGAGTAATAAAACTGCGCCCCCTGGTTCTGAATGGTTGCCGTAATGTCATGGATATAGGGCGCGGAACTGAAGGTCCCCTGGCCGAAGCTGAAAGCATCACTGAACGGGGCGGAGTTTGGCGACTGAATGATCTTTCCGTTATAGACTTCGACACCTCCATGACGGGTGCCGCACGGACCGCCAATAAAGTGCCCTGTGACAAACCAGCAATCATGGCCTTCAATCGCGGGCGTGGGCGTTGTACCGCCTCCAGTGCCGTAGGTGATGGTATGGCCGTTGAGGTTTAGCGAGATTCCATCAGCATCGATTCCAAAACATGTGCCAGGGCTGGACACGTCATTCGCCAAATAGTACTTCCCACCCGATGTCAGATCCTTGCACGCGGTCAATGGCTTGCCCGACGGAGGCGGTCCCGGTGGCGGCGGGTTCGGCGGAGGAGGATTCGTGGGCGGCGGGTTTGTAGGCGGCGGATCCGTGGGCGGTGGGTTTGTGGGCGGTGGTGGAGTCGTGGGATCTGCCGGGTTCACCGTCAGAACCAGCGAGGCCAGAACATTATTCTTCAGCGAATCGGACACGATCACGTGGAAAGGATAGGTGCCGGCTTGCTGCGGCGTTCCGGTGATTGTTCCATTTGAAGAGATCGAGAATCCGGGCGGCAGCGCGGATTGTCCGAAGCTCCAGGAATAGGGAGGTTGGCCGCCATTTGCCGCCAGTGAGGCGGAATATTTGCTGCCTGCCGTGCCTGCGGGTACTCCCGGGGTGGCGAAACTCAGCGGCGGGTAGCAACTGCTGGGGGTCGCGGATTCCAGCGAAGCTGGCAATTCGAGCATCGCCACTTGCAATCCGCCGCCACGTTGACTTGTCCCAGAACTGCGGTCATTGGGCAGCGTGGTCAGGCCGGTGCAAATGGCGCGAGGAGCCGCGGGAATCATGTGTGACGCTGCACCGCGCGCGGGAATGGCGGCGATTGCAAAAACCGCAAGGGGGAGAAAAGACTTGATCGACATTTGCGCTCCAGTTCGATGCAGATGCCGCCAACGATTACGCGTTCCGGTTGGCGATAAGAAGGCAGAAAGGATCAAAACCCAGAGAGCAATCGCTACCGCGCAGGTTCTCGGGAAGAACGGCGATGGCAGACCCGCAGGTAACGCAAGCGCGTGTTCTGCAGCCGGTTAAGCTGTATATAGTTTTTGAGGCTAGGCGGAATCATACCCTGCGACCCAGGCAGACACCAAGAAAATTCGTCGAGCAGGAATCCACTCCTTCAGGATGCCTGCGTACCCGCGCCAAGGCGTGCGCGCAGTTCCGGCAGCAGGGCAGGCGACCAGTCGCTTTCCGCGAGAGACACGCTATCCCTTTTGTGTTGCCGAACTTCCACACCCTCAGGCACGTTTTCCAGAGCGGGCAGCAGGCTGATCGATGCGGAAATGGCCCCAACTACGAACCACGTGATGCGATAGAGATTATGCGCTGCATATCCGGCGAAGAAAAGTTGAAGGAAGATGATGTTCAGCAGTGCCGGCAGTTCTGTAAGGAATTGCGATTCATGCATTTCTAAAAGCTGTCGCCGCGATCTCATGTTCAGCCGGAATACACAGAGGGTGTAGCCGCCGAAAGTAATGATTCCAACTATGCCGAGTTCGCCCAGAAGCTTAAAGTACAGCGAGTGAGCATTGAGATAGAAGCGATGCCTGGGCCCAGGCCAGTACCCATTTCCATTCGCATCGGTGTAATTTCCGGCGCCCACGCCAGTAAGAGGATTGTGCTCAAACATGGCAATCCCTCCTTTCCAACTCAAAATGCGGTTTTGATAGGATTCATCCCCCTTCAGATGATCGACCGTCTCATACCGAGCCTTGTATTGGGCGGGAATCGCCAGCCAGACTACCGGACTCAAAGCGGCAACAATCGGCAGAAAAATCAGATTCTTCCGCTTGCGGAAAATGAGAATCGCCACCAGGAACACGACCCCCAAGGCGGCCGCACGCGAACCGGTGTCCAAGATCGTGACGAGTGCTATGCAGATGGTCCCAAGACCGACCAACCGCATCCAGGGCGGATTGCCCCGTGCCATCAGCGCCAGACACAGTGGAATGGAAAGCAGCAATGTGGCCGCCAGTGAATCTGGATCCCCGGCTGAGCTGGTGATCCCGACCGCCCGCTCGATATTCATCCGGACAAGCCAAATGCCACGATGGTAGTTGTAAAGCGCGCTGCCGCCCAGCCACGTTACGAGCAAGATCTCCGTCAGAATGAAGCCACGGATGCGGGCCTCTGTGGTTAGCAGCGCCGTCGCAAACAGAACGTACACCACAATTTCCAGGAAGGAGAAGCAGGAAGCGAGCGAATTGCTGCGCCAGAACGCGAGCGGGATTGAGACAATCATTGCCCCATAGAAGGCCAGAAACCAGCGGGTGGGTGCCGGAAAGCGCCACTTTTCCCCATGCATGAGAAAAGAAATCAGCAGCAAGACCGCCGCAACACGTTCCAGATGAAGGGGAGCCAGAGTGGGATACAGTTCTCCCGGTTGCAGCTCCATGACAATTAGCAGCGCCAAAAGCCCAATGTATGGCCGCATCAAGCCGGCCATCATAAGCACGAAGATCACCAGAAGAACAAAAACCTGCATCGAAAACGGGCCCGTCCCGGCTAGAGGTACCGTTGCGTTAGTGCACGCCAATTGCCAATCTGACCGCCTTGGCGGCGATGCCCAACCCGCAAATCACGCCGGGATGTGTGCAAATCATTGCACACTCGCCTTCCCCAAGCACTGGAATGTGACGAAAGTCCGCATAAGAGTTTGGCCTGTGAAGTGCAATCAACAGGCGGAGAGCGTTGCATCTCTGCACCTTAAGGATATCGTTTGGCCGTGACCTCAACTGTTCCCCAACCGAAGCCGCGGCAGATGTATTCCGTAAAGAAGCTGATCCGCGGCTCGAGCAGCCGCGTGCTGCGTATGTTCATCCTGGCCTCGATCGGCTTTTTTCTCATGCCGTTCATGGTCCACCGCCTGGGTTCGCAGCAATATGGCATCTGGGCCACAGCGGTCGCTTTTCTTGGGTATTACAGTTTCCTGGACCTGGGACTATCCGGCGCAATCTTTACCCACATGTCGTATGCGCTGGGCCGCGAGGACCACGAGGAAGCTCGAAACATCTACTATGTTTCGGCGTTAATTTTCAGCGGCGTCGGCATTGTCCTGATCCTGGCAACGTTCATTCTGGCGTTCGCCATGATCAAGCTGCACTACACGCATGGCCGCGCCATGGCCACCATCATCCTCATCCTGGGGATCAGCACGGCGACGTCGTTCGGAATGCGGGTTCCTTTTGGAACGCTGAACGCCGCCCAGCATTTTGACATTACCGCCTGGGTTCTTGTGATGACCGGCATTATTCGGGCCACAGGCACGGTTTATCTGCTCACGCATCACCATGGAATCGTAGCTTTAGCCTGGCTCGCCGTCTTTGGGGGGGTACCCGCCAACGCCATCGTGCTATGGAGTGTGAACCACTACTTCCCCTACTTGAAAATTTTTCGCTTTCCCCGCTGGAATCAGCAGACCTTCCGCAAGCTCTATCGGTTTGCCGGGCCTGTCATGCTCGGCCAGGTCGCCGACCGCATCCGCTTCCAGACGGATACTCTCACGGTCTCGTTCTTCGTCGGTCTGATGGCCGTGACGCACTATACCGTCGGCAGCACGCTGGTCATGTACTACCTGGACGCGGTTGCCGCTATCGTCGGCGTATTTATGCCGGTATTGAGCATGCAAAAGAGCGTCGATGACGACGCAGCCTTTGAACGCAGTTTCCTCGCGGGATCGCGGGTGGCGCTGTGTGCCTCGGCCTTCATCTGCTTCGGTCTGATCGTCTGGTCGAAAGACTTCATCACGCGATGGATGGGCGCCAGGTTCACCGACGCGTATCCGGTGGTGGTGATTCTGGCGATTGCCGTATTTCTGGAGACGTCGCAATCCACGTCCGTCAATGCGCTATACGCCAGCCTGCACCAGAAGGCCTACGCGGTCCTGAACATTTCAGAGGCCGTCTGCAACCTGATCCTGAGCATCCTTTTTGTGCGGCCGTTTGGCATGATGGGCGTAGCGCTGGGCACGCTGATCCCGAGCATCGTA
>JAKAUB010000156.1 GCA_021827845.1 Acidobacteriota bacterium | reverse complement strand
TCTCCGCGACGCCCGCGCCGTATGAGCTGGCGCAGGCCGGCGGCGTGGTCGTGGAGCAGATCATCCGGCCCACGGGCCTGGTCGATCCGCAGGTGGAGATCCGCCCGGTGCGTGGTCAGATTGACGATCTGCTGGGCGAGATTCGCGACCGCGTGAAAAAGAACGAGCGCGTCCTGGTCACCACGCTGACCAAGCGCATGGCCGAGGACCTGGCCAGCTACTACACCGAAGTCGGCGTGCGCTGCCGCTATATGCACTCCGAAATTGAGACGCTGGAGCGCGTGCGCCTGCTGCGCGACCTGCGCAAGGGCGAGTATGACGTTCTGATCGGCATCAACCTGCTGCGCGAAGGGCTGGACCTGCCGGAAGTGTCACTGGTGGCGATCCTTGACGCGGACAAGGAGGGCTTTCTGCGCTCCACAGGCTCGCTGATCCAGACCATCGGCCGCGCGGCGCGGCATGTGAATGGGCGCGCCATCCTCTACGCCGATAAAGTTACGGAGTCCATGGAACGCGCCATCGGCGAGACAGACCGCCGCCGCGCCATCCAGGAAGCCTATAACGCCGAACACGGAATTACGCCGACCTCCATTCTGCGGCCACTGGATATGGCACTGGCGGGCATTCTGAAGGCCGAGTACGCCGACGTGACCGAGGACGTCGCCGAGCTTCCGGAGAACTTTCGCACCGAAGAGGATCTGGACGCGCACATCAAAAAGCTGGAGACGGCGATGCGCGAGGCGGCGCAGAAGTTTGAGTTTGAAAAGGCCGCCAAACTGCGCGACACCATCCGCGAGCTGCGCAGCCGGGATTTTCTGTTCGATCCGCCCGGCGGCCCGCAGCCATCCGAAGCACCACAGTCGTAACCGCCGCGTGACTTTGCGCGCGGGCTGCGTTATGGTGACGGAGAACTCTCGCTTGCCGCTCCCTGGCCATGAAACTTAATGCATATCTGATTCGCAGCACACTGGTGGGCGGACTCGCCGGCCTGCTGTTCGGCTTTAACACGGCCGTCATCGCCGGCACTACGCATCTGCTCACCGTCGCGTTTCAACTGACGGGTTCGCAGCTCGGCTTTACCGTCGCCAGCGCACTGATCGGAACCATCTTCGGCGCTCTGTTCGCGGGCATCCCCGGCCAGCGGCTCGGACGCCGCGATTCCCTACGCATCATGGCGGTGATGTTCGTCATCTCCGCCATCGGCTGCGCCTTTGCGTGGAACTGGTATGCGCTGCTGGCGTTCCGCTTTTTGTGCGGTCTGGCGATCGGCGGCAGCTCCGTGCTGAGTCCCATGTACCTGGCGGAGATTGCTCCGGCGGCGTGGCGCGGCCGGCTGGTGGGCGCCTTCCAGATGAATATTGTCATCGGAATTCTGCTGGCCTATCTGTCGAACTACTTTATTGACAGCCTGCATCTGGGCGCCGTGGAGTGGCGCTGGGAGCTAGGCGTCGCGCTCATTCCTTCCCTGCTCTTCGTCGTCATGCTGCAGACGATTGGCCGCAGCCCGCGCTGGCTGATGATGCAGGACCGCGTGGACGAGGCGCGATCTGCCGTGCGCGCGGCCGGCGTGCAGGAGCCAGACGCTGAAATTGCGAGCATCGCCGCTTCCATCCACCTGGATCGTAACGCGGTGAAGGAGCCACTGCTCAGCGCCAAGTACCGGCTGCCGCTGTTTCTGGCCGTAACGGCTGCCATGTTCAACCAGCTTACGGGCATCAACGCGGTCATCTATTACGTCAACGACATCTTCAGTGCTGCCGGGTTCAGCAGCCTCTCCGGCGCGCAGCAGGCGATCTATGTCGGCCTGGCGAATCTGATCGCGACCATCGCTGCGCTGTCCGTCATCGACAAGCTGGGCCGGAAAACGCTGCTGCTGATCGGCGCCGTGGGCATGGCCGTCTGTCTGTTTGCCGTCGCCGTCATCTTCCAGACCAGCCAGCATCGGTCATATCTGCTGCCGCTGTTGCTGCTGTATATCGTGATGTTCGCCATCTCCCAGGGTGCTGTGCTCTGGGTGTTTCTGGGGGAGATACTGCCCACCAGCATCCGCACCCAGGCGCAGAGCCTGGCGACTGCAATCAGCTGGCTGGTGAACGTTGGCATCTCGTGGATCTTCCCGATCATCGCGCTGCAGCACGCAGCCTCGCCGTTCTACTTTTTCGGCGTCATGATGGTGCTCCAGTTTGTGCTGGTGCTCGCCGTCTACCCGGAGACCAAAGGCGTGACGCTCGAACAGATGCAGCAGAAGCTTGGGATTCAATGAGCCTGCCTGTGAAGTTGTTTGCAAATCAGAAGAGATAAATCATGCCAGACTCCAGCAACGTTCGCGCTGCCCTGCTTCACCGGATCGCAACCCTGTCGTTCCGCCTGGGCAGCTTCACGCTCTCCTCCGGCGGCCACAGCGACTACTACATCGACTGCCGCACCACCACGCTGAGTGCCGAAGGCGGACGGCTCGCCGGGCTCGCACTGTACGACGCCATCCGTCACGCCGGCTTGCGCCCGGCCGCGATTGGCGGCCTGACGATGGGCGCGGATCCGCTGGTCTCCAACACCACCAACGCCAGCGCCTGGGCCCACGCAGCGGACCCCTCTGCGCCGCTGATCGACGGCTTCCTGGTGCGCAAGGCAGAAAAGACGCATGGCGCCGGCCGCCGCATTGAAGGCTTTTGCCAGCCCGGGGCAGCGGTCGTCATCGTCGATGATGTCTGCACCACGGGTGCCTCCACCATTCAGGCGATGCAGGCGGCGCGCGATGCCGGTATGCAGGTCGCCGGCGTGTTTTGTCTGGTGGATCGCGAAGAGCAAGGCGGACGCGCCGCAGTCGAAGCAGCCGCGCAGGGAGCACCGTTCATCGCGCTGTTCACCGCGGGCGATGTTCGCACCGCGCATCTCGCCGCCAAGGGCTAGAGAACTTCGGAGGCTGCGGCCCGTGGAAAATTTTCGCTTACGTGTCTTTCGTGCCGTGGCACATCACCTCAGTTTCAGCCGCGCGGCGGAAGACCTGCTGCTGACGCAGCCCGCGGTGACGCAACAGATCAAGGCGCTCGAAGATGAGTATGGCGTCCCGCTGTTTGACCGCAGCGGCGGCCGCATCACGCTGACGCCCGCCGGCCGCGCTCTGCTGCCCTACGCCGAAAAGCTGAAGGCAATCTCCGATGAAGCGGCCGCTGCGCTGGGCGCAGTGGTTGGCCGGCAGAGCGGCCCGCTGACTCTGGGCGCGTCCCAGACGGTGGCGCAGTACGTGCTGCCTGGCATTATGGCTGCGTTTCTCAAGCAGTACCCGCTCGTCCGCATCAGCACCGTCAGCGGCAACACTGACGAGATTCTCGATGCAGTTGCAGCGCGTCGTGCCGACATTGCGCTGATCGAGGGCCCGCCGATGCGCAAAGACGTGCGCGTCGAACCCTTCATGCGCGACGAGATGCTACTGGTGGTGCCCGCCAGCCATGAGTGGGCGGACCGCGAAGTTTCCTTGGCCGAACTTCAGCAGGCGCCGCTGCTGATGCGCGAGCTGGGTTCCGGCTCCCGCCGGGTGTTGGAGAGCGCGCTGGCCAAAGTCGGTGTGCGCCGCAAACAGCTCCGCATCGCCTTCGAATTCGATTCAACGGAGGGCCTCTTGAGCGCCGTCGAGGCGGGGCTTGGCGTAACCTTCGTCTCGCGATGGGCGGTGCGGAATCAGCTGGCGCTGGGCGCCCTGCGGCCCGCGCGGGTGCAGGGGCTGGAGCTGCACCGCATGTTTTCGCTCGCCTGTCCCGCCGGGCCGGAGCCGGGTGGCAATGCCGGCGCCTTCCGGCGCTTTCTGCTGGAGCAGGCTGCTGCACCACTGGCGCACCTTATCAGACCGCGCCGAAAATCCAATCTAGGCTCATAACTTTCCCTCATACCGCATTCGCATTTCTGCTTGGACGCGCAGGCTGCGTGGCCGCGAGACTATTGCAGGAGACGTACGATTGCGCTCAAAAAATATTTTCTTCCTCTGCATCATTCTGGCAGCCAGCGGCCTGGTTTCGCCCCCGTTGGCGCTGCTGGGCGGCCTGATCTACGGCCTCTCGGTGCCGCACCCTTATACGGTCGAAACACGCAGTCTCTCCCGCTTTCTGCTACAGGCCTCAGTCGTGCTGCTGGGCTTTGGCATGAATCTTCGAGAAGTGGTGCATGCAGGCCGCTCGGGATTTCTCTACACCGCCATCAGCATTACGTCTGTCATGATGGTTGGGCTGATCCTGGGCCGACTGATGGGCGTCAGCAAAAACGCCTCCCTGCTCATCACCTGCGGTACGGCGATCTGCGGCGGCAGCGCCATCGCGGCCATGGCACCCATCACCTCCGCCAGCGATGAAGATGTTGCTGTCTCGATGGGTACGGTCTTCACGCTCAACTCCATCGCACTGCTCATCTTTCCGCTGATCGGCTATGCGTTGCATCTGACGCAGTCGCAGTTCGGCCTGTGGGCCGCACTGGCGATTCACGATACCAGCTCAGTTGTTGGTGCGACCGCCAAGTATGGAGCGCTGGCGCTGGCCGTCGGCACCACCGTCAAGCTCGCCCGGGCGCTCTGGATTGTTCCCTTGGCGCTGGGAACCGCGGCTGTCACGCGCAGCAAGGCGCGCGTCAAGCTGCCGTGGTTCATCGTATATTTCGTGGGCGCCGTCGCCATCAGCAGCTATGTTCCGCTGCACTCGAATCTCTACAAATCACTGAGTCATCTCGGCGAGCAGGGCCTGACGGTCACACTCTTTCTGATCGGCACTGGACTGTCACGCGAGACACTGCGCCGCGTCGGCGTGCGCCCGCTGGTGCAGGGCGTGCTGCTCTGGATCGGCATCGGGACCCTCTCTCTGCTGGCCATTCGCGCCGGCTGGATCGCAATCTGAGGCTGGCAGCCTCGGCTCACGCTGCACCGCTTCCAGACGCACGCCATCGATCGCAAGGGGAAGAGATGGTAGAGAGTGCATGCGCGATGATCGCCGTCATCCTGAGCGAAGAATCTCTGTATTGCCGAAGGCAGCAAAATGCAGGGGCTCTTCGCTTCGCTCAGAAAAATTGCGTCTCCTCGACAACAAGACGGTGCCCCCTCGACAGCAATAGGAGAAATGCGAAAAGACATTTCGCATTCTCTAAATCGCGCCGCAAGATTTGCAGCCGGTGCGGCGATGATTTATAAAGATCCCTATGCTTTTGTTTTTCCATCTGCGAGAACATCCGCACCGATGGACGTCGCATCGCAGTATCAGGACCGATAAAAATACGTAGATATCCGGTCGCCGGGCCAACCTCAACGCAATTCTGCAGGACC
>JAKAUB010000121.1 GCA_021827845.1 Acidobacteriota bacterium | reverse complement strand
AACCAGCCTGGAGGTTCAGACGTATGCAGTCGGATGAGAAAGACGGGAGTACAGCCCTGACGATGGAAGCCGCCATTTCGCCCGCAGTGGAACCCGCGCTCGACGGAGCGGGCGGCTCGCATGCGCGAACCGGGGCCAAGCCAAAGCGCGCCAAGTCGTATTCGGAAGACAAGCGCTTCAAGATTTTTAGCGGTTCTGCCAACCGGCCACTGGCCGAAGAGATTTGCCGCTTTGTGGGCGTGCCGCTCGGTGAAGTGCGCCTGCAGCGGTTTTCTGACGGCGAGGTTTACTTCCAGCTGCTTGAGAATGTCCGCGGCGCCGATGTCTTTCTCGTTCAGCCGACCTGTCACCCGGTCGATCAGCACCTGGTCGAGATGCTGATTATGATGGACGCGCTCAAGCGCGCTTCGGCCGGCCGGATCACCGTGGTGATGCCGTACTACGGTTATGCGCGGCAGGACCGCAAAGACCGCCCGCGCGTCGCCATCTCGTCCAAGCTGATCGCCGATCTACTGACGACGGCCGGTGCCAACCGCGCACTGCTGGTCGATCTGCACGCGGCGCAGATTCAGGGCTTCTTCAATATTCCGGTCGATCATCTGTTTGCCAGTCCGGTGCTGGTGGGGCACTTCCGCGACATGAAATTGCCCGACCTGACGGTCATCTCTCCTGATGCCGGCGGCGTGGAGCGGGCGCGGTTTTTTGCCAAAAAGATGGAAGCGCCTCTGGCGATCGTCGACAAGCGGCGCACCGATCTCAACGTGTCGGAAGTGATGCACGTGATTGGGGACGTGGCAGGACGCACCTGCCTGATCCTCGACGACATGGTGGATACAGCGGGCACATTGATCAAGACGGTCGATGCACTGCTGGATGCAGGCGCCAAAAAGGTGTATGCCTGCGCCACGCATCCGGTGCTCTCCGGGCCGGCTGTGGAGCGGATTTTGAACTCACGTCTGGAGCAGCTGGTCGTCACCAACACCATTCCGGTGCGGGAAGATGCCCTGGCTTCGGGCAAGATTCGGGTGCTTTCCATCGCCGGGCTCATTGGCCGCGCGATTGAGAGCATCCACATGGAGACCAGCGTCAGCAGCCTGTTCGCCTGACGCCTCTTCGCAATGTTCGCCTCCGGCTGCACAGGCCGGACATAACCAGAGCCGCCGGCCAAAACCGGCTGCGAGAAGGGAGCGGCGCTTTGCCGCCGTGCCCGAAGGGAAACGAGCAACATGAGCACAGCAGAAGTCGTTACAGCATCCGCCCGTCAGGGCAAGTTCACCAAGAATATCGCTCGCCGCATCCGTGTTGCCGGAAGCATTCCGGCCGTGGTGTATGGCGCGGGCCAGCCGTCGGTCGCAGTGACCGTCGACCCGAAGCAGATTCGGCGCATCCTGCACTCTGACTCCGGGCACAACACGATCTTTGATCTGAGCCTGGATGGCGCGACCGTCAAGGCAATGGTCGTCGACTGGCAGAACGACCCCATCAAGGGCGGCCTGATTCACATCGACATGAAGCGCATTGCGATGGATAAGCCCATCCGCGTGCAGGTTCCGGTGCAACTGGTGGGAACGCCGGTTGGCGTCAAAACGCAGGGCGGCATTCTGGACCAGGTGCTGCGCGAGATTTCGGTCGAGTGCCTGCCGGGCGACATCCCAGGACACATCGACGTGGATGTGAGCGAGCTTGCCTTCGGAATGGTCATTCGCGTCGCGGATCTGCCGCATGGCGGCAAGTTGAAGTTCCTGACCGATGATGACGTAACGGTCGCCCACATTACCGCGGTTCGCGAAGAAGCGGCGCCGGCAGCGGATGCTGTGGCTGCGGCGACACCGGCCGAGCCGGAAGTCGCCAAGAAGGGCAAGACTGAGACGCCGGAGGCAGCAGGCGACAAGAAGGAGACGAAGAAGTAATTGACCGGCGCAATGGGAACCCCGGGCGCTGATGGCGGCGTGATCGTAATTGTCGGGCTGGGAAATCCTGGCATCGAATATCAGTTCACGCCGCACAACGCCGGGTTTCTTGCCATCGACCGGCTGGCGGAGCGCTGTGGCGTAACCGTTGGCAACCGGCGCTGCAAGGCCCTGACGGCTGCGGCGCAGATTGGCGGGCGGCGCGTGCTGCTGGCAAAGCCGGAGACCTTCATGAACCTGAGCGGTCTGGCGGTGCAGGCTTTACTGGCAGAGACGGGTGGGGATGCGACCCGGCTCATCGTGATGTATGACGACGTGGCCTTTCCGCTCGGGGAAATTCGGGTGCGGGAACGGGGTGGTCCCGGTGGTCACAACGGCGTGAAGTCAATCTGCGGAGCGCTGGGTACTGAAGAGTGGCTGCGCATTCGCATTGGAATCGCGCCGCAAAACGAGGCGGCGGCAGAACGCATCCGGCAGGAACGCAGGGATTACGTGCTGATTCCGTTCCGCAAGGCAGAGCTTGCCGTGCTGGACCAGGCGCTGGATGAGGCGGCGGCAGCCGTCGAAATGATGCTGACGGAAGGCACAGCGGCGGCGATGAACCGGTTTAACCGGCGGCTGGATCCTGAGAAGGAACAGCGGGCGGGAACGAAGGGCGATTGAGAGATTTGCAACAGGCGCGGACCGTTATGGGCCGGCGCCGGAAACGAGAGACGCATGCAACGGAAGTATGAAGTGATGTTCATTTTGCGGCCTGACATCGAGGCCGAGGAAGCGGAGAAGCTGATTGCGGGCTTTGAAGCGACGATCGAAAAGGGAAACGGCCGCCTCATTTCGAATGAGAAGCTGGGCAACCGGCGGCTGGCCTACACGGTGCGCAAGTTCAACGACGGCAACTACAACCTGCTGACGCTGGAAGGCGATGGTGCGCTGGTGGCCGAACTGGAGCGCCGCCTGCGAGTGACCGAACCGGTCATCAAGTTCATTACCGTCCGGATGGATGAGGAAGAGAAGCGCATTGAGAAGGTGCGCAAGATTCGCTCCACCCGCATCAAGCAGAGCGCCGTGCAGGCACAGCAGGCGCCGGCGCAACCGGCGGCGGAAGCCCCGGCGGCGGCTCCAGCACGGGTTGAGAGTGCGGCCGAAGCTGCTCCGGCAGCCGGCGCAACGGCATAAGAATTTCATATCCACGATCTAACTGTGCCGCTGCTTTGCGGCGGCGATAAGGAGTAATGTTCATGGCAGACGAAAGACCACAATCCAGCAGTTCTGGCGCGCCGTCGGCGCCGGGCGCATCCGGCGGACCGCGTCCTCCGCGCAGCGGCGGCCCTGGCGGCCGGAAGTTTTTCCGCCGCAAGAAGGTCTGCAAATTCTGCGTCGAAAAGATTGACGCCATTCCGTACCGCGATGTGCGGCTGCTGCAGGGCTTTGTCGCGGAGAGCGGCAAGATTGTTCCTCGCCGCCTGACCGGTGTATGCACCACGCACCAGCGCCGCGTCACGCGGGCCATCAAACAGGCGCGCAACATTGCGCTGCTGCCGTTTGCCGCCCGTCACTAAGGCTGGCCGCAACCCATTCCGGAGAGAATTATGGAAGTGATTCTGAAAGAAGATGTCGAAAAGCTCGGCCATCGCGGCGATGTGGTGAAGGTCGCGCAGGGGTACGGGCGCAATTTTCTGCTGCCGAAAAAGCTCGCGATTGAGGCGACGCCGGCGAACAAGGCCGTCATCGAGCAAATGAAGGCTTCGGCGGTCCGCCGCTCGGCCAAAGAGAAGGGCGACGCGCAGCAGTTGCTCACCCAGATCGAACAGGTCACGCTGACCTTCGCCCGTAAGACCGGCGATGGCGACCATCTGTTCGGCTCCGTCACCGCAGTGGATATCTCCCAGGCGCTGGAAGCGAAGGGTTTTACTGTGGAGCGCCGCAAGGTGCACATGGAAGAGCCGCTGAAGACGCTGGGCGAGTTTCACATCCCGGTGCGCCTGCACCGCGAGGTGACCGCACACGTAAAAGTAAATGTTGTGAAGGAAGAAGAGCAGGCCTAGTTGCGCAGGGCCGGAGCGGCTATTGCTACCGGCCCGCGCGCAGCCGCATGGCCAGCCGATCCGGCAAGCCGGCGCGCTGAATGCGAATCTGCGCCATCCGCACGTCATAAGGCACGCGCCAGAAGGTCAGCAGCGCGGCTGCGTCGTCGTAGATGGCGAACGCGGCTCGCCAGTCCCCATCGCGCGGCTGTCCCACCGAGCCCGGATTCAGAAAGTATCGCAGCCCCGGCCGTAGCGGCAATTCCCATTGCTCCACCGCTGGCTCGCCTGTCATTCCAGGCAGAATCTCCGCACAGTCGCCAGCGGAGTCGAACGCAAATCCCCCTTGAACGTGCGTGTGTCCGAAGAAGTTGATCGGCGCCCGGGCGCATGGTAACTGCGTCAGCGCGTCTTCTTCGCTCAGCATGTATTCGTCTTCGTCGCAGGGCGAACCATGCATGCAGTGCACCGTAGCCAGCGCCGGGTTATCGCCCGTAGGTGACCGTGGCCCGCTGGGGAGCTGCGCCAGCCATTCGAGCATATCCGGGGATAGCTGCTTTTGCGTCCAGCGAACGGCTGCGGCAGCAACGCCGTTGAATGTTTCGAGATCGACCTGTCCCGCGCACGCTCGGTCGTGGTTGCCACGCACAAAAATCTTTCCGAGCGACTGACACTGCTCCAGCACCGCCGCCGGCGCCGCGTTGTAACCGACAATGTCACCCAGATTCCACACGACGTCATACGCGGGTGCAGCCGCCAGCACCGCTTGTAGCGCGTCGATATTGGCGTGAATGTCGGACAGCAGGAGTGCCTTCATGATCTTTTTTCTTCCCAGACGTTGGATGCGATTCTGCCGGTTTTTCCAAAAGTCGAAAAACGGTGGTCCGAACAACGAGCGGCTCGGACGTGGACGAGCATGAAACTAAGGCGCGGGCTTACTGCCGGCAGGAGGAGACATCGTGGTCCCAGAATCCGCTGACGTGAGCACCCGCACCGGCACAATCTGATGAGGCTTTACAGCCAGCTGGAGTGCATGTGGAGATGTCAGCGGCAACGGCGCCTGATCGCGTTCCACCGCATCGGTCTGAATCGCGCTTTGCAACGTAAACAGCGGCATTGACGCCGTCACGGTACGCCCAGCACCGCCGAGGTCAAGAAAGCGAAGGATGGTCCCGCGGCCGTTTTCCGCAGGCTTCCAGGTGTCAAGGAGCAGATCAGGATCGCCAGTCTCCAGAAAGCCCTGTGCTTCGGCGTTGATGGGACTATTCACTTCAATGAATGAAAGATTTGGCGGAAGCACCTGCTTCATGCGAGGGACTGTTTCGAAGGGCTGAACCATTTGGATAGCCAGTGTAGCGCAGCCAGGGAAAGACCCGATCGCATAACGTCCTCGATCGTGGCTCGAGGTGTCCCCGCAATGTACGCCGACCCGCAGACGAGAACTTGCACGCGCCGCATCCCGCAATAGACTAAAAGGCATGGCCTACTATCTTGGCATTGACGCCGGTGGAACCCGCACGGACTGCGCGATTGCGCGCGACGAGTCGATTCTTTACCGTGCCAGCGCACCGACCATCAAGATTCTTCGCGTCTCGGGTACGCAGGCAGAGCGCACGCTGGACGAGCTGCTGCGACAGGTGGCGGATGGCGCGGGCGTCTCGCTGGATGCGATTGCGGCAACCTGCGCCGGCGTCTCTGGCGTGACGGTGCCGCGGGTTGCGACATGGGTGAAGTCCGCGCTGCAATCGCGCGTCTCCGGACAAATCCTCATCACCGGCGATGAGGAGACCGCGCTCGATGGGGCTTTTGCCGGCGGTCCCGGAGTGCTGGCCATCGCAGGGACTGGCTCCAACTTTATCGCGCGCGGGGAGGATGGTTCGCTGGTGCGCGTGGGTGGCTGGGGCATTCTGGCCAATGAAGGTTCCGGAATGTGGATTGGGCAGCGGGCGGTGCGGTCGATCTTCGATGCCGTAGACCGCGGGGAAACCACGCTGCTGTTGGATGCGGTGCTGCAGGCCTGGAAGCAGGCAGATTTGACGGGGCTGGTGGATCTCTCCAACCAGTCGCCTCCGGTTGACTATCCGACCTTATCGCCCGTGGTAGCAGCGTGCGCTGTTCAAGGCGATGCGCGCGCGCAGCAGATTCTTGAGGATGCCGGACGGCAACTGGCGGAGTATTCCATGCTGGCCGCGCGCCGCGCAGCGGGTGCGTCCGCATCTGGCAAACTGGCGCCTTCGTTTGCGTTTGTCGGCAGCGTGCTGGCGCGGGTTCCCATGGTGTGGGAAGCCATGCGGACCGCGATTCTGCAGGAGATGCCCGGCGCTACGCTGGCGACACAGCCCGCCGATGCGGTGACCGGCGCGTTATGGCGCGCCCGCCACGCATCGCTCACGCACGATAGATAACGCGGCCGTCCAGCATGGTCGCGAGAATGTTTCCTTCCTGCGATAGAACAACCAGATTGGCCGGCCGGCCTGCAGCCAGCTCCCCATAGGCGTGGCTCAGGCCCATCATGCGGGCGGGGTTTGATGTTGCATAGCGAACGGCGCTGCTCCAGTGACTCTGCGTAAACTGCGCAAAGTTCCGTACCGCCCGATCCATGGTCAACACGCTGCCCGCCAGGCTGCCCTGATACGTACAACGTCCATTGGCCACCTGCACGTTCATATTGCCCAGGCGATAGGTGCCATCCGGCATTCCCGTAGCGCTGATGGAATCTGTAATCAGAATGCCGTGATCTGGGCCCTTGGCGCGCTGAAACAGGCGCACCAGCAGCGGATCCACGTGGATGCCGTCGCAGATCAGCTCGGCGTACAGCTTGCGGTCGTCCAGCACAACGCCCAGCAGGCCTGGATCGCGATGATCGAGCACGCGCATGGCGTTGAAGGTGTGCGTCGCGCTGGTGGCTCCCGCGGCGATTGCTGCCAGTGCGTCCGCGGTGTCGGCGTTGCTGTGTCCCAGGCTGATGCGGATGCCGCGCTGCGTAGCCGCCTGAATAAATTCAAGCGCTCCCGGCAGCTCCGGCGCCATGGTCAGCAGAGCGATGCGGCCGCGCGCCGCCTGCCAGAAGCGGTCCAGCAGCTCTGTCGACAGCTCGCGCAGATCATCCGGCGGATGGACGCCGCGCTTGCTGTGCGAGAGAAACGGACCCTCCAGGTGGATGCCGAGAGGGTGCGCGCCGGCGCACGCCTCCGGATTCGCTTCAACGCGCTCAATCTGGCCGGCAATCGCTTCCAGCGAACGCAGGATGCGGTCGGTTGGTGCAGTGACTGTTGTGGGCAGGTAGGCGCCCACGCCGCGGGCTGCGAGAAAGGCTCCAATGGCGTCAAAGGAAGCATCATCGGCATCCATCACGTCATGCCCGGCCGCTCCGTGCGTGTGAATGTCCAGATAGGCCGGCGCCAGCATCGCTCCGGGAAAGTCGAGATGATCGGCGTGGTGCGGCTCATCCAGCGCGCCGCGAGAGGCAATGGCCGTGATGGTGCGATTGTCGATCGTTACCTGCGGCTGGTGAATCTCTGAAAACGGCGTCAGCAGGCTCTCCGCCCGCACCACTAAACTCATGGCAATCCTCTCAGCAGTGGAGACGCAGCTCGCGCGCCTCCCGGGGAACGCATCCAGTATCGCAGGCGTGGCGAGTTGGATACCTGGCAAGCAACGTTGCTTTTTTCGCAATCATCCAGAAAGTGAAAGCAAGGTGCTCCGCTTTCCGTTAAGCGACGCGCCGCTGGCGGGGATCCGAACGGTTCGAGTGCTTGACCATTTATGCCGCGGGTAGCAGAATGGTCGGTTGCGAACTTCACCACGAGGAGCATCGCCGAACCATCGCAGTGAAGTTTGAAACTACCCGCTATTGTCTGGGGGACAGTCATGCATTCGATAAATCCGCGTAATCGCTCCGCGGTCCTTATGGTGTGGCGTAGATTTTCATGCATCACATCCGCGCAGGTAGCCTTGCTGGTGCTGTTTCTGGCAGGCGTTCCGGCTCACGCTCAGTTCCGCGCGTCCATCCAGGGAACGGTCGCCGATCCAACCGGCGCGGTTATTCCAGGGGCAACTGTCACCCTGCACGATACCAGCACCAATCACACGGTGACGGCTACTACCAGCGGCGCGGGTGTCTACACGTTCAACGCACTGCCCCCGGATAATTTCGAAATGACGGTGGCTGCCAGCGGCTTTCAGAAAAAGACGCTCAGCAATATTCACCTTACGCCGGAGCAGGCGAACGGCATCAACGTAACCCTTCAACCGGGACAGGCCACGCAGACGGTGACCGTGAATGGCGCGCAGGCCAATCTGCTGAATACCGAAACCGCCACGCTGAGCGGGACGATCTCCAGCAATCAGATTCAGCACCTGCCCTCGTTCAACAGAGATGTTTTTCAGTTGGCGCAGCTGGCGCCCGGAACCTTTGGCGACGGCTCCCAGGGCTCAGGTGGAGGAACAAACAATCTCCCTGGTAATGCGGGGCCCGGTGGTTCCTCCGCAAATTCCGCCGGCATCTTCCAGACAGAAAACCAGGTGCAGGATCAATCGATCGGTGGCCAGACGGACACCAACTCCATCTCGATCGATGGCATCAGCACAGTGAGCGCGGTGTGGGGTGGAGCATCCGTCATCACCCCCAGCGAGGATTCTGTTCAGGATGTCACGGTGGTCACCAACAGCTACGACGCTGAGAATGGGCGCTTCACCGGCGCACAGATTCAGGTCATCTCGAAGTCTGGAACGAACCAACTGCATGGGAGCGCATTTTTCAAGGCTTCGCGGCCAGGGCTGAATGCCTATCAGCGGTTCAATGGATACCGGCCTGGCATCAAGCCGGATAGCACCCCAGCCGAAAAAGGCGTGAACCGGAATGACTCCCGCTTTAACAACTATGGAGGGAGCCTGGGCGGTCCGATTTGGAAAAATAAAATTTTTGCTTTCTTTAATTATGAAACCAGTCCTCTGACGGGACTCGAGACCTCTCAGGAATGGTTTGAAACACCGCAGTTCGACAGTACAGCAGCTCCAGCTGGAAGCGTGGCTTCCAAATATCTGGGCTTCCCGGGCGAGAAGCCCTCTACCAATGCACTGGTTGCCGAGAATTGCAGCCAGATTGGATTGTCGGAAGGTGTAAATTGCAACACAACCCCGCAGGGACTGGACGTCGGGTCTCCGTTAAAAACTGGACTCGGAATGCAGGATCTGACATACGGAAACAACACCAGCACCCCGGGTGTCGGCGGCGGCCTTGATAGTGTCCCGGACCTTGCTCTCTACAATGTAGAAAATCCGACGACCGTTTCGCAGGCGCAGTACAACGGGCGACTGGATGCCTTGCCGGATCAGAACGACCATCTCACCTTCACGATCTATTGGGTGCCCATCTCTCAGACGTTCTACAACGGGCCCAACCGGGCAGCCAACCTTTGGCATCATGACCAGATCAACGACGCCTTCTCGCTCATCTGGAACCATACGTTTTCGCCAACGCTCTTAAATCAGGCAAGGGCGAACGCGGCCGGCTGGCGTTGGAATGAGGTAGCGTCCAATCCTCAGGCGCCGTTCGGATTCCCGCAGGCAAATATCAACGGTTATAACCTGGGCAGCAATTCCTTCGCGTTTTTTGGACCGCCAGGCCCGTCGAATTTCGATCAATGGACCTATGATTACAGCGATATTGTCACCAAAACACTGAATTCCCAAAACATCAAAGTAGGCGGAGAGGTCACCCGGCTCTATTATTTGAACAATCCGACATACTCTGCCCGCCCCAGCTACGGTTTCAATAATCTTTGGGATTTTGCCAACGATGCCCCTTACCAGGAGAACGGCCGATGCCCCTTACCAGGAGAACGGCTAGTTCGACGCTGCGACGGGTATTCCATTCGCGAATCGCCAGGATCAGAGAGTAAACCTCTTCGCGGCTTTCTTTCAGGACGATTATAAAATCCTCCCGAACTTAACGCTCAACCTGGGGCTTCGCTGGTCCTACTTCGGTGGGTTGTATTCGAAGCAAAATAACCTGGACGTACTGCAGCTCGGCTCTGGCGCGAATGCGCTGTCAGGTCTGAACATTCGCGTTGGTGGGCATCTCTATCAACCACAGAAGACCAATTTCGGCCCGCAGGTCGGCTTCTCCTGGCAGCCGAAGATGTTTGACCAGAAAGCCGTAGTTCGCGGCGGGTTTGGCATCAACTATAACCAGAATGAGATTGCAATTCTGGCCAATGGTGTGGGCAACCCCCCGAACGCGATCAATGCAAACTTTTTCTGTTCCTATCCATACACTACAAATCCAACCTGCTCGGGACACGGGATTCTTTATCAGACTGCAACCAGCTCTACCTCCTTGTTTGGCTATCCAGCCAATCCGGCTGCAATCTCCAGTTATGACAGCACAAACTTTCCTGTGAAGTATGGAAATGGAATCTTCGTCACCGGCTTTCAGCCACACCCGAAGACCATCGCCAGCTATCACTATTCCCTGCAGGTGGAAGAGCAACTGCCGTATAACTCAGTATTCACGGTTGGGTATGAAGGCAATCAGCTGCGTCACCTGCTCACGCAGCTAAATTACAACGTTGTTGGCTTGGCGCAGGGTCTGGCGCTAAATCCGAAAGCGAATTTTATTGATTATTATCCGAACTGGGCTAGCGGCAACTATAACGCAGTGATCGCCACGCTACGCCATGCGTTCTCTCATGGATTCGACGCGCAGGCGCAATATACGTGGTCTAAGACGATGGATGAGGGTTCCAGTCCGTATGAGGAAGATCCTTATCCATTCGATCCGCAGGCCGCTTACGGGCGCGCAGACTATAACGTGAGCAATGCCTTTAAGGTGTTTGGCCTGTGGCAGCCGGTCTTCTTCCACGGAAATTCCGTATTGGAGAAGGCGCTCGGGGGATGGTCGCTCGGCGGCATCTGGAATCTCCATTCCGGCTTCCCCTTTAATCCTGTCTACAATACGAAGGGCGTCTACTATCAGGGCAGCGGATACGGTCAACTCCGGCCGGCGTCGGTGCGAGGAGGCTATGGAGTCAGCACCAGTAATTCTGCCTTTGAAGGTCCGACGAACCCGAACTACAAGGGAAATGCGTCCACCTTCTTTACTGCGCCTACTTACGTACAAGGACCGGCCTTCCCGGCGACGGCTCCGCCGCCAGTCCCGGGTATTCGGCGCAATAGCCTCACCGGCCCTGGCTATAACGACGTAGACATGAGTCTGACGAAGGCGTTCGGGATTCCGAATAACCGCGTCCTGGGAAAAGATGCGGTCTTTGAGGTTCGCGCCGATGCATACAATCTCTTCAACAAAACCAATTTGAACGATAGTTCCATCGATAACCTGGTCGGGGCCGCGGCGCCCGATGGAACCGTCACGTCCGTAAATACTGACTTTGGAATCGCACGGAGTGCTCTCGGCAGCCGCACCGTTCAGTTGCAGGCGCGGTTCAGCTTTTAGCGGCCAGGCGCGGAGGCGCGGTCACACCTGTTAAGTATTAAGGCTATCCGGCAGAGGAAGCTCCGTCGGATAGCCTTTTTGCTGGGCATCATCGACTCACCGCGACATAGCCTCGAGAGAAGTGGCTGGTACGAGACATTTCGAAGGCGTGCCTCGCCGAGAGGAAACTGCTTGAGTGACTCGGTCGCTGCTTCGATTCCACCGAAAGTTGTGGATCAGCGACAAGATCAAAGCTCTTCGTGAAGTTCCATCTTCCATGGCGCTCCAAATCCGGAACTGTGATCCGGTTAACTTAGGAAACCAGTTGGCGGGGTCGATTGATGGGGGTTCGAACAGTACTTGCGCGAACTCCTTACGGAAAATCAGCGCTTAAGAAGTACTTTAACGTCGGCGGGATTGGACCCATTGCCTGACATCGCCCCAGAGATGACCTTTATCTGGGAGCGAAGCGGCGGCAGATGGTATAGCCTGCAAAGCTTGCTGCGGGAGCGGAGGCCATACGTTGTTTCCGCTTGAAATTCAGTTGTACGGGGATATTGGAGCAGTGCGCGGAATCCAAGAGCAATCCAGAGTGAGTTAGATTGTTTTGGTTGCGGGGGTAGGATTTGAACCTACGACCTTTGGGTTATGAGCCCAACGAGCTACCGGGCTGCTCCACCCCGCAGGGATAGAATACAGCGCGCAGGTTGGGCGGGTCAAATGATCAGGTATGGACGCGAGAAACCGCGGGCTGGCGGCATTTTCACGGGGCTTTAGGTGATCCGCCGGCGACCGGCGGTGGCGGCTGATACGGCTGCATCGTAAGCAGAACGCCGAGTGTCTGCCGCTCCTGATCGGAGAATTGCTGGCGTAGCGCGCTCGATTTCAACATCGCTTTTCGTTGTGCCGGTGGCAGCTCGCTCAGGTCGCGGAACGCTTTGCGCATCATCCGCTGCCGGTCCGGCGGCATCGCTGTCACCTGCTGCATGGCGGAGCGCACGCGCTGCTGTTGCTCGGGAGACATACGCTCGAGCGCCTCCATGCGAGCCAGGGTGCGAGCCCGGCGCTCCGGGGGCATTGCATCCAGTTGCTGCAGCCTCTGGTACAGCCGCTGCTGCTCGGCGGCTGGGAGGCGGTCAAACCCCGGCTCCGCACGCAGCGCACGCTGCTGTTCCTGCAGCGACATATTTTCATGATCGCGAAACCACTGGGGCAGATGCTGGCGTTGCCCCGCGGAGCCAGCGCCCGGCCGGGACCCGGTTCCGTGATTCCAGGCTGGACCGCGATGAAAGCCGCCGCCCGCTCGCCCGCGCTGGAAGGCATGCAGTGGGAGTTCCGTAATGGAAGCCAGCGACAGGAGGATTACACCGCAGACCAGCGCACAGACACGAGAGCGGCGCGCGGGAATGCGACGGTTGCTTGAAAGGGCGCTACGGAAGTGAGGCGGCGCGTTCATGACATGCTTGCCGAATCTGGATTAGGGCTGGTCCGCAGCCTTTTTCTAATGCTACTTCCACCTCCGCGAGAGGGAAAACCTTCGGACAGCCTTCCTCCGCAAATCCTGTCAACTGCCTGCTAATTCGTCGCGCCAGAAGATGCCGGCATCGCGCCGTCGGGATCGTCGAAGGCCGCGAACTGCTGCAGCGTTTGCGCGTTAGCGTCCAGTATTTCCAGATCCGTGACGGTAGCCGACAGGCTCGCGGCCGGTTGCGGCGTACGATTCAAGCTGACCATCCCCTCGTAGGAGCCGAACCCTGAGACCAGCAGCAGCGCCGCAGCCGCAGCCATCGCCGGACGAAGCTGCAGGCGGCTTCCAAACTGAAGGCGCATGCCAAGGCGCTCAAAAAAACCGGGGGCAGGGGACGCCTTCTCTTCGCGCAACCGTGCGGACAGGCGCGTCTCAAAATATGGCGATGGCTCGGGAACGTTCCACATCTCCAGGTTCTGCATTACCGCCTGCAGCTCGGTCCATTCCGTCAAGCACGCGGAGCAGCTCTTGATGTGCCGATGAGCGTCGTCCGCCGCCGCCGAGGAGACACTCCGAGGGTCCAATAACAAATCAGGGAAAAGAGTCTTACATTTTGTGCAGTTCATAACAGCCACATCCTTCTTCCTGCAATCTCATGCGAATTCCTGCAGCCGGTTTCGTAACGTTTGATACGCGCGAAACAGCAGCGACTTGGTCGCCGATTCGCTCAGCTTTAATACCGCTCCGATCTGGCGATAATCCATGTCCTGATACTTGTGCATTACCACAGCCATCCGCTGGCGTTCCGGCAGTGCCATCACCTGTTCGCGGATTCGGCGCATCTTCTCATCGCGCAGCAGATCCTGCTCTGCGATCGGCCGCATGTCTGCTACGTCTGGCTTGGCGCCGCTCTCTTCGTCCGTCTGGTCGAGATAGACGCTCGACGAGGCGCGCTCGTACTTTGTATCGCGCGCATGGTTGATCGCCATATTGGCAGCGATCCGGTAGAGCCAGGTGGTGAAGCGCGCATCCGCCCGATAGCTGGCCCGCGCCCGGTAGACGCGCAAAAAAACCTCCTGCGCCAGCTCTTCGGCAACCGCCTGGTTATGCACCGTGCGATACATAAAGGCCACAATGGCGCGCCGATATTTGACCGTCAAATATTCAAAGCAGGTGTCATCCCCGGCACCAGCCCGCTGCATGATCTCCGCGTCGGACATGCCTGCAAGCTGCGCCGGCAGCGGAGCCGAAATGAGGCTCTCCGGCAAGGGTCCCGGTCGTTCGGCCGCCGGACTGTGGCTCAGCGCAACCGTGCTCATGTCCTCTAGGACACCATCCGGTTCCAGAAGTTGCGGAAGTTCCTCGTCTTCGTCGCCTGTTCGCTCCGTCGCAGAGAACCCAGCGTCAGCAGCGTCGGGAGGGTCTGTCAGTCCCGCGCCCGGCTCCTCCCCGTCGTTCGATGCCTCCTCCGGTGGGCGCAGGCCGGCGTCGGCCCATTCGTCATCAGACTCTGGCGGTCGAGTCGAATCCTGGCCGGTCCGCGCCTCGGGACCGCGCGTCGCGCGGGACGCACGCCGGTCCCCACCTGTGGGTTCAAAAGGTGTCATGCCGGAATTGTCCGCAGTGGACGATGTGCTCGGATTCTAGCGTATACTTACGGTTGCAGGCACCCCGCCGCTGCCTGCTGCATAAAGCCTTTCACAGGCTCAACATCCAGCCACGCGGCGAGACCCTCCGGACGCTTAACACAGCGGATTTGAGGAACTCACATCCCGCGGAGGGTACTGTGTGACCCGCAAATTCCGTCCAGATGAAGAGGCGACCATGGAAAAACTGGAATCAGAGTATCCGACAATGGAACAGATCAAGGAGACGCTGGAGGCATACCGCAAGGGCGGCGATGCCTTGATGGAACTGATACAAAAGCGCCGAGCGGCAGCGGACGAGGTAGAACCCGACTGCCGAGATCAATCAGATTTTGCCGTCACTCCACCAGCAGTGTCCTGATGAATTGCCGTTGTCGCAGTATTCGTAGTAAGTCGTGTTTCCATTTGGGTAGCTGCCTACCACTTTTTGTTTGCCAGTGTAAAACGCGGGAACGTGGTGGATAGGACATTGCAGTGACGGAGCCCGAGCTACCGCAGGAAATGCAAGCAGACAAACGAATGCAAGTGCAGCGAAAAACTTCTTCATGTTTTTCCCTTTCGGATAAGCTTGTCTCAAACGGTGCATAGCCAAAAACGACGCAGGACGCTTTACGGCACGCCAACTTCAACATCACGCACGATCTGTACGTGCAAGCCAATCAGCAGCATGTCAGGGATGCACACACAAAGGCAGTGGGGCAGCTCATACAGATGCCTTTGCGGGAAGCAGTGTAAGGACATGGTACTTGCGGTAATTTCCCAGATTGTTCCCAGATCGCAGAAAAGAAGGGGCAGTTTCCAATGCGTTTGCCCACCGCATCCCCTTCATTTATCATGTTTTCAGCCCTTCTCGCGGGGCGCTTAACTCAGCGGTAGAGTGCCACCTTCACACGGTGGAAGTCATAGGTTCGAATCCTATAGCGCCCACCATGGCATCGTCCCTCGGCAGTTTTCTGCGCGCACGTCATAATAAGAGTCAGCGCGATACAGGCGGCATGGCTGCCCGTAAGCCTGCTCCCGATTAAGCAGGGAGCCTTAGACTTCGGAGCCTGCGGGAATGCTGAATCATCCATCGCTGCCTGAGCAATACGCCAACCTGTACGTTCCCCACTATCCGACCGTAACCGGGGCAGCGCATGCCATCACGCTGGCCTCCCTGGGCGGCTTTTTGTATGCCTGCGGCTGGGGATTTCTTGTCGTCCTGGCATTTACGGGCTGGGGGCGCCTGACAGCGCGGCTTATAAAGCTTCCGCAGCTCCCTGCGTCAATGGCCTGTATGTTGGGCGTCGCCGCCGTCACCGTCCTGGGTGGCCTGCTGAATCTGGCGCATTCCGTTACGGCAGATGCGGCACTGGCAGTGGTGGCCACGGGCGTCGTGCTATTCGGAATTCTGCGGATGAAAGATGGCAGCGACCAGGCTTGGCGCACGCTTTGGCGGAGTGCCGGCCCGTGGAGCCGAATTTTGGTAGCGCTGGCCTTCGCCATTGTCATAGCCCGCGCGGCGGGCACGGTCCGGCTTGCACATTTTGATTATTACGATGACGGGCAGGCGTATCTCGTCTTTCCGGCTGCCATGTTGGCGCATCACCACTTTTTTACCGGGCCGTTCAGCGACCGTCACATTATCTCCAGTGTCGGCGGCGGCTACTGGCTGCAGGCGCTGATTCTAAGCGCCGCCTCCCTCAGCAACGTCGGCATGGCTGACCGTACGCTGGGCTTTGTCCTTATCTTCTTCACGGTTTTAGACCTGGCTGTCTGGTTCCGACTGCGGCCCGTGCATACCGCATGGATCGTGCTGCTGGTTTGTGTCGTGCCCCAGATTGCGGTGAATCTGACGTTCGTGATTCTGCCGATCGCCCTGATCGTGGCGCTGCTATGGTTCCTCTACCGTGCCGTGGAGAGCGAGTCCACGCTGGCGGTGCGCTTTACCCTCGCAGCCGGTCTGCTGGCCGGTTGTACGATCGCTCTCAAGTCCACCTTTTTGCCGGCCGTGGGCTGCTTCTGCCTCTTCCCATTCCTCATCCTTCACCCGCGGCGGCTGCGGGCCATTGCGCTGCCGCTGCTGGCGGGCGTCGTCGCTCTCGTTGCGCTTGCGCCGTGGATGCTGGCGATGAAGGCTGAAACCGGCACCTATCTCTATCCCATCCTTGGACGCGGATTCGATTACACAGCCCACGGTCTGTTCAAAAACTTCCATATCCCCTTAACAGCGCGCACCTTCATCAAGCTCTTCCTTCAGGCGCTGGCGCTGGGTGGGGTAGCGCTCGCTGCGTTGGTGCTCGGCCGTGGACGGCGGATTCTCTATGCCGTGAGTGTGCTGATCGCTGCCGCCATCGGCATAACGGCGTTCAACCTGGCTACCGGTGGGGACTGGGTCTGGCGCTACGGATTTCCGCAATTCCTGGCTGCCGTCATTCTGTTTGCGGTGATCGCCGCGGCAGAATTTCAAGACGATCCTCGAGCGCCGAACGCAAGGAATCTCGTCACAGCGGGCATGGCCGCTCTGCTCTTCTGCCTGGTTTATTACGATGTCAGCGGCAAGGATCCGATGCCGTTCCGGGAGGTGAGGATTGAGACGCCTCTCTACTGGAAGGGTCTGGCCGCAAGTCTGAGCGGCCGGCGTCTCGCCAGCCAGCCACTTCGGGCGGAGTACCAGGCCATTTCGGCCGCGCTGCCGGCGCATAGTGTGGTACTGGAAAATGTGGCCTACCCGTACCTGCTGAATCAGAAAACGCAGACAATAGATATCGCGGACTGGCCGGGCGCTGCCGGGCCGCCGCCGGGCTGGCCGTTTCCGGACCACTCAGAAGCTGTCGCGCAGTATCTCCGCCAGAACCATGTGCGGTATCTCTTGTATGACTACCGCTTCGGTCAGTGGATCGACATCAATAGTTGTGCGGTCATGGAGTATATCCACCCCTACTCCACGGAGCTGATCGTCCTGTTCTGGCTTACGCTACTGACCCACAATCAGTTCGATCATCTTCGCGCGCGCTATCGCTCGGTCTACGATGACGGCACAATCGCAGCCGTCGATCTTGAGCAGCCCATCGCCCATCCACCCAGGCTCTCCGCGCTGTGGACTCCGGCGACCGATCGCGACCGGATGTGTACAGAAACGCTTACAAAATATCTTGCCGGGCCCCTGCCAAAGATGCCGGAAGACCAGTGAGCGCCGTAAAGAGAAAGCGACCGGAGAGGGATTCTCTCTGACCGCACGGGTTCAGCCGGCGAAGCAGCTACGCGCCCGGATGCATGATGAGCGAGGCACCGGTC
The DNA here is from genome assembly GCA_021827845.1 of Acidobacteriota bacterium. Taxonomy (GTDB): domain Bacteria; phylum Acidobacteriota; class Terriglobia; order Terriglobales; family Acidobacteriaceae; genus JAKAUB01. The sequence continues at coordinate 9,763 of JAKAUB010000121.1, read as the reverse complement.
ATCTCCTTCGGCTCACTGAGATTCAGCAGTTCAAGAATCGTCGGGGCAAGATCGCGCAGGGAGCCGCCGCTGCGCACGCCAACCTTCTTTCCCATCTCCGTCACCAGCAAAAAGGGAACCGGGTTGGTCGTGTGCGCCGTGTGTGGGCCCCCGGTCACAGGATCGACCATCATTTCAGCATTGCCATGGTCAGCGGTCACCAGCAGAGAGCCACCCTTCTCACGAATTGCCTGATAGATGCGGCCAAGGTTGGCATCCACGGTTTCGACCGCGCGGATGGTTGGTTCCAGCTTGCCCGAGTGGCCGACCATATCGGCGTTCGCAAAGTTGACCACAATCACATCGAAGGTGCGGTCATTGATTGCCTTGACCACCGCGTCGGCAATACCCGCCGCGCTCATCTCCGGCGCCAGGTCATACGTCGCAACCTTCTGCGACGGCACCAGCACGCGGTCTTCGCCGGGGAACGGCTTCTCAATGCCGCCGTTGAAGAAGTAGGTGACGTGCGCGTACTTCTCGGTTTCTGCCACGCGGAGATTGCGCAGACCGGCCTGTGCCATGCGATTCGCCAGCAGATTCTCCATGGGCTCCGGCGGGATGATGACGGGCAGGGTGAACAGCTTGTCATATTGCGTCATGCAAAGGTAGCGCAGATTCTGCGGTACCGTGCTGCGCGGGATGGTTGTGTCCAGTGCATCGGCGGCTGGCAGGTCGCGGCCCTCGGCTGCGGTCAGATGGCTGTTGCGCGCCAGCACGCGGGTGATCTGCCGGGCGCGGTCGGCGCGGAAGTTAAAGCAGAGGCAGACATCCTCCCGCTCAATGCGCGCGATGGGCTGACCCTTGGCGTCCGCGCAGGCGAAGGGGATGACAAACTCATCGGTGACGCCGTTGTTGTAGGACTCACGCAGCCGCGCGATGGGGTCGGCGTGCAGGCCACCTTCCGCGCGCCCGTTCACCATGGCGTCGAACGCTTTCAGCTCGCGCTCCCAGCGCAGATCACGGTCCATGGCGTAGTAGCGGCCGGAGACAGACGCAATCGCGCCGACGCCGATCTCGCGCATCTGCCGCTGCAACTGCTCCAGGTAGCCCGCGCCGCTGGTGGGCAAGGTGTCGCGGCCATCCATAAACGCGTGGACGAAGGCATGGATCACGTGCTGTTCGCGCGCCAGACGCAGCAGCGCATACAGATGGCGCTGGTGCGAATGCACGCCGCCATCCGACACTAGACCCAGAAAATGCACGCGCCGGCCGTGGGCTGCGGCGTATTGCATGGCATCGACCAGCAGCGGATCGCGGAAAAAACTGCCGCTCTGGATGGCCTCATCGATGCGCGTAATGTCCATGTGGACGATGCGCCCGGCGCCGATGTTGAGATGGCCCACTTCGCTGTTGCCCATCTGTCCGTCGGGCAGCCCGACAAAATGGTCGGACGCGCGGATGAGCGTGTTAGGGTACTCGGCGAGCAGCTTGTCGTAGTTTGGCTTGCGCGCCAGCGCAATGGCATTGGCTTCTGTCGCGGCGCGATATCCCCAGCCGTCCAGAATGGTCAGCACTACCGGCTTATTTCTTGTCATGGTCCTTTACGCAGAACCGGCGGCCCGCAGGCCGCCGTTCGTTATTCGCCGAAGTTTACCGAGTCCAGACCCAGGAACTGTGCGGCCTGTCCCAGTTCTTCTTCAATGCGCAGCAACTGGTTGTACTTGGCAATGCGGTCAGTGCGCGAGGCAGAGCCGGTCTTGATCTGGCCGGCGCCGGTGCCCACCGCCAGGTCGGCGATGAAGGTGTCTTCCGTCTCGCCGCTGCGGTGCGAAATGATGGAGGCGTAGCCATAGCGCCGGGCCAGCTCAATCGCATCCAGCGTCTCGCTTACAGTGCCGATCTGGTTCACCTTGATCAGAATTGCATTGCCAACATTCTGATCGATGCCGCGCTGCAGAATCTCCGGGTTGGTCACGAACAGATCGTCACCCACCAGTTGAATGCGATCCCCGAGCAATTGGGTCAGATGCGCCCAGCCGGTCCAGTCATTCTCCGCCAGACCATCCTCGAGTGAAACGATTGGGTACTGGCGTGCCCACGACTCCCAGAACGCCGCCATCTCCTCGCTCGAAAGCTCGCGCTTATCGGACTTCTTGAAGACGTACTTGTTCTTGTCGGCGTCGTAAAACTCGCTGGCCGCCGGGTCGAGCGCCAGGAAAATATCTTCGCCGGGCTTGTAACCGGCCTGCGTGATCGCTTCCAGAATCACGTCAATCGCTTCTGTGTTGGACTTGAGCGAAGGCGCAAAGCCACCCTCATCGCCAACGGCCGTGTTGTAGCCCTTCTTCTTGAGCACACCCTTCAGCGTGTGGAAGACCTCGGCGCCCCAGCGCAGCGCGTCACCAAAGGTTTCGGCGGCGGCCGGCATGATCATAAATTCCTGAAAGTCCACATTGTTGTCGGCGTGGGCGCCACCGTTCAGGATGTTCATCATCGGCGTCGGCAGGGTGCTGGCGTTTACGCCGCCCAGATAGCGGTAGAGCGGAATGCCCAGCTGGTTCGACACCGCGCGGGCGCAGGCCATCGACACGGCCAGAATCGCATTCGCGCCCAGCTTCGCCTTGTTCGGCGTGCCGTCGATGGCGATCATCGTCTGGTCGATCAGGCGCTGATTGCTCGCGTCCATGCCGGCCAGCTCCGGCGCCAGCACAGTCTCGACGTTATCCACGGCGCGCAGCACACCTTTGCCGAGGAAATGCGACTTGTCGCCGTCGCGCAGCTCCACCGCCTCATGCTCGCCGGTGGAGGCGCCGCTTGGCACCGCCGCGCGGCCCATGGCGCCGCTGGCCAATTGCACATCCGCTTCAACAGTTGGGTTACCGCGGGAGTCTAGAATCTCCCGGGCACGAATTGCAGCAATTTCCGTCATATCGCTCCTGAGAACTCGATGGTGCAACCGCTCGTGCAATGCGGGTCGGCGGTTGACCGGAATGGGGGCGCCGTGGGCTGCCCGGATGGTATCGATCAGGTCCGGCATAGGTGAGAACGTGCAGTACGGTTGCGGCAGGAACAGTGCCGAAGATGATGCGTTGTGTGTGCAGTACGGAGAAACTGCATGAGGCTTTCAGCCTGATTGTAGCAAAGCGGAGACGCGAACCGCCTGTAGCGGTGCGGCTGCCGTCGATGATAACGAGAAAGATACCTTGAAGCGGCCATAGTGATTTTTTGGTAAATACCTAGCTACACTGAACGCAAATGCGCGCACCGTTTCGCGCGCAGCGTGATTTGTCTCTGGGCGACGGATGGATCTGACGACGTAGGCCCATTCGGTTCGTCGAAATAGTGATGCAGTGCGCGGCGATTCGCGCGATCTTTTGAGTTGAGGAAAAACGATGAAGTCGATTGCTGCCGCAACGTTCGCAGCCACGCTGATGGCGACTGCCGTCTTTGCACAGACCGCGAAGCCGAGCCCGTACGAGGGCGTGTCGCATCCGCCACAGGATGCCATCGTTACCGATGATCTGAGCACTCCATCGCAGAGCGCGCAGTCCGGGACCGTGACAGTCGCGCCCCCGGTGGCGCATATGGAAGCGCCGCCGACATCGCCGTATGACCAGGAGTACGCGCCGCATCCCGGATTGGTGGCGCGCCCGGCGGCGACGGTTGCTCAGAATCCAGATGCCGACATCGTCACCAGCGTGCCCTCTGGCCCGAACCAGCTGCCCGAAGGCACCATGCTGTTTGTCTCGCTCAACCAGCAGCTTTCGACGGCGACCACGCAGCCCGGCGCCCTGTTCAGTGCGCGCGTTCTACAGCCGGTGATGAAAGGGTCGCGTGTAGTGATCCCCGCTGGCTCGATCGTCACCGGACGCGTCACCTCGGTGACCTCCGGCCGCCGCATAACGGGCGGTGCATCGATCCATCTGCGGCCGGACGATGTGGTGCTGCCCAACGGTACGCGGTATTTTCTGCATGCGGAGGTCTACGATGTGGGCGACTATCAGCATGTAAAGCCGGGCAATGAGGGGAACGTGACCACGGTTGCGCACGGCAAGCGGGCGGTTGCGGAAGCAGGTCTGTTTGGCGGTGGAGCGGCGGCGGCCGGCTTTCTGATTGCGGGCGGTCCGGCGGCTTTGATCGCTGGCGGCGCAGCGGCTGGATATGTGGGCGCGCATTGGCTGCTGGAAAGCAAGCAGGCGGTTCTGCCCAAGGATGCAGAGGTGGTCTTTGGCCTGACCCAGCCCATGTCACTGGTGGCGTTTAAGGAATAGCGCGAACCTGCGCTTGTCAGGAGACGGGCTGCGGCCCGTCTCTTTTTCTTTTTGCCGGGCTGGCGCCTCAGGAGACGGGCAGCGTGGAGTGATACATCCGCGCACATGGCTGGCCCGTCGCACAGATGACGTACATTAGCTCAAGATTTTTAGGATGTTGCGCGATCGCCGCGGCGACCGGATCGCCATCGATGGCGATGATGTACGGTGCGGCAGCGGCCGGATTTTTCAGCGCTGCCTGCCAGCGCTCGTAATTGCCCTCGTTGATCGTGTGCCGCAGCGGAAATCCAATCTCCTCCAGTGCGCCGACGTGGGCAGAGGTGTACATGAGCAGCATTGTGTCCGGCGGCAGCAGGATCAGGTGTGCCGCCAGTGCGCGCTCAAATGGAATGCGCGTGGCGGAGTTGGCTTTGGCCTCCTGTACCACCAGCGGTACGGCGCGCAGCAACCAGAAGTTGGCGGCGACAATGACGATGGCCGAGACCCAGATGCCCGCCGTCCTCCACTGCGGCCACTTGCGCACGACCGCTGCTACGGCCAGGCCCGGGAACAGGGCAAACGCCGGCAGCAGCTCCATGCCATAGCGCGTGTTGTAGTAGGAGTGCGGAAACCACGCCGGGAAAAAGATGGGCACGGAGCCATACGCGACGGCCCAGGTGTAGAAGGGAATCGGCAGCCAGAACAACGCCAGCGCTGGAACGACACGGCTGCCGTATTGTTTGATCGCATAGGCCGAACCGGCGAACGCCATCAGCAGCAACCACCGGCCGCAGCGCATGGGCGCGGCACCCAGCTTGGCGGACTTTACATAGTAAAGAAATGCCCACCACAAATTGTGCCAGCCAGGATAGGGCAAAGATCCCGGCTTGGTCGTGCGTGCGGCAATGGCTCGTGCCGAGTATGGCCCACGCAGGAAATCCAGAGGGTCACCAAAGTACTTCCAGTTGTAGAGCATCCAGCCCAGTGGGGCTGCTCCTAAAAGCATGGAGCACAGTACGAATGTGCGCGCATTTTTTGCATCGTGCAGCCAGTGATGACGCAGCGCCCAGGCAAAACCCAGCAGCCACGCCAGCGAACCCAGCACCCAGCCGTCATACCGCGTGTAGACCGCGGCCACCAGCACCAGCGTCAGCTTGATCCAGGCGTGGCGGGCCTCAGGATTTTCCTTACGCCGGACGGTCGCTTCAAACTCAGTCAGGTGCACGACGGCCCAGATCATCAGCGCCAGAAACAGCGGCTCGGTCATCGCCGTGACGGACATGTACAGCAGGCCCGGGTTCAATGCAAAGGCGACAAAGATGAGACCGGCGAGAGCAGTACTCATCCATCGCCGCGCCAGCCGGTAGATGCCCGCGCAGGCCGCCGCGTAGCTGAACATTGAAGGCAGCGAACCGGCGACACCGCTCTGCCACCACGTCGTACGCTGCACAAATGGAAGGTCCAGCAGATGCGGCAGCGGCAGCCAGACGGAGCCGAGCTGGGTGATGCCGGGAGTCAGCGAATCGAAGACCCGCCGGGCAATGGCCAGGTGCGCGACGGCATCGCCGTAGAGCAGCAGCATATTGGCACGCCCGCAATAAAGCAGCGAAGCGGTCACAAATAAAGTCGCGGTCGCGAGAACAAGCTGGGTTTCTTCCCGCAGTGTGCTACTGCCGCCGGATGGCTTGCTCCCGGAACGATAACCGCTGCGATAGCCGGTGCGGTGCGATTTAGTCGGAGTCAAGGTGGGACAGCTCCCGGAACGTCGCAAAGCGGCGGTCGATCTCCTCGCGGGTCAGCGACTGCATGCGTTCCGTGCCAAAGCGTTCGACGGCAAACGATCCCATGACGCCGCCATAAAACATGGCGCGGCGGAAGGCCGCTGGAGTGACTGCCGGCTGCGAGGCCAGGTAGCCAAAAAATCCGCCGGCAAAGGAGTCGCCCGCGCCGGTGGGATCGACCACCTCCGCCAGTGGCAGCGCTGGAGCGTGAAAGAAGCGATGCCGGGATTCTCCGGGAAAGGACGCAGGGCTGAAGAAGGCCGTCGCGCCGTACTCCCCGTGCTTCACGATCACCGTTTTGGGGCCGCTGGCAAGAATGCGTTCAGCGCTGCGCAGCAGATTGGTCTCGCCGGAGAGCAGGCGCGCCTCGCCATCGTTGATGAGCAGCACATCCAGCCCGCGCAGCACGGTATCCAGATTGGCGCGATGTCCGGTGATCCAGTAGTTCATGGTGTCGCCGCACACCATCTTCACGCCCGGCATGGCAGTGCGCACCTTCTGCTGCAGCGCAGGATCGATGTTGGCCAGAAAGAGAAACTCGCTGTCCTGATACTCTGCCGGAACCTTCGGTTGGAACGACTGGAAGACATTCAGATCCGTCTGCAGCGTATACGCCTCGTTCATGGCGTCGCGATACTCGCCCGTCCAGTGGAAGCATTTACCGGGCACGCGCTCGATGCCGCGCGTATCGATGCCACGGGCGCGGAAGACGTCCTCTTCCTTGGCGGTATAGTCTTCGCCGACAACGCCAATGACGCGCACCGGCGTGAAAAAACTGGCTGCCAGGGAAAAATGCGTGGCCGCGCCGCCCAGGCAGCGGTCAACGCTGCCACGGGGCGTATGGATACTGTCGAATGCGACGGAACCAACAACAAGAATCGACATGTGGGAGATTTTTCCTGATGCGTTATGGCCGCTCGAGAATCTTCGTAGCCGGTTGCAGGTAGCGGTCCAGCAGCAGGCGCAGCTTTTGCCGGGTCGCCAGCGAGATCAAGGAGGGCCGCGTCAGAATTGCATCTTTCAGCGCCTGCTGGCACCAGCAGCGGCGCTGGGCGGGCAGTTCTGCGACCGCCGCGTCCAGCACGCGCAGAGCACGCGCATTGTTCTGGTTCAGCACTGCGACAACCTGTTCGGTAGTTACCGAACCATGGCCCGCGTGCCAGCAGTCGTAATCGGTCACCATGGCCAGCGTGCCGTAGCAAATCTCCGCTTCGCGAGCGAGCTTCGCTTCCTGCAGGTTCGTCATGCCGATGACGTCTGCGCCCCAGGAGCGATAGAGGTGCGACTCCGCGCGGGTGGAAAACTGCGGACCCTCCATGCAGACGTACGTTCCGCCGCGGGTGGCCGCAACCTCCTGCCCTTTGCAGGCGGCCATCAGGGCATTGCCCACCTCCGGGCAGACCGGATCGGCCATCGAAACGTGGGCGACGATGTCCGGCCCAAAAAAGGTGCTGCGACGCGCGTAGGTACGGTCGATGAACTGGTCCGGCACCACAAAATCTCCGGGCGCGTGCTCTTCCTTAAGCGACCCCACTGCAGAGATGGAAAGGATGGCGGTGACGCCGACCTGCTTCATGGCGTAGATGTTGGCGCGATAGTTGATGTCAGAGGGCAGAATGCCGTGGCCGCGTCCGTGCCGCGCCAGAAAGGCCACCTTGCGGCCCCGCAGCTCGCCAAACGTCAGCCAGTCGGACGGGTCGCCGAATGGAGTGCTGATCTGCTCTTCCCGGGCATTCACCAGTCCGGGCATGTGATACAAACCGCTGCCGCCAATAATCCCAATTTCCGCGCGAGAAACCATCCGTCTCCTCCAGGCCGCGCAACCGTAGGGCGCGCGGGCATTTGTCGTCGTGCTGGGCTGTGAATTGCCTAGTATAGCGCGACGTTCAACGCGTTCAGGCTCTCCCGCAACTGCTGCCCCAGCTCTGCTGCTGGCCGGCCGCTTTGCGGAGTGGCCGGCGTTGCTTCGCCGCTGGAGTTTACCGTTTTAGTCGCGGCAACCGTCATCGCCTCCAGCTTGTCCGTCAAGCCGCTGGCAAAGCCTTCGCTGACGAACACCATGTGGCCGCGCCGTGCGATGACCACGGGTCCGGCGGACGTCTTCCACCGCCAGTCCATTCCTTCCGGGGAGTTCCCCGAATCCGGCACGGCATCGGTATATTGCCGTGGAATCTGCTGCGCGTAAAGCTGCGCAAACTGTGCGGCAGCGCCGCTGCTTTTCCAGCGGGACACATAGAGCAACGCCAGCGCGTCGGGCGAATGCCCGTCATCGGCAGAGCCGTCTTTCTTGCGCTCGGTCGCGTAATAATATCCGCCATCCCAGGACGGCGCCAGGCTGCGTGCAACCGGCTTGCCGCCGAAAACCTCCGCCAGAACCTCAACGTCAAACTCGCCCATGGCGCCCACATCGTAGGGCGAATATTCATGCTTCAGCAGCGGATGAAGGTCTGGCATGGAAAGTACCGGTACCGCCGTGTGGTCGAGATAGGCTGCGGGGGTCATCACCTGGTACGAGGACGACGGTGGATGGTCCAGCATTCCGGCGTAGGCAGCCTCGCGCCCTTTGGCAGCCAGGACAGCCGCCACCAGCTTTAGCCCATCGGTATAAGGAAACTCCAGCGACCGGCGCAGCATGAGCGGCGCGCTGGCCAGCGTGGGAGAGTCGGAGGTGTCGGCCAGCATCTGGTCCATATGGTCCAGCAGGCCCGGCGAGGTCAGCAGCGTCCGTCCGGTGGGGCGCAAAGCGTAGTCGACAAACACCGCCATCGCCTGACCCTCCAGCACCGCATCGCGCGCGGTGGACTGCTCATCCTGCCGGATGCGCTGATTATCCTGCGCCACGTTTTTCGGCACAGAGTCTTCGTTGTCCTCGTCCCATTTTTCCAGGTTCACGTGCTGGTCCTGCAGCGCATGCGTCAGCTCGTGCGCCAGCACCGGCTTCTGCTCGTCCGGCGGAATCCAGTCCAGCAGATTTACGGTCTTCGTCTTCTCGTCGTAATATCCGGCGACCTGCTCGCGCAGCAGGCGGATCAGAAACGGCTTCAGATCGAACGTCTGCGGCAGCAGTCCGAACTTTTTCAGAATCAGCTCGTCCCGCTGCAGCCGCTTGGCGGCGCGGTCCTTCTGTAGCTGGCGCGAGAGATATTCGGTCACCTCATCGCGCGTCACCAGACGCCGCTTCACGGGATGCAGAATCGGCAGACCTGTATCGTTCGCGTCAAACTGCAGGATGGAATCGACCGAGTGGAAGAGAGCCTGCGCCTGCTCGGGCGTGATGCGCGTATCGGGCGCTGGCGCAGGTTTGGGTGCCTGCGCCGACGCGCGGAGGCTCAGCAGCGTCAGCAGGCAGCCGATTGTCGGAGCGGCCCAGCGGTTTTGCAAGACTTGCCGCGAGCGGCGCAGCCCACTGCGCGCTCCGCAATCATTGGCGATTTTCCTCATCCGCAACCGGTAAGCCCCTGCCTGTGTTCGGGCGCGCCGAAAAAGAAATCGTGCGGATGGAGCGCCTATAATTTTGAGTGTACGTCAGGGATTTCCGCCCACGCACGCCGTTATGGACACGACTGCCCCGCAATCTTCGCCCGCTGCTGCAACAGCATCCGTCGAGCCGGCTCCAACGCCGCTGACGGCTGCGCTGCGCCACGGCGGAGACGTCGCCGTGTCCGCGCATCGTGGCGTCGTCACGGCTTCGCAGTTTGCCGGACCTGCGGTCGAACTGGATGCACTGCTCCACCGCGCCGGTGTGTTCGATCT
>JAKAUB010000132.1 GCA_021827845.1 Acidobacteriota bacterium | reverse complement strand
CAGTGGATTACCGTCGGCGCGCAGTTCAATATTCATGGGCGGAAAGTTGGGAACCTGCGCGTAGGAGTACCAGGCCATCGCCATCGCAGGCTCGTCCACACTGGTGTATTTGCTGTCGCGCACCACGCCCACAATCGTGTAGGCATCGTCTTTCGGGCCGATCGTATGTCCCAACGGATCTCCGTGGGGAAAGAAGCGCGTCGCCAGTGTCTGGTTGACGACAACAACGTGCGGCGCAGAGGTGTTGTCTGCAGCCGCGATGTCGCGTCCGCGCAGCACAGGAATGCCCATCACGTGAAAGAAATCCGGCCCAACAGTATTGCTGCGCAGAAGAGTGTCTAAAGTTCCCGTGGATTTTAGAACGCCATCGATCCACAAGCCGCTATTGTCGGAGACCTGTGCGCCCGGAATGTTTTCGACCACAGTCGCCGACTCCACGCCCGGCAGGGCACGCAGCCGCGCAATCAGGTTCTGATAGAAGGCGACCTTTTGTGCCGTTGTCAGCGTTCCTGTCGGCGTAACGCCAAACGTCAGCAGGCCGGCTGTGCGGATGCCGAGATCCTGCCGCTGATAGGCACGCAGGGTGCGCACCATCAGCCCAGCCGCGAACAGACAGACCACCCCAAGTGCAATCTGTCCGGCCACCAGGATGCGCCGCGTTGTCCAGTGTCCGCGCCCGACAGCTCCGCCAGCAGCGCCCGCTTTTAAGGCCATCGTCGGCTGAACCCGCAATGCGTTCCGCACGGGCGCCAGGCTGAAGAGAACGGTGGCCAGCGCGGAAACCGCCAGGGTGAACCACAGCACGCTGCCATTTGGCGTCATATTGGTTTGAAAGTCGATCGTGGCCAGCGCGCGGCTCAGCAGCGGGCTAGCCGTGGCGGCAAACGTCCAGCCCAGTGCACCGCCGCCCATCGCCAGCAGCAGTCCTTCTGCCAGCAACTGGCGGATCAGCGTTCCCTTGCCGGCCCCCAGCGCCACACGCACGGCAATCTCACGCTCGCGGGCCGTGTTGCGCGCCAGTACCAGCATGGCAACGTTGGTGCAGGCAATCAGCAGCACCAGCAGCACCAGCCCCATGGTGATCTCAAGCGGAGTCCGGAACTGGTCGCTGACCGGTCCCAGGCCCGTGGCCGGCACAAGGGTTACGCCCAGTTTCATCTGCGGGGGAATGGTACGGCCCAGTGTTCCGTACCAGAGGCGCAGCAGCAGGGGATTCAGTGCGGCCTCGGCCGTCCGCTTCGTCATGCCTGGTGCGAGGCGGCCCATCATCATCAGCGCCGACCAGGGCTTCGGCCCATAGAGCCCGTGCCCGCCGTTTATCGGATTGCCCCATGCCGGCAGGTCCGCGCGGTCCTGCAGAGGAATCCAGAAGTCACCCTGCGTGGCCGGTTCGACGCCGGCAAACCCGCGCCGTGCAACGCCGAGGATCGTGAACGGAATTCCCTTGATGAAGAGCGTCTGGCCGATGGCTTCCGGGCTGCGGGAGAAGGCGCGCGTCCAGAAGTTGTAGCTGAGGACGGCAACCTGTGTGTGCCGCCGCTCGTCGTCCAGGCCAAAGGCGCGGCCCCGCTCCATCGGAACGCCGAGCATGGAGAAGAAATTCCCACTCACCATGTCGGCCTCGGTGGTCATGGGTGTGTGACCCACCCTGACATCCACCTTGCCAAAAGATAGCGGGACGTAGCCAATCACCCCGGAAAATATCTGCTTTTGTTGCCGGAGCTGCTCGAACACCGGCAGCGTAAAGGTCCACGGGCTGTTTCCCGTCTCCATCACGTTGTCTGGCCACGCATTCTCCGTGATGTACATGACCCGCTTTGCGTCATGAATCGGGAGCGCGCGCAGCAGCATGGCTTCGAGGACGGTGAACATCGCGGTATTCGCACCGATGCCCAGCGCCAGCGTCAGCAGCACGGTCAGGGTGAATCCGGGCGCCTTGCGCAACTGCCGCAGTGCGTAGCGAAGATCGTTCCATATCGGTTGCATGGCAGCTCCTGGTACTACCGCGTCGCTTCGCTGGTCTACTTCAGCATCTCTGTCTCGGCGGCCATCTTCTGCCGCAGGTCGGCCTCCGATACCACCTGGCCGTCGAACAGATGAATCTCCCGCTCGGCCAGCTTGGCGAAGCGGGGATCGTGCGTCACCATGCAGATGGTGGCGCCATCCTTGTGCAGTTCTTTCAGCAGCTGCATCACCGCCTCGCCGTTGCGGGAGTCGAGGTTGCCGGTCGGCTCATCCGCCAGCAGGATGGAAGGCGACCCGGCCAGCGCGCGGGCCACGGCGACACGCTGCTGCTGACCGCCGGAGAGCTGCGCCGGATAATGCCGCAGCCGGTGCGCCATGCCGACGCGGGCCAGCGACTCATCCACGCGGCGCTTGCGCTCCACGGCCGACATGCCGGAGCGGTAGGTCAGCGGCAGCTCGACGTTCTCATACACCGTAAGATCGCCGATCAGGTTGAAGCTCTGAAAGATGAAGCCGATCTCCTGGTTGCGAATCCGTGAGCGCTCGGCAAAGTTCAAGTTCTCGACTGGCCGATCGTTCAGCCGGTACACGCCGCCGCTCGGCGTATCCAGCAGGCCAAGAATCGACAGCAGCGTGGATTTGCCGCAACCGGAAGGGCCGGATATGGCTACGTATTCGCCACGCGCAATCGTCATGTGGATGCCGGAGAGCGCGTGGGTTTCAATCTCATCCGTGTAGAAAACCTTTGTAAGTCCCTCAATGCGAAGCAGAGCTTCGTCCTGCGTTGGAACGGCTGTGGCCATGGTTGGTCTCCCCTTTTTCTGTCTTGCGTGAGATGGTTCGTTACTCCTCCCGCAGTGTCTCTGCGGGATCAATCCTTGCAATCTGCCGCGTTGGCAGCAGTGTGGCAGCTGTCGCCACCAGACCCAGCAGCACGGCTGTACCAGCCAGCGCAATCGGATCTGTCGCCTGTACACCGAAGATCAGGCTCTTCATCGTCGCTAATGTCAGCAGAGAAGCTCCGATGCCCGCGGCGAGACCGGTAGCGGTCGCAACCATGGCCGGCCGGCCGATCTGCAACATCGCCTGCTGTACCGTCGAGCCCAGGGCCAGGCGGATGCCGATCTCGCGTCTGCGCTGCGTGACCAGATTGGCGATCAGCCCGTAGACGCCGACGGCGGAGAGCAGCAGCGCCAACCCGCCGAGAACCGCCAGCAGCACGCTCTCCACGCGCTGCATGCCCAGCGCCTGCTGCTCCAGACTTGCCATGCTGGCAAAGCCGGCGAACGGAAGATTTGGGTCGGCCTGCGCGAGCGCCTGCTGCATCGCTTGCGGAATGCCGGCCACCGGGCCGCGCGTGCGAACAATCCAGCTCGGCTGGAACCAGACGTGCACCATGCTCAGCAGGCTGGATGGAACCTGCGCCGTCGGAACATAGATTGTGGGCTCGGTCGCCAGCGGTGCGTCCCCGGAAAAGCCCGGCGTCTTCACGACGTCTCCAACTTCGCCAACAATCGCGGTGCCCGCGGCCATATCTTCCTTCGCGCTGCCCAGATGACGGCCAACAGGATTCGTCGTTTCGAGGTAGCGTCGCGCGTAGCTCGCGTTCACGATCGCCACCGGCTGCGATTGCGCGGTATCGCTGGCGCCAAAGTCGCGCCCGGCCAGCAGCCGCATGCGCAGCACGTCAAAGTATCCCGGCGTCACGTAAATCACGCTGGCCACGTGGCCTTGCCCAGCCTGCTTGCCATCCGCGATATGGACGAAGTCATTCAGGCCGCGCTCGTAGGGCAGGCTCAGGCCAACGGCAGCGTTCTCAACGCCGGGAATCCGGCGCATGGCGGCGATGCTGGTGGTGAACAGGTGCTGCACAGCGGCCGCGTTTTGATAGCGCGCGTCGTCGAGCGAGGCATGCGCTGTCATCACGTTGGTGGCATCGAAGCCCGGCGGCAGCGTCTCCAGATAGATGAGCGAGCGCAACAGCAATCCTGACGCGCTGACCAGAACGACGGTCAGTGCAATTTCGACCGCGATCAGCATGGTACGCGTGCGGCGATGACCGCTGGCGCTGGCGCCGCGGGAGGCGCTTGTCGTCATGGCTGTGCGCAGGTCAACGCGATTCAATTCCAGCGCGGGCAGCATGCCGAACAGAAGACTCGACAGCAGGGAGGCAGCTAGCGTAAACAGCAGCACGCGGCCATCGAGCGAGAACTGTGTCAGCGGAAGCAAACCCTCCGGGATCAGGCGTTCCATGGCGAGCAATGCGCCCTGTGCCACGGCCAGTCCAGCGGCCCCGCCAATAAGAGCCAGCAGAAGATTTTCCGTCCACAACTGGCGCGCCAACTGCCAGCGTGTGGCGCCCAGCGCCAGCCGCGTCGCCAGTTCGCCGCTGCGGCGCTGCGCGCGCACCAGCGCCAGGCCCGCCAGGTTGGCGCACGCAATCAGCAGAATGAAGCCGACTGCGAGCATCAGGCCCAGGATCGCCGGCCGTGTGCTCTCCACCTGGCCCACCTGCAAAGGCACAGACTGCAACTGGATGGTCGTGCCGGGATTGCTTTTCTCCTCCGCTGCAAAATAAGCGGGCCGCACGGCGCTCAGTTGCGCATTCGCCTCTGCCCAGGTTTTTCCAGGCCGCAACCGTAGCAGCACTTGATAGTTGGTGCCTCCCCCTTCGCCGGCATCGCTCGGCTGCAGCGGTGTCCACACATCCACCGGCTCACTGACCCATTCCATCTTCGGAGACTGCGCCCCGCGTGGCAGCACGCCCACAATCGTGTAGGCTGCGCCTTTCAGCAGAACGGTACGTCCGATGATTGCTGGGTCGGAACGGAACGTCGTGCGCCACAGCGCATGACTGACGACGGCAACCGGTGCGCCGCCCGGCATATCTTCCGCAGGCGTAAAGCCGCGTCCCATCTGCATGGGAAAGCCCAGCACGCGGAAGTAGCCGGAGGAGACCCGCAGCGCCTGTACATATTGCGCGCCTTCGCGGCTTTGCAGATTTACTCCGCTCTCCAGACTGGACGCGGCCGCCATGACTGCCGGGACGCGCTCCTTCACAGCGCGAAAGGTCTTGTTGTCCTGATTGTCCGCGTCTTCCGTGCCTCCCTGGCCTGTCTGGTGCCGTACCAGCAGCCCCAGCCGGTCAGGCTGCGGATAGGGCAGCGGGCGCAGCAGCAGCGCATTCACCACGCTGAAGATCGCCGTGTTGGCCCCGATGCCCAGCGCCAGCGTTACCACGGCGACCGCCAAAAATCCCGGCGACTTGCGCAGTTGGCGCGCAGCAAAGCGAAGATCGTTCAGAAATCTCATGGCGTCGCGGCTCCCCAATCTGCGCGGCTGCTGGCCGCGTCCTTTTGCCCTGT
>JAKAUB010000138.1 GCA_021827845.1 Acidobacteriota bacterium | reverse complement strand
CTGAGCGAAGCGAAGAATCTCTGCATTTGGGTCCTTTCGACTAATACCGAGGTCCTTCGCCCCCTTCCCCGGCGGCCGCGCCGCCGCCCCACCGGACGAGGCCGTGCATTGCTCTTCGCTCCGCGAATGCTTTATGCTGAGCAGTCTTCCGTTCCCACCTGCTCATGACAGCCAATTCTTCCGCTGACACCCCGCTTGCCAACGTTCTCCCGTCCTCTCTGGATACAGCCAGCGAGAAGTTTCGCGCCAACGCAGCCGCCATGCGCGAACTGCTGGCTGCCTACGACCAGCAACAGGCAAAGCTGCGCGAAGGCGGCGGCGCGAAGGCCATCGAAGCGCAGCACAGCAAGAAGCGCTTGACCGTGCGCGAGCGGCTGCAATTGCTGCTCGACCCCGGTACGGAGTTCCATGAGCTGGGCCTCTACGCCGCCTTCGGCATGTACGGCGAGTACGGCGGCGCACCCGCAGCGGGCACAGTCGCGGGCGTGGGAACAGTCGCAGGCCGCCGCGTGATGGTGATTGCCAATGACGCCACTGTGAAGGCGGGTGCTTTTTTCCCCATGACGGCCAAAAAGGTGTTGCGCGCGCAGCACATCGCCATGGAAAATCACATTCCAACGCTCTACCTGGTCGACTCCTCCGGCGTCTTTCTGCCCCTGCAGGAGGATGTCTTCCCCGACCAGGATGACTTTGGCCGCGTCTTTCGCAACAACGCCGTCATGTCGGCGCGCGGCATTCCGCAGATGACGGCCATCATGGGTATGTGCGTGGCCGGTGGCGCGTATCTGCCCGTGATGACGGACCACGTACTGATGACGGAAGGCAGCGGGCTGTTTCTTGCCGGGCCTGCGCTGGTGCAGGCCGCGATCGGCCAGCAAGTGCCTGCGGAGCAGCTGGGTGGCGCGACGATGCACGCCGAGATCTCCGGCACGGTGGACTTCAAAGAGCCGAACGATCACCTTTGCATCGCACGGCTGCGCTCGCTGGTTTCGCGGCTGGGGCATCGGCCGCAGTCGGCCTTTGACCGCGCGCCGTTTGATCCCGCAGCCGATGCTCCGCGTTATAGCTCGGAAGACCTGCTCGGTCTGCTCAACCCTGACCCGGCCCGCGCCGCAACGCACAGCTACGACATGCACGCGCTGCTGGCGCGCATTCTCGATGGTTCGCGGTTGGACGAGTACAAACCCGGCTATGGGCAGACGCTGCTGTGCGGCTACGGCCGTATCGGTGGCTACGCGGTGGGCATCGTGGCCAATCAAAAGACCAACCAGATGCAGACCAGCGCAACCGGCGACAAGCACATGGAGTTTGGCGGCGTCATCTATGCCGAGTCGGCGGACAAGGCCGCGCGATTCATCATGGACTGCAACCAGAATCTGGTGCCGCTTGTCTTTCTGCACGATGTGAATGGCTTCATGGTGGGCCGCGATGCGGAGTGGAGCGGCATCATCCGCTCCGGGGCCAAGATGGTCGCTGCTGTTTCGAACAGCGTGGTGCCGAAGATTTCCGTCATCGTCGGTGGCTCCTTTGGAGCAGGGAATTACGCGATGTGCGGCAAGGCGTACGATCCGCGCTTTCTGTTCGCGTGGCCGACGGCCAAATACGCGGTCATGAGCGGCGCCTCCGCGGCAAGCACGCTGGTGGAGGTTCGCATCAAACAACTGGAGCGCGATGGCCACAAGCTGAGCGACGCGGAGAAGAAGGAGCTGTTCGACTCCACCAAAGCCACCTACGATGCGCAGACAGATCCGCGCTATGCGGCGGCACGCCTTTGGGTAGACGCGATCATCGATCCGCGCAAGACCCGCGATGTGCTGCAAATGGCACTCGAATGTGCGGCGCTCAATCCCGACGTGCCCCGGTTCAATCCGGGCATTCTGCAAACCTAAGAGCGAGACCGATGCGGCGTAGAGAGTTCTTAGGCAGTTGTCTGGCGGCGGGAGCGCTGCACGCCGTGCCGGCCGTAGCTGCTCCTACTGCGGCTTCGCGTCGCATTCTCTACGTCTACGGCCAGGTTCCGCAGCCCGAGCAGGCCGTGAACGCCGCCGTCGAAGCGCTTGGCAACAGCGGCTTTAACGTCCTGATCCTCTCGTTCCTGCGGGTGTTTCTGAACGGCGGTCAACTGGAACTGCGGTACAACGACACGCCCTTCTCGGAGCTGAACGCGACGCTGGCGCCGGTCGTGCGTCGGCTGCAGACCGGCTTTGCGGGGCGCAAGCGGGTTCTGCTGTGTCTGGGCGGCTGGGCGCAGCTCGAATCATTCGAGTCCGTACTTGGGTACGGAGTTGCACGGTTCATCGCCCAGCTGAACCGTGATGTCATCACACCCCTGGGCATCGACGGGCTTGACCTGGATCTGGAGCCGATGACCGGCGGTCTGCCGGAATGGATGGCCGTCCACCACGAGTACGGAAAGACGGTCGCCGACATTACCAATGAGTACAAGCGGAGCAATCCGTCGCACATTGTGACGCACGCGCCTGTCTCCGGCATTGCCGCGGAACTGTACGCCAAGCCTGCGCCCTTGCCGGGCCTGCCGCAGGGTCTGCTCGCGGCGACGCGTACTACCACCGGAAACAATATCGACTGGTTGAACGTACAGCTCTACGAAGGGGGCGCAGTGACGGGGATGACGATTCCGGACTTCTATCGGACTCGGCTGGTCGCGCCGCTTGAGGCGTCGCAGGCGGCCAGCGGCATTCGCCGTCCGCTGCACTTTTTTACGCCGCTGTTTGAGCCGCACGCTGACCAGCCGTTGGAATTTTGCCGCAAGACGATTCGCGCCATTGATGCGGACTGCCGCAGCCTGAACGCAGGCAGTGTGGACGGCGTGGCGTTGTGGGAGTATGGACAGATCGCCTCTGCCATCGATAGGTGGTCGTCGGGTCTGCAGGGCGTGCTGCGCGGATAAGGGAGAACGATGCCGGACGACGAAGTGACGATTATCGAGTGCCCGCGCGATGCCTGGCAGGCGCTGCCGCGGGTTATCCCGGCGGAGATAAAAGCGGACTACCTGCGCGCGCTGATCGCCGCTGGATTTCGCCACATCGATGCGGCCTCGTTTGTTTCCCCCAAGGCCGTGCCGCAGATGGCCGACTCCGAACAGGTGCTGCTGCTGGCCGAGCCGCCGCCTGGTGTGGAGATGATCGGCATCGCGATGAACGAGAAGGGCGCGACCCGCGCGATCGACACCGGAGCCATCACCACTCTTGGGTTTCCGTACTCGATCTCACCCGTATTTCTGGAGCGAAATCAGCACCAGACGCCGGACGAGTGTCTGGACGCGCTCGATCAGGTGGCGGAGCTGGGGTATCGTGCGGGACTGAATCTTGTCGTTTATATTTCAATGGCCTTCGGCAATCCCTACGGCGATGCGTGGAGCCTGGACGAGGTCGTAGAAGCGTGCCGCCTCTTGAGCGATATGGGCGTCACGCAGATTTCACTTGCCGACACGGTCGGCGTGGCCACGCCCGAACAGGTGCATACGCTGGTGACTGCCGTGGCGGACGCCGGCCTGCGCGGGGAGTTTGGCGTGCACCTGCATGCGCGGCCCGACGAGGTTGCGGC
The DNA here is from genome assembly GCA_021827845.1 of Acidobacteriota bacterium. GTDB lineage: Bacteria > Acidobacteriota > Terriglobia > Terriglobales > Acidobacteriaceae > JAKAUB01. Next base: position 24,297 of record JAKAUB010000138.1, on the reverse strand, counting down.
GAAAGTGCAGGCGGCCTACGCGGCTGGGTGCCGCCGGTTCGACATGGCGATGGGCGGGCTGGGTGGCTGCCCATTTGCGCAGGATCTGCTGGTAGGGAACCTGGCGACGGAGACGGCGCTGGAGGCATTGCGAAACTGCGGCGCGGCGCTGCCGAAGCTGGAACCGCTGGGCGCGCTCTCCCGCGCTAGCCAGGAGATATCCCGCCAGTACGGCTTGCCGATCCAGTAGGTTCTCGCGGAATCTCTCGGGGGAAAATCCCGATGCATATATATCGTATAGCGATATAATTACAGCATGACTGCTGCCGCACCGAACGCGAGCGTGTTTCACGATCTGGCGGAGTTCCGCCACCAGATGCGCATGTTCCTCGTGGTGAGTGAGCAGGCGGCGCACGCCGCGGGACTGCAGCCGCAGCAGCATCAGTTGTTGCTGGCCATCGCCGGCGCGCCGCGCGAGGTGAGCCCGTCGATCGCCTACGCCGCGGAGCGGCTGGGACTGAAGCACAACACCGTCGTGGAGCTGGCGGACCGCTGCGAACACGAGAAACTGCTGGTTCGCGTACAGGATGCGCAGGACGGCCGCCGCGTCCGCCTGAAGATTACTGCGCACGGAAGAAAAGTTCTGGACCGGCTGTCGCGCGAGCATCTGCAGGAACTGGATACCCGCGGCCCGAAGCTGATTGCCGCGCTGCGGCGCGTGCTGACCAGCCGCGAACACCACGCCGCCACTGCTGAAGGCCACTGAGAACGTATGAACGATCTGCAAACCATATCCTCGAAGCCCGTGCGCCTGCACCGGCGCGTGCTGGAGCATCCGCTGCTCCGGCGATATTTCCCGCTGGTCTCTGAAGATCTCCGCGCCACGTATACGCGCGACCTCTCGAAGTGGCTCATCATCGCGCCGCTCATCGGGCTCATCACCGGTCTGGTTGTCACTGGCGTGGCAGTTGTGATCCTGAAGGAGCTGTGGCCGCCGCTGCTGGCCTTGATGGTGCGGAAGCTCTGGACGATTGTGCCCATCGTGACAGCCGCGTTCGCTGTAACCGGTTTGATCATGCAGTACTTCACACCCGACCCCAACGAGCACTCGACGGAGGAGATCATCCGCTCCTATCACGAGCATCAGGGGCAGGTGAATGTTCGCTACTTTGTGCCGAAGATTCTGGCGGCGATCACGACCGTTGGCTTCGGCGGCAGCGCGGCGCTGGAAGGGCCCAGCATCTACGGGGGCGGCGCCATCGGCTCGTGGCTTTGGACCAAGCTGCATCGCCTGCGGTTGAAGCCGCGCGACCGGCGCATCATGCTCATCAGCGGCGCAGCGGCGGGCATGGCGGCGGTGTTTCGGGCGCCGATGACCGGCTTAGTGTTCGCACTGGAGATGCCGTACAAGGACGATCTGGCGCATGAGGCGCTGCTGCCCTCGCTGATTGCGTCCGTCGTCTCCTACATGACACTGGCCGCGTTTCTGGGTGCGGTGCCGGTGTTTAACTTTGCCAGCGGAACCATGTTCAACCGCGAAGATCTTTTGTGGAGCGCGTTTCTGGGCGCACTGATGGGTCTGGCTGCCATGGCCTTCACCATCACCTTCCGCCGCGCGCGCGTCTTTATGGTGCACTGGCAGGCGCCGCATTGGATCAAGCTCACGCTGGGCGGATTTCTCACCAGCCTGTGCGGACTGGGATTTTTGCTGCTCTATCGCGGGCCGCTGGTTCCGCTGGGTCCGAACTACGAAGCTGTCGGCCAGATTCTGCAACTGCATCACAGCTCCGGCGAGCTGATCGTGTTTGGCATCTTCAAACTCGCGGCCACGCTCTTCACGCTGGCCACGGGCGGCGTCAGCGCCATGTTCGTCCCGCTGTTTCTCAGTGGCGGCAGCTTTGGCACGGCGTTCGCGCAGATCATCCACTCGCACTCGATCGAACTGTTTGCCGCTGTAGGGATGGCAGCGTTTATCTCTGCAGGCTACAAAACGCCTCTGGCTGCCGTAGTGTTTGTGGCGGAGGCGACCGGCGGCCACGCGTTTATTGTGCCCGCGCTGATTGGCTCTGCGGTGGCGTATGCGGTTTCGGGCGAGGCGTCCGCCTCCGGCGACCAGAGACAGCACGAAGGCCTGCGCGTGCAGGAGCTGCATGATGTGCCGGTCGGCAGTCTCATGCAGCAGACCGTGGTAGCCGTGCCGGCGGAGACCACGCTGCGCGCATTTGCGGAGTCGATTGGTCGCGAGGCCCCGCACCTGAGCTATCCCGTGGTGAGTGGCAGCCCGGCGCGCGTCACCGGTCTGCTGTCTGTAGCGTCCCTGGGTGCCGTGCCGGTGGATGCCTGGGATACAAAGACTGTAGGCGAAATTGCCGACCGGACCGTGCCACGGATCGCCGCGGATTGCGACGCGCTGGAGGCGATCCGTCTGCTCTCCGAAGACCGGGAGCAGCGCATGCTGCTGGTCACGGCGCCGGACGGCGCACTGCAGGGCATTGTGACCAGCACGGATCTGCTGCACATGCTGCGGCTGAGCGGCTCACATACGGCAGCGCCTTCGCCGGCAAAGTAGCGCGAGGGCGATGCGGCCAGATACCATGGAGGGTTTCCGCTTGATTTGTTTTGGAGTCGCAGGATGCCCTACGAAACCCTTCGTGAAGAGGAGTCAGACGGCGCCGTCGTTCTGACGCTGAACCGGCCGGAGCGGCGCAATGCGCTGAGCCCCCGAATGATTGCCGAGCTGTGCGATGCGATGCAGCGGTTTTCGCAGCGGCGCTCCGGCGTGCTGATCCTGACCGGCGCGGGAGCCGCGTTTTGCGCCGGTATGGACCTCGAGCATCTGCAATCCCTGGCCGGCCGCACACCGGCGGAGCATCGCGAAGACTCCGAGAACATCCGCGAGCTCTTCTGGACGCTCTACACGTGCCCGCTGCCGACGATTGCCGCCGTGAACGGGCACGCAATCGCAGGTGGCACCGGGCTGGCGACCATCTGCGACTTTACGCTGGCCGCGCCGGAGGCAAAATTCGGGTACACGGAGGCGAAGATCGGGTTTGTGCCCGCCGTGGTCTCCGCGTTTTTGGTGCGGCAGGTAGGTGAGAAGCAGGCCCGCGATCTGCTGCTGACGGCGCGACTGTTTCCCGCCGAGGAGGCCAGAACGCTCGGCCTGATCAATGAAGTCGTGGCCGCGCCGGTGCTCGAACGGGCGCACGCGCTGGCGCAGGCGTTGCTGCGGAACAGTCCGGAGTCCTTACGCGCCACCAAGCGGCTACTGCTGGAAGACAGCCGCGCTGCGCTGACGCAGCAGTTGGATGCGGCTGTAGAGGCGAACATCGTGGCCCGCGCGACGCCGGATTTTTTGGAAGGCGTTTCGTCGTTCCTGGAGAAGCGCACCCCTGTGTGGAACACTGAGCCAAGGGAGAGATCGTGAGCGAGCCACAACAGACAGGCTGGAGCGAGATGGAACGCGTGAGCCGCACGACCCTGCGCGTGCGCTATGCAGAGACGGACCAGATGGGCGTCGTGTATTACGCCAACTATCTGGTGTGGTTTGAGCTGGGCCGCGTGGAGCTGCTGCGCCAGCTTGGGTTCGACTACAAGCAGATGGAAGTTGAGGATGACTGCTACATCCCGGTGGTAGAGGCGACCTGCCGCTACCGCTCGCCGGCGCAGTATGACGATGTGGTGAGCATTGAAACAGAGGCATCCCTGGCGCGCGGTTATCTGCTGAAGTTCCGCTACCGGCTGCGCCGTGCGGCCGATGAGACGCTGCTGGCCGAAGGCGAAACCGTGCATGTGGTGACGGGCAGCGACATGAAGCGCAAGCTGCTGCCGATGAAGTACGCCGAGGCGATTCTGCGGATGAATGACGGCAGCGACAGCTGAGAAATTTTCCAAGGGAAGGGAAGAAGCAGATTCCTGTGCAAGGACAGAAAGAGAGGCAACAACCAGAACGTCTGGCCGATCGTTACGAGGTGCGTTTGCCCTGATGGCCGTCATCCTGAACGAAGCGAAGGATCTGTGTATTGGCCAAACAAGAAAAATGCGGGGATTCTTCGCTTCGCTCAGAATGACTCTGTCTTGCCTCCAAAAATCGGAGAAATCCTACAGAGACAGATCCCCTGCGGGGATGACAGAAAGAACCGAGGCGATTATGCCGGAACGCCGCGCGGTTTGACGTTTGCGCGGATGAAGTCGATGGTTGTTTCCAGCGGCGTGCCCGGGCCGAAGATTGCCGCAACGCCCTGCTGCTTTAGAAACTCGATATCCTGCGCCGGGATGGTGCCACCGACCACGACCAGGATATCATCGGCACCGCGCTCCTTCAGCAGCGCCATGACGCGCGGCACGATGGCGTTGTGCGCGCCCGAAAGAATGCTGAGGCCGATGCACTGTACGTCTTCCTGAATGGAAGCGTTCACGATCATCTCCGGCGTCTGCCGCAGGCCGGTGTAGATCACTTCCATACCGGCATCGCGCAGCGCGCGGGCAATGACCTTAGCGCCGCGGTCATGGCCGTCCAGGCCCGGCTTGGCCACCAGTACGCGAATGGGCTGGTTCTGCTCTGCCGTGTTGTGCGATGCGTTCATTGATTCACTCCCTGGCCGCTGGCTCTAGGTCCAACTGGCTTCTTCATAGGTTCCGAAAACGTCGCGCAGCGCTTCGCAAATCTCACCGACGGTCGCATAGGCACGCACGCAATCCAGAATGTACGGCATTGTGTTGGCGCTGGAAAGTACGCCGGGCTGTGCCTGTGGCTCCTGCCGCGCCGCCTGACGCAAGGCTTCCAGGGCGCGCTCCACCTGCTCATTGGAGCGGCGCGCGCGCAGGTGCTTCAGCTTTTCTGTCTGAGCCTCGCGAACGCTTTCGTCAATGTAAAGAATCTCAGGGAGCTCTTCTTCGACGACAAAGTCGTTGACGCCAACAATGATCTTCTCGCCGGCCTCGACCGCGCGCTGGTACTGGTAGCTGGACTCGGCCAGTTCCTTCTGCGGAAAGCCCTGTTCGATCGCGCGGACCATGCCGCCCATCTTGTCCAGCTTGTCGAAGTAGTCGAAAGCGCCGCGCTCCATGTTCAGCGTCAGGTGCTCGACAAAATACGAGCCGGCCAGCGGATCGACGGTCTGCGCCACGCCAGACTCATACGCCAGGATTTGCTGCGTGCGCAGCGCAATGCGTGCGGCCTCTTCTGTTGGCAGCGCCAGCGCTTCGTCGTAAGAGTCGGTATGTAGCGACTGCGTGCCGCCCAGCACGGCGGCCAGCGCCTGCAGGGCCACGCGGGCAATGTTGTTCTTCGGCTGCTGCGCGGTGAGCGAGACCCCGGCCGTCTGCGTGTGGAACCGCATCAGGTGTGAGCGCGGATTTTTGGCGTGGAAGCGCTCGGTCATCAGGCGGTACCAGATTTTGCGGGAGGCGCGGAACTTGGCAATCTCTTCAAAAAAATCGTTGTGCGAGTTGAAGAAGAAGCTGAGGCGCGGCGCAAATTCATCCACGTTCAGGCCGCGGCGCAGCGCCCACTCCACATACTCCACGCCATCGTAGATGGTGAAGGCCAGCTCCTGCAGCGCCGTCGCACCGGCCTCGCGGATGTGATAGCCGGAGATGGAGATGGGGTTGAAGCGCGGCGTGTGCAGGGAACCAAATTCAAACGTGTCGATGACCAGACGCATCGACGGCGCAGGCGGATAGATGTACTCCTTCTGCGCGATGTATTCCTTCAGGATGTCGTTCTGCAGCGTGCCAGAGATCTTGTTCCAGTCTGCGCCCTGCCGCTCGGCAACCACCAGGTACATGGCCCACAGCACGCTGGCCGGGGAGTTGATGGTCATCGACACGGTAGTCTTTTCAAGGTCGATGCCGGAGAACAGAATCTCCATGTCCTCAAGCGAGTCAATCGCCACACCGCATTTGCCGACCTCACCCTCGCTGTTGACGTGGTCGGAGTCGTAACCCATCAGCGTGGGCAGATCGAACGCCACCGACAGGCCGCCGCCGCCGTTCGCCAGCAGGTATTTGTAGCGCTGGTTTGTCTCTTCCGGCGAGGCAAAGCCGGAGAACTGACGCATCGTCCAGAGTTTGCCGCGGTAGCCGGTGGCATGGATGCCGCGCGTGTATGGCGGCTGGCCGGGATGGCCCAGATATTTCTGGTTGTCGGCGGCAAAGTCCGCCGGCAGGTCGGCAGGCGTGTACAGCCGTTCGACGGGCACGCCGGAGATGGTGGTGAAGCGGGCGGTGCCGTCAGGATTCCGGTTGACGCCACTGTCGGCTCCAATGGGGCGCTCAGGAGCTTTCGCGAGCGCGGGCCGCAAGGTCTTTTCCACCCATTGCTGCTCGGCCGGCGACACGTCGCTTGTGCGAGCGGTTTCGATCGCGGACGGTAGCGATTCCTCAGTTGTCGTTCGCGCCATGTTCAACCCCTCGCAAAAATTACCGCACACCTATGGTGGAGAAACCTCTCAGCATAGGGCATTTCAGCAACGTCGGGCAACCAGCAATTCTTCAGCCCTCCCACTGCCCCAGTTGTTTGCGTAACATCACCAACTGGCCCGTGTGATAGCTAGTGTGGTCAATCGCCAGCAGGGCTTCGCGGAGAATTGTCTGTCCGTCGCCCCAGGCGATCTTTGCTTCCAGGTCAGTTGCCGGGTCGGCCAGCATCGCCCGAAACTCTGAAATGGCAGCGGCGATGGCTTTGCGAGACTTTTCCCAGTCGGCAGCCCCGGGGCTGGCGTCGGCCGAGGGCCAGTAGTCGTCAGGCCAGCGCAGGGCCTTATATTTTGGGTTACGGCAGAAATCGAGCAGGTCCTCCAGCGCAATGCGGATGTGCTCGAGCAGTTGCCAGGCGTTATGCGGCGCGCCGTCGGGCTTTGTCGTCAGCAGTTTGACGGGAAAGTCGGCGGTAGCGTCATGCAGCGTCGCATGGGCGTGGCCGCCGTCCAAAGAGTCGGCCAGGGTTTTACGAAGCGCGGTGGATGCATCCGCCATACAAAACCTCCGGGTGTTGCATCTATGTATGGGATGCGCAGAAGCGCGGCCGGTTTCGCAGGGTCTACGACGAAGAGCGGCGGAACGTACTGGTGAAAGCAAAAAAATTTCGGGTTGGCGGCCACGCGCAGGCACAGCCAACTTCCCGCCCTGGTCTTCTTTGGCGGGCGATAGCGCGGCTGCTTGTGCTGCTCCTTCCGCTGGCAGCGGCGCCTCCGGCAGCGTCCGGCTACTCGTTTATGACCCACCAGAACATGGTGGATGTCGCGTGGCAGAATTCCATTGTGCCTGCGATCCGCGCACGCTTTCCCACAGTGACAGCGGCGCAACTGCGCGAGGCGCGAGCCTACGCCTACGGCGGCGCCACCATTCAGGACATGGGGTATTACCCATTTGGGCATCAGTTCTTCAGCAACCTGACGCACTACGTCCGCTCGGGTGAGTTCATCGAGAACCTGCTGCTGGATGCACAGACCGTGGACGAATACGCCTTTGCCCTCGGCGCGCTGTCGCACTACGTGGGTGACGATGACGGGCATCGCTACGCCACCAACATCTCGACACCCCTCGAGTTTCCCAAGCTGGGCGAGAAATACGGTCCGCGAGTGACCTATGATGAGGCGCCGTACGCGCACATCCGCACTGAATTTGCCTTCGATGTGGAGCAGGAGCAACTGGATCGCATGGCGCCGCGGGGCTATATCGAGCAGGTGCATCTCTACGTGCCGCTGCGCCTGTTGAAGCAGGCTTTCGCCCAGACCTATGGCCTGTCGCTGCGGAGTGTACTGGGGCCGACCCCAACAGCCATCAAAAGCTACCGTTCCTCGCTGACCGGAATACTGCCGGATGTGGCGCATGCCGAGACGCTGCTGCACAAAAAAAGCTTTCCGCCGGAGGAGAAGACGCCTGCATTTGCGGAGTATCAGGCGCGGCAGGCCGCAGTGGAGCGGGAAAATAACTGGGCAGCCATGCGGGGGCCGCTGGGCTTCAAGATTCACGTATTGGCAGGGCTGATCTGGCTGACGCCCAAGCTTGGTCCGCTGTCGACGCTGGCGGTGCGCGGCCCCAGCGCCGAGACCAACCGCTGGTACATTGAGAGCCGCAACCGCTCCGCGGCGCGCTATGCGCAACTGCTGGCGCGGCTGCAGCGCCATCCCCGGGCGCCGCTGACTCTGCCCAACCGCGATCTCGACACCGGCGATCTGGTGCATCCAGGCGGTTACGCCTTGACCGATAAAACCTATGCCAAATTGCTGGGCCGGATTACGAAGAACCCAGATCATCCGGTGCCGGCCGGGTTGAAGCACGACGTGCTGGCGTATTACGCGAACCCGAATGCGCCGATCGTGACCAAAAAGCATCCGCGCGCGTGGCGGAAGGTCCAGCGGGAGCTGACGACGCTGCGCGGTATGCAGGGCATTCCAAACTGTGCGTCAAATTGTGTTGCTGCTCCAGAACATCACGCAGGATTTTGATTGACCCACAGCCACGTGTGAACAAAAAATGGCAGTATGGCTCAGTCATCCGGCAAAAGCGGCGCGTTCGGCTTACTTCTGCTGCGCATTGCGCTCGGCGTCAATCTCTTCGTCCATCACGGCATTGAAAAGCTGACACATTTTCACCAGATGGCTGCGCATTTTCCTGACCCGATTCATATCGGTTCGCATGCCAGTCTGATCTACGCGATGCTCTCCGACTCCATCTGCTCGCTGCTGGTGGCGCTGGGTTTGGGCACCCGCTTTGCCGCGCTGATTATTGCGGTGAATCTGGGCGTCGCCTTCTGGCTGGTGCACCATCACGCCTTCGGGTCCGGCCACACGGAGCTGGTGCTGGTATATCTCGGCGGCTTTCTGGCGCTGGTATTCACCGGCGGCGGCGCCTTCAGCCTGGACATGAAGCTCTGGGGCCGTAGCTAGCGCGTGTTAACACTACTGCAATGCAACTCGTGCTCGCGCTCGGCATGATTCCCGTGGTGCCACCTAAATCTAACTGCGTCGATCTCTGACGATAGGACCGTACTCTTTACAAAAAGCGTAATGAGATCGAACGACTTTTCCGCCGAATGAAGGGCTACCGCCAAATCTTCTCCCGCTTTGAAAAGCTGGATGTAGTTTCCTTGGCTTCCTTTCCTTCGCCTTCATCGTTGAGGCAGTCCGCTAAGTGTTAACAACCCCTAGATGCAAGGAAGTTTCTTCCAATCCTGTAGATGTTGCACGGATGGTGATCTGTCCGGCATGAGACGTTGCGCGTACGATCAAAAGGCATTTCCCATGGAATGCTTTCATTTGACTGCCCTTGAAATTTTGATGACTTAGGGGATCTCCATTATCAACACCCACAATCGTTCCTGCCCCTTGGACATCGAAGAAAACTAGGTTGTTCGCGTCCGGAACCAAAGTCCCAACGCTATCCACAATACGGATGGAAATATAAGCTAGGTCGCATCCATCGGCCAGAAGCGACTTTCGTTCGCAAGTCAACTCTAATCTCTTTGGGGGGCCGGAGGTGCAAACTTCGTCGATGCATTCTTGCTTGCCCCCGCACTTTCCGACAGCACGCAACTTTCCTGGTACATAGGGAACTTCCCATGCAAGATGGTATCCAGCCGTACTGACAAGATGCTGTATTCCGAGAGAGCGATCATTCAGGAATAATTCAACGGAATCGCAATTGGTATAGCACCAGACAAAGATAGGCTTGCCTTCCATGCCCTGCCAATTCCAATGAGGGAGAAGATGCACCATGGGGGCAGTTCCCCATTGGCTTTGATAAAAGTAGTAGATGTCCTTTTGGAATCCGCAAGTGTCAAGAACGCCATCATTTCCGCTTCTGGCTGGCCATATCGTTTTTCGGAGTGGCATGTGATATGCCGAGTTCCTCGTAGGCTCTCCGAGATAGTCAAATCCTGTCCACCGAAAAGCTCCGGCAACGAAGGGACGGTCTTGCACCATCTTCCATTGGCCTTCGCAATTCATTCGTATGAAGCAGCTGTCATAAGAGGAACAGTAATACTGATCGGAAGCGTACACGCCTCTGGTTTGGGCTGTGTGCGGTGCCTCACTTCCGTAGATTTTACGGCCAGGATAGTTTTGGTGATCGACGTCGTAGTCGTAGTCGGATCCGCCACCGCCGTTGTAGCCCACAACATCAAACACTTCTGCGAAACCGCTTTTATTGGCATTCTCAATGCTCTGGATGGCGCAGGTCACAGGGCGTGATGTATCCATCTCTCGGACGATTGCAGCCAGCATTTTCGCTGTCTCAACTCCCTTAAGAGTGCTTGCTTCCTTGATTTCATTACCGATGCTCCAGAGAATGATGGAAGGATGGTTTCGATCGCGCTCTATCATGCTCATTAAGTCTGTTTTTGCCCATTGGTCGAAGTAGAGATGGTATCCATAGGTTATTTTCCCCACCCTCCACTCATCGAATGCCTCGTTCATTACCAAAAAACCGATACGATCGCACATGTCCAATAATTGGGGAGCGGGAGGGTTGTGACTCATGCGGATGGCATTGCAGCCCATGTCCTTGAGGAGACGCAACCGCCTTTCCATCGCAGTCTCATTGAATGCTGAACCCAATGCTCCCAGATCATGATGGATGCAGACACCTTGCAGCTTGATGGGATCCTCGTTCAGAGAAAAACCCTTGTCTGCATCGAACATGAAACTTCTCACCCCAAAAGCGGTGTGATACTCGTCCACCAACTCCTTTTGAATGTAAAGCCGTGTGACTGCCGTATACAGGACCGGACACTCAATCGACCACCGTTGTGGATGGACAATCGTCATGTGTTGTTCAAAAGTATGATTTCCGCGCGCCGGAACAACGTGGAGATTCTCTGAGCGCCCGCACGGCAAGCCATCCGGGCTTAGTATCTCTGTTTCCGTTCGGACAGTACGATCGTGAAGTGAGCTGTTCCTGACGCGAATGGAAACGTTCGTGCGACAGGATTCCCGGGCAACCTGAGGCGTGCGCACAAAGGTTCCCCATGTATCGATCCTGACCGGCCCTGTAACAGTAAGCCAGACATGACGATAGATTCCGGATCCGGTATACCAGCGCGAGTTCGGTTGTTTGGAGTTGTCAACTCGGACGGCGATGACATTTTTATGCCCATCAAATCTGAGATACGGAGTCAGGTCATAGGTGAAAGACACATATCCATTGGGTCGCTTTCCAAGATGACGACCGTTTATCCACACGTCGCTATTCATGTAAATACCGTCGAACTGGATTTCCAGGTGTTTTCCTTTTGCCGATGCGGGCAGGATGAATTCCTTTCTGTACCAGCCAATCCCGCAAGGCAGGTAGGCCTCTTCCGGACCGCTAGGGTTGTCCTCGCTGAAGGGACCTTCAATGCTCCAGTCATGGGGGAGATTGAGATATCGCCACGACTGGTCCTCGACATGCACGTTTTCTCCGTCAGCCACATCGCCGAGAAAAAACTTCCAGCCGTCATCGAAGGGAACATGACGCCGGGGCATTGCGGCGGTTGCATCGCTGCTTGCCTGTTCTTCGGCAAAGAGCGGCGCGGAATAATGGGAAAGGGCGATGCCGCCAAGAATGGTCTTGCCAGTGGAAGCCAGAAAGTCTCGACGATCCATGAATATATCTCCAAAGTGATTATGCAGGAGCGCTTCGCAGAGAAAAGAACAGAGGAGAGCTATTCACGATCATGTGATCTTCATTCCGCAATTTTGATCGAGGAGCTTTCCCTGGGAGACTCTGATCAAGTTCTTGGATTTGGCGGTTGGGGATGATAGGGATTCGGTTTGCCGACTTCGCGTTTTGCGGCTCTGAATAAGCGATCTTTTCGCTCTTCCGGGCACACTACTGCCCGGACAGTGACGGATGTATTTTGTGCAATGACGAGGTTGACCGGAGCGAAGCTGAGGTGGAGCCGGTGCAGATTCCTCGGCAACGCACGAAGAGAAATGCCACAGATGCAGTTCCCCTGCGGGGATGACAGCAAGAATGGCAACAGTTAGAGCATATCGCCGACTGGTACGGAGTTAGCCTATCGCTATGCAGCGCATTTACCCTGATCGCCGTCATCTTGAGCGAAGCGAAGGATCTATGGATTGGCCGCAGAGGGGAATGCAGGAATTCTTCGCTTCGCGAAGAATGACAGAAAAATAAAAAAGACGGACCGCGCGGCCCGTCTTTTTTATTTTGGTTGAAAGCTTAAAAAGGAATGTCGTCGTCGGTGATCTCCGCCGACTGGGCGTAGTCATCGGACGGTGCGCGCTGGTCGAAGGATGCGGTGTTGCCCCGAGAGTATCCGCCGCCCGACGATTCTCCGCCTTCGCCGCGCCCGGACAGCAGCGACAGGTCATTGACGATGATCTCCGTGCGGTATTTTTTCTGGCCGGTCGCTTTGTCGTCCCAGGAGGAGGTTTGCAGCCGTCCTTCCACGTACAGTTTGGTGCCTTTTTTCACGTAGTCGCGGACGATCTCCGCCAGCCGCTGATAGGCCACCAGATTGTGCCATTCGGTGCGGTCCTGCCAGTTGCCGGTCTTATCCTTAAAGCGCTCGCTGGTTGCGATGGAAAAACTAGCCACCGCTGCGCCGCTCCCGGTCGCGCGAATCTCGGGATCTTTCCCCACGTTGCCCAGCAGAATGACCTTATTGACGCTCTTTGCCATGATTGGCCGCCTTCCTTTACCGATACGCTTTTCGCTCTACGATAGCAGGTTTGTCCAGCCCTATTTCCCCTGCACCGGAACCCATGCGTCGGCCGTATCCCAGCGGATGTGCAACTGCGTGTGGGCGCCCTGGGTGTTTTCAAAACTGATGGACATTTTTTCCTGCGAACTGGGCAGAGTGGTCAGCTCCATGGGAATGCGGGCGAAGTCGCGGGACTTGTCGTAGGCCAGGCCCCACTCGCCGGTCTTGCTGTTGACGATCAGCACCCAGCGGTTGGGATTGGGCACCGTGAACAACGTATAGGAGCCAGCCGGAATCTTCGTGCCGCCGATCGTCAGATCAACCGGCGTGATGAGCGTGGTGGCTGCGTTCGCGCCCGTGCGCCAGACCTGACCGTAGGGCACCAGACCGCCGAAGATTTTACGGCCGCGCATGGAGGGCGCGCTGTAGTTGACGGTAATTTGTTTGCCGTCGAGCGTGACCGTGGCCTGGGCAGGCGGGCTAAGCGGGGTGTGCGGCGCCGCTGCGTGCGACTGCGGATAGGCAGCGGGAAGCATCGCCGCCAGGGCAACGCAGGCCATGAGTAGTCGGGCAGGTTTCATCGTCAGCTCCTTGAAGGTTTTTTATGGGCGCGCTCAGTATAGCCGCGCCTGAAGCTCATTTAGCGCAACGCGGCACGACGGCGAATATGCCGGTTCCGCAGCCATTTGGCTCCGCCGAGCACCAGCAGCATCAGGCTGAAGGGAATTCCCATCATGGCGAACATGAAGGAGAGCCAGCCGGCGTTGGTATGGGGACCGTAGATGCCGATGCCGCCGAAGAGTTTGAAGGTGGCGAGCAGGCAAAGTACCCCGGCCAGCAGAATCCAGGACCCGGTGCGCAGCAGAGTATTTGTGCCGTCGTCGGGCGGCGGCGTGCCGCCGGAAACAGCGTGGTGCGTCGGGGCCGCGCCGGAAGATGCGGTTCGGAGCACCGGGATGGACTTAGGCTCCGTCACCGGCGCCACGCCTCCAGCATGGCGTACACCACCACGCCCGTCACCGAGACGTAAAGCCAGATAGGGAAGGTGAAGCGCGCCAGCCGCCGATGCTGCTGGAACCGGCCGCTGAGCGAAAAATAAAACGTGATCAGAATGATAGGCAGCGCCACAATCGAGAGAATGATGTGGCTCGCGAGAATTGAAAGGTAAACGGCGCGCGCTGCGCCATGGCCGGGAAACAGAATGTCGCCATGCAGCGCGTGATTCACCAGATAGGAGACGAGGAACAGGCTGGAAAAGCAGAAGGCCGTGATCATCGCCGCCTTGTGCCGCCGGATGTCGCGATGGCGGATGAACCAGAAGCCTACCGTCAGCGCGATGGCGCTCAGACCGTTCAGCAGGGCGTTGAGCGCGGGCAGAAACATCAGGCGGTTGGCAAAGTCCTGCGGCGCGCGATGCACATAGATCAGCCACAGCAGAAACGCCACCGCCGCGGCGCTGACGGCAAGAATGCCGGCGATGGGGGCGCGCGTGCCGTCGGGTGAGGATGTCGTGGAAATCACTTCGAGTCGGTTTGGCATAGGTATTACGCGGCCGGTTTATTGGTCCGGCGGTTGACGACGGCCCACGAGCCGAGGAAGACCACGGCGCAGAAGCCCAGGGTGACGGCCAGGTTCACCTCCGGTGAAAAGGTGGTTGGCTGTGCAGGAAACAGACCATTGCGCAGTGCATCGACGCCGTAGGTGAGTGGGTTCAGCAGCATCAGCCAGCGCAGCCAGCCAGAGGCGCCGCTGACGGGGAACAGCGCGCCGGACATGAGCCACAGCGGAATCAGGATCAGGTTGATGACGGCATGGAAGGCCTGCGTGGAATCCATCGGCCAGGCGATGATGAAGCCCAGCGCGGTCAGCGAAAATGACGTGAGCGCGATGACCAGCAGGCTGTACAGAATGCCGCCTACGTCTGCATGCACGCCGGCCAGTGGCGAGAAGACGAGAAAGATCCAGCCCTGAATTGCGGCCAGCGTGGCGCCGCCCAGCACCTTGCCCAGCACAATGGACGAGCGGCTGATGGGCGCGGCCAGCACGGACAGCAGAAAGCCCTCGTTGCGGTCCTGGATGAGCGACATCATGCTGAAGATCGCGGTAAACAGCACGATCATGACGATGGCGCCGGGGAAAAAGAAGCTCAGGTAGTGGGAGTCATCGGCGCCTGCAGCGCCGTGGGTGCGGAAGGTATTGGCGAAGCCGGAACCCAGGACCACCCAGAACAGCAGCGGGGACGCGATGACACCGACGACGCGCGCCTTTTGCCGGTAAAAGCGGACCAGTTCGCGCCGCCACAGGGAGTAGGCGGGCGTCCAAAGGCCCGGCGTACGGACGGTGGAGACGGCGTTGCGGACGGGGGCAGCAATCGTAGCCATTAGTGGCGCTCCTTGGCCGGCTTTGTCGCGGCCGGGTCGTCCATCCAGAAGCGATGGCCGGTGCGTTGGATGAAGACATCCTCCAGGCTGGGTTTAGCGACGGAGACGCCTTCGACCGCGCCGGGGAAGGCTTCGACCACCTCCGTCAGAAAGCGATGGCCCTGCTCGCGCTCGACGCGCACCGCGTTCTCAACAATGACCGGCGTCACGCGGAAGCGCTGTTCAAGGGCCGCAGCCAGTTGCTGCGCGGCCTCCGGCGAGGCGGTGTCGAACTGCACAATGTCGCCGCCAATCTGGGCCTTGAGCTCCGCGGGACTGCCGAGCGCGACCAGCCGCCCGGTGTTCAGGAACGCCAGACGGTCGCAGTGCTCGGCCTCTTCCATCAGGTGGGTGGTGACCAGCACGGTAACGCCCTGCTCGTCGCGCAGTAGCCGCAAATAGTGCCACAGGTCGATGCGCGCGCCGGGATCGAGGCCGGTCGAGGGTTCATCCAGCAGCAGCACGGAGGGCGAGTGGATCAAACCCTTGGCTAGCTCGACGCGCCGCTTCTGACCGCCAGACAAAGTCTCGGCCAGATCGCCGGCGCGGTCCGAGAGGCCCACGCGGGCCAGAACTTCTTTCGAGCGCGTTTGCAGTTCGCGGCCGCTCAGCCCGTACAGGTGCCCCTGGTGCATCAGGTTTTCGGCGACGGTCAGCTTCACGTCCAGGCTGGAGGCCTGAAAGACGATTCCCGTCTGCTGGCGGGCCTGCGTCGGGTGGGTGGCGACATCGTAGCCGGAGATGTAGGCGTGGCCGCCGGTGGGCACCATCAGTGTCGACAGGATGCGAAACAGCGTGGTCTTGCCGCTGCCGTTCGGGCCCAGCAGGCCAAAGATCTCAGCGGGCCGCACGTCAAAGCTCAGATGGTCGAGCGCAAGACGGGTGCCGTAGTCGTGGGACACCTGGTCCAGAGAAATAGGGCTGGCGGCGGAGCGGGCGGGGACGCTGGCGGGTTCGTTGGCTCCCGGCGCTGCGCGGTGCATGGTTTCAGCGGTCGGCAAAGTATTACCCTCTTCCAGTTGCGTTCAGCATCAGGACAATCAGCAGCAGCGGCAGATAGATGACGCTGATCTTCAGCAGCGAGCGCGCGTAGCGGCGCGAATCGCTGGCCGGGCTGCGAGTTATGCGGGTGAAGCGAATCGTATAGGCCAGATAGACCAGCCCGAGCAGCAGCGCCGTCACCCAGTAGAAACGTCCGGCCAGGTGCAGATAGTAGGGAACCAGGCTGACGGGCACCATGAGGATGGCGTAGATCAGAGCCTCGGTCGCTGTGGACCAGCCGTCGGGCTCCACCACTGGCAGCATGCGGATGCCGGCGCGGCCATAGTCTTCGCGGTAGAGCCAGGCAATCGCCATAAAGTGCGGAAACTGCCAGATGAACAGGATGGCAAACAGGGCGACGCCGGGCCACTCGATGGCGCCGCGTGCGGCGGTCCAGCCGATCAAGGGCGGCATGGCGCCGGGAAATGCGCCAATAAATGTCGCGAGTGTCGTGAAGCGCTTGAGCGGCGTGTAGATGCCGACATAAAGAACGGCAGTAAGCAGCGTCAGGGTGCCGGTGACGGGGTTGGTCGTCACCAATAGCCACAGTGAGCCGGCGATGATCGCCGCCATGCCGAGCAGGACGCCAAAGCCCAGGCTCATGCGGCCGGCGGCCATGGGCCGCTGGGCCGTGCGGAGCATGCGCGCATCGGTGCGCCGCTCCATTACCTGATTCAGCGCGCTGGCGCCGCAGGAAACCAAGGCCACGCCAAGCAGCGTGTCCCACAGCGCCGAGTTGAACGAGGAGATGCCGGACTGGACTTCGCCCAGATAGAAGCCGGCCCAGGCAGTCATCACAACAAGGGCCGTGACGCGCAGCTTAAAAAGCGTCACTGTATCCGCCGCCACAGTTCTTACAGTCTGGAACCAGCGAACCACGCGATGGCGCGGGCGTGTATCCGCAGGAACAGGCTGTAGCTGCGCGGCTTCCGTGTCCGAGACTCGGCCTGGAGGCGGGACAGCGGTGGCGCGGGCGGCAGAGCTCAGCATCAAGGGGATCCCCAGGAGTGGTCCGGACGTATCGAAGGTGGTGCGGGCGTCTTACCAGAAGAACCAAGCGTGTGGCCGCGCCACCTTCAAGGATAACAAAATGGAACCGGCCAACTGGCGGTGCTGGTTCGCGGCCTGCCGCCGCACTTTCAGAAGGCCGCGCTGTTTTCCTGGTTGGTGTTCGCCGGCTGAACAACATATTCATCGATCAGAACGGCCACCAGCACTGCCGAGGGAACAGCGACCAGCACGCCGGCGACTCCGGCCAGACCGCCGCCGAGCAGCAGAGCGATGAAGACCGCAGTGCCTGCCAGATCGACACTGGACTTCATGATGCGCGGAATGAGAAGCGCATTTTCAACCTGAACATAGATGAGTTCGAACGCCATAACCCCCAGAACCTTGGTAAAGGAGTCCGTGGCCGCAACCAGCATAGCGATCGAGGTGGAGACCATTGCGCCAACGACGGGAACAATGTTGAAGGCGCCCATCAGCACGGCCAGCGCAAAGGCATAGCGCACATGCATGATGCTGAAGACGATGCCGCTGAGGACGCCGAGAATCAGCATCAGGCTCATCTGCCCCAGCAGCCAGCGGCCCATGCGGGTGGCTGCCCGCTGCAAGGTAATGTCGAGGCGGCTGCGGCGGTCGGCCGGTACCAGCGAAAGAAACCAGGGGTAAATGTGACCCCCCTCCGCCAGGAAGTAGACGGTGAGCACGATGCCGGAGATGATCTCGAAGAACTTCGCGGCCCAGCCGCTGATAGAAGAGACGAAGGCGCCGACATGCTGCGCCGTATCCTGCTTGAGCCGCGTTTGAATGGCGCTGAAGTTCACATCCCGCAGCACCGGCAGCCGGTTCAGCCGCTGGAGGAATGCCGGGCTGCTGTCAGGCAGCGTGCGAACCAGCGACGTCACTTCATGGATGAGCGGGGGCAGTGTCAGAAAGATAAATCCGCCGATCGCCCCGACCACCAGCGCTGTAATCAACAGAATCGCGACGCCGTGCGAGAGATGACGCTTGCCGATATGGATGCGCTGCACGACGCGAACCACCGGCATCAGCACAACGGCAAACAGCGCGCTGACATAGATCAGCGTCAGCACGTCGCGCAGCAGCCACGCAACATAAAGGCCGATGGCGAGCGCGAACGTAAACAGGATGTGGCCACGCACCTGCCTCTGCGTGGGGTGCACTGGTTCAACGGGAACGTTCAAGGGCCGTGCTCCAGAACTTGAGAATTTGCGCGGCTACGGCGGCCGGGGAGTCTTCAGCGCCGATCGTTGCATGCGCAGCCGCCTGATAGAGCGGAAGCCGCCGGCGGTACCGTTCGCTCAAAGCCGCGCGATCTTCAAACACGGGCCGCCGTGGCGTATTGGGCTGCGCAGCCGCCTGTTCACAACGCGCACATAAAGTCTCCAGCGGGGCGGAGAGATAGACCGTCAGCGTGCGGCCGGACGCAGCCAGAAGCTCGAGGTTGTGCCGCGACTCCACCGCACCGCCGCCCACCGCGATCACTGTTTGCGTCGCTGCCAGGCACGCCTGCAGCGCCCGGTTTTCCAGTGTACGAAAGTGCGATTCGCCGTCTGTGGCAAAGATTTGTGCTACGCTGCGTCCCGCAGCCTCGACGATCGCGTCATCCACATCCACGAAGCGCCAGCCGAGCTGGCGGGCGAGTTCGCGGCCCACGGTGGTTTTGCCCGCTCCCATAAAGCCGACCAGGACGACCCGATCCGGCGGCATCATCGGCATCGGGCTGCGGGCACTGGACAGCCCTGCGCCGGGAGAGATCCCGGCGGCGGCGCCTCCGGCCTCTTCCGATCGAGGACCCGTCACGCGCGGTCTTTGCCCTGCTTTCCGTCCTGTTGCAAGGCGCTCTGGATGTTGTCCCAGACCGCCGGGCTTGGATCATGGATGGGCATGATCAACTTCGCCTGAGCTGCGATGTATTCCAGATCGCGAACCAGCGAGGAGCAAAGCGCGCAGGTTTTAAGGTGCGGGTGATCGGCGATGGAGACCCCGGAATCGAAGATCTCCGGCAGCTGCTGCTGAAATTCTTCGCATTCTACTGGGGTCGAGCTCTTTTCCGCAGTCATGCTCCCGTACCTCCTTCAGCATTTTCTTTCAGCAGGCTGCGCAGCCGCATGCGCGCCTTATGGAGTTGCGATTTGCTGTTGCCAATGGAGCACTGCAACATGCCCGCAATCTCGTTATGTTCATATCCTTCCACATCATGCAGGACAAATACCATCCGGTATCCGGGTGGCAACTCCTCGACGGCGCGCTCCAGCGTCACCCGGTCAATGGACCCGGAGAGACGAAGGTCGCGCGTGCCAAAGTCCTTGCGTGGACCGTCTTCCTGACTTGGTTCCAGCGTCTCCTCCAGCGAGACCAGCGGAAGGCCCTTCTTGCGCAGATGCATCAGCACCACATTGACCGCCATGCGGTGCAGCCAGGTGGAAAACGCGGAGTCACCGCGAAACGTGCCGATCTTTCGATGGAGCTGCAGAAAGGCTTCCTGGGTCAGATCCTCGGCCTCGGCGACGTTGCCCAGCATGCGCAGGCACAGCGAATACACCCGCCGTTTGTGCATGTTGTAGAGAATCTCGAAGGCTGCGCCATCGCCCTGCTGGGCGTTGGCGATCGCGGTCAGTTCCCCGGCAATGGGCGGGTTGCGGCGCTGTTGCTGCTGCATGGGACGGGCTTCAGAAGTTAAAGGCTGTACCGGCATGGAGGGAGCCGCCGAATCATTGGTTTGCAGAGTGTTTTTGATCATTGAACGGTCGCGCCTTGTCCCCTTTCGTTTGGACTAGTTTTTTGGTCGAACAGTTTGATACTGCGGGCCTCGGGGCGCGGGCTCCGCCAGTTAGAAGCCTTGAAGCCGCCCGGCGTTGCCCTAAGGCCCGGTTTGAATTTACGCGCCCACGAACCGCGCGTACAGGCTGCGGGCAATCGCGGCGTCGGTGGTTCCCTGGATCATAGCCCGGCCGTCCGGAAAGACGGTGATCCTGTGTTGGCCCCGCTCAAAGCGCAGCAGCATGGCTGTGCGCTGCACCGTGCCCTGCGGACGCAGCCGTTGCTCCAGTGCGGCCAGGTCGAGCGGACGCCGATGTTCATGAATCTGCACGGCGTTCCGGCCGCAGAGTGTGACGGTGGGCCGGTTCTCTCCGGTAAGATGCACAAACTGCCGCTGCCCGCAGACGGTGCAGTCTGGCCGCGGATGTGCTGTTGTCACCTCCGACCGCTCGCCGTTCCAAAGGTCCCAGGAGAGCAGCGTGCGCCGCATCCCGCGGGTGCCGCCGATGATCCACTTGATCGCTTCGGCCGTTTGCAGCGAGGCGGCAAGATTGACGGCTGCGTTCAGGATCCCCGCGGTGTCGCAGGTTTCGATCACGCCGCCGGGCGGCTGCGGAAAAATGCAGGCCAGGCAGGCCGTCTCGCCCGGCAGGATATTCATGGTGGCCGCCGAGGCACCGATGGCGCCGGCGTAGATCCAGGGCTTGCGCTGCTCGACGGCGTAATCGTTTAACAGATACCGGGTTTCAAAGTTGTCGGTCGCATCCAGGACGATCGCTGCGTCCTGCAACAACTCGTGGATGTTGTCCGGAACCAAATCCGCGACGTGCGCATGAACCTGTGTAGCGTGGCTGAAGCGGGCGATGCGGCGCCGTGCGGCCTCGGCTTTGGGCAGGCCTTCGGCGGCGTCCTCTTCTTCGAAGAGCACCTGACGCTGCAGATTGCTCCACTCGACGTAGTCCCGATCAACCAGCGTAAGGGTGCTGACGCCCGCCCGAGCCAGCAGCGAGGCGGCAGCTGCGCCCGTGGCGCCGCACCCGACGATGGCCACGTGAGCGGCCAGCAGGGCGCGCTGGCCGGATTCGCCGATGCCGGCGAAAAGAATCTGCCGGGAGTACCGCTCCCGTTGCTCGTCCGTTAACGGAGTATCGGCCCCTGACATATCTCCAGTATAGGGATTCGGTAAGACCCCGGAACGGACAAGCGCCAAATGCTTCACAACGCCGCCGCCCGTTCGCCTGAATTGGGTATGCTAGCGGGAGGGCGCAGACCAGTCAGCGGAACGAGTCGGTCAGGGGAGCAGTCCGCCTCTGCACGTCGCCATCAGGCCTGGGCCTCGAGGATAAGGCTGCTTCAACCGGACGGGAGTCGCCGGTTCTGCGGCAAAGCAGAGACTGGGTAAAGAGAATATCGGTTGCAGACGAACTGGATCGATGGAATGACCGGGCTGTGCGGGCGCGCGGTGCTGCTGCTCTTGCTGGCTGGCG
Organism: Acidobacteriota bacterium; assembly: GCA_021827845.1. Taxonomy (GTDB): domain Bacteria; phylum Acidobacteriota; class Terriglobia; order Terriglobales; family Acidobacteriaceae; genus JAKAUB01. Next base: position 2,932 of record JAKAUB010000138.1, on the reverse strand, counting down.
GCGCCATCGCTCACGCGCAAACCTCTCCAGCGGGCCGGCCATCCTCTGCAGCTACGCCGCCCGCCCCAGCCTCAGCAACCGTTAATGCTATAGCCCGGCGCCGCACGCTGGAGCAGTGGTACGGCCGCCCGATCGCCGCGATTCAGTTTGATGGCGTAGCCGCGGAGGATCTTGGTGCCCTGCGACGAGCGCTGCCGCTGCAACCGGGAGATAGGCTGACAGCCCAGGGAATCCGCGCCAGCCTGGGCCGCCTGTATGCGACAGGCTTATACCGGGATCTTTCGGCGATTGGCGAGGAGCAGAGCGGCGGCGTCCTCGTAATCTTTCGCGGAGTACCGCAGTTGTTTCTCCGCCGCCTGACGGTTACAGGCGTGAAACAGGGCCTGCTGACGGCGCAGCTTGAACGCTCCACGCGGCTGGAGGCGGGTGTCCCATTCACCCGGTCGGATTTGGTGCAGGCGGAGCAGAACCTGAAAGACACGCTGGCGCGCAACGGATATCACCAGCCGGTAATCCGGTTTACGACAAATCCGGCCGGCCCGCAGCACCTGATCGACGTGACCTACGAGGTGACGACCGGCAAGCAGGCTACCGTCGGCGCACTGACCGTCACCGGTTCCCCAGGCATGACAGTTCCGAAGTTCCGTAAGGTCGCCAAGCTGAAGGAAGGCTCCAAGGTGAACGCCAACACGGTTCCGCGTGCGTTGAGCCGGCTGCGCAAGCGTTACCAGAAGGAGAACCGGCTGGAGGCCGGTGTGCAACTGACGGACGAAAAGTTCGTGCCTGCGCACACGCAGGTGGATTACGGCTTTAACGCGACGCGCGGTCCCCTGGTGACCGTGGTCGTCACCGGCACAAAGATTTCCAAACGCGATCTGAAAGATCTGGTCCCGGTCTACGAGGAAGGCGCGGTGGACCCGGATCTGCTAGATGAAGGCGATGACCGTCTGCGCAATCACTTTCAGCGGCAGGGCTACTTTAATGTCCACGTGTGTCACACCGTGCAGCAACTATCCGCCGATCACGAGCGGATCACCTACACCGTGGACCGGGGTCAGCTCAGTAAGGTGACAGCCGTACGGATTACGGGGAACCGCTATTTTGATAAGGATCTGATCCGGCAGCGGCTGTCGGTATTGCCGGCTGACCCGACCAACCGCCACGGCGTCTACAGTGCTTCGCTGGTGCAGGATGACATCGACGCCATCACGTCGTTGTATAAGAGCAATGGTTTTGGTTCTGTGCGCGTCACCCCGTCGGTGGTGGGTACGCCGGCCGACCGCGCGGCAGGCAAAAAGTCTGCGCGGGTGACTGTGACCTATGCCATCACCGAAGGTCCGCAGCAGCGTATCGGAACGGTGACGCTGACAGGGAACCAGCAGATATCGACGGCCGATCTGCAACGGGTGATGAACACGCGGCCGGGGGAACCCTACTCCCTGACCACGCTGGCGGGAGATCGGCTGCAGCTTTTCGATATCTACTATCGTCGAGGATTTTCGCAGGCCGACATCACCTTTCAGCAGCAGGCGAGTCCGGCGGATACCAACCGCATTGATATTACGGTGCAGATCCACGAAGGCAAGCCGTTCTATGTGCACCAGGTCTTGATCAACGGCGTGCACTACACGCGGCCGCAGGTGGTCAATAAACTGCTCGACATCCATCCGGGCGATCCGCTGGATCGCAACCGGATTGCCGAAACACAGCGGCGCCTGTATAACCTGGCGCTGTTCAGCCAGGTGGAGACGGGAATCGTCAACCCGTCTGGAGAGCAGACGAGTAAAGATGTTCTGCTGAACCTGACCGAGGCGCATCGCTGGAACTATGACTACGGCTTCGGCTTTGAGGTCCAGACGGGCACACCGCAACGGAACTGCCCGTCCCCGGCGACACGTATCGAGCTGGGTATTCCCGCCAGCTTTCAATGCAGTCCTAATGGAAAATTCGGCGCCAGCCCGCGCGTATCGTTCGACATCAGCCGCATCAATCTGCGCGGCACCAATCGAACGCTCACGCTGCAAACGGCCTACGGCACGCTCGAGCAGGAGGCCATTCTTACCTATGATGTTCCGCGTTTCATGGGGCTCAAGACCTTTGACTTCGCCATTACGGGTGGCTTCGTCAGCAACCAGGATGTGACCACATATCAGGCGTCAAGCATCAGCGGATCGTTGATCTTTACGGAGCGGCCGAACAAGGCAAACACGCTGATCTACTCGATGGCGTACCGCTACGTATACGTCAATCCAAATAGTCTGCAGGTCAGCATCGACCTGATTCCGCTGCTGTCGCAGCCGACCCGCGTCAGCGGCCCCGGAATTACGTGGGTACGCGACACGCGCAACAATCCGTTGAATGCGACCACCGGCTCCTACTTTTCCGCGCAGCAGTTTTTTGCCTGGAGGGGGTTTGCCTCGCAGGCCAACTTCAACCGGATCGACATGCAGCAGTCGAACTACTTCAAGATCAACCGCCATGACTGGGTGCTGGCGCGCAGCACGCGCATTGGACTGGAGGAGACCTATGGTGGATCGGCCTACAGTCTGATTCCGTTGCCGGAGCGGCTTTATGCCGGCGGCGCCACCTCTCATCGCGGATTTTCGATCAACGCCGCCGGTCCACGCGACCTGCAGACCGGCTTTCCCGTCGGCGGTCAGGGAGCGTTCGTCAACAGCACGGAGCTGCGAATTCCGCCCGTCCCGCTGCCGCTGATTGGCGACAACCTGGGCTTCGCGATTTTTCATGACCTGGGAAACGTGTACCAGTATGCGGGTGACATGTTTCCAGCGCTGCTGCGGTATTCGCAGCCGAAGGTGCAGACCTGCTATAACCTCGCGGGGCCGGAGGGTACCTGCAACTTCAACTATGACTCCCAGGCGGTCGGGCTGGGCCTGCGCTATAAAACCCCTGTCGGGCCCATCCGGCTGGA
>JAKAUB010000140.1:26137-27879 GCA_021827845.1 Acidobacteriota bacterium | reverse complement strand
TGCTGCGGAGGGCTTCCTGATTTATACGGCCAGCCTGGGGATGAAAATTTTGCGGCGATAAAATCGCAGTGGAAACGTTCGATGCACCCCTCGCGCTGGCGGCGCGAAATTTCATTCTGCTATGGACAAGCGTTGAGCATCGGGCGAAAACTGCATCGAGGAGGCGGCCCATTCGCATTGTTGCTGGAGTGGATTTTGGGACACTGAGCGCGCGTGTGACGCTGCTCGACAGCGAGCGCGGGCGGCTGGGGACGGCGTCGGCCTCGTATCCACTGCATCGCAGCCGGGAGATTCCCGACCTGGCCACGCAGTCGCACGCGGACCAGATGGAGGCGCTGGCGCAGGCGATGCGCGCTGCGCTGGCCGAGACGGGCGTGCGCGGCGAACAGGTGGAGGCGATTGCGCTGGACACCACGGGGTCGAGCGTGATCCCGGTGGATGCCGCAATGCAGCCGCTGGATGACTACTATTTATGGTGCGACCACCGCGCGCTGCATGAGGCGCAGGAGATAACGGCCAAGGCGCATGCCCAGAAGCTGGAGGCGATTGACTGGTGCGGCGGCGTGTATTCGCACGAGTGGGGATGGGCGAAGCTGCTGCACTGGCTGCGGCATAACGAGAAAAAGCGCGACCGCTTTGCCGCTGCGTTTGAACACTGCGACATGGTAGCGGCGACGTTGGCAGGCGTAAAAACGCCGGCGCAGGCACGGCGATCGGTGTGCGCGCTGGGGCACAAGTGGATGTGGAATCCGCGATGGGGCGGATATCCCAGCGAAGAGTTTCTGCGTTCGGTAGACCCGCTGCTGGCAGGTGTACGGGAAAAGATGCAGGGTGAGGTGCTGACCTCAGACCATCTGGCCGGGTACTTGGCGCCGGAGTGGGCGGAGAAACTGGGGCTGCGCGCCGGCATTCCGATTCCGGTGGGAGCGTTTGACGCGCACTGGGATGCGATTGGCGCGGGCTGCCGCGAAGGCGATGTGGTGAATGTGGTCGGCACCTCGACATGCATCATTGCGATGGGCAAGAACGTGAGCCTGGTGCCGGGTGTTTGTGGCGTGGTGCCGGGCAGCGTGCATCCGGACTACATCGGCGTCGAAGCCGGGCTGTCTGCGGTGGGCGACATTTTTGACGCCATCGCGAAGCGCGCCGGCAGCAGCGTGCAGGCGCTCTCCCAGGGACTGGAAACATTCCGCGCGGGCCAGACCGGGCTGCTGCGGCTGAGCTGGGACAATGGCGATCGCACGGTGCTAGTGAACAGCGAGCTTGGAGGCATGACGCTGGGATGGAATCTGGTGCACACGGCGCAGGACGAACTCTTTGCCGCCATCGAAGGTACGGCCTTCCACACGCGCATTATTCTGGAACGCATGGCCGAGCACGGCGTACCGATCGAGCGCGTGATTAATGCGGGCGGCGTGCCGCAGCGCAGCGAGGTGCTGAACCAGGTGTATGCCAACGTGCTGAACAAGACGGTGCTGGTGCCGTCTTCGCCGCCGACGAGCATCGGCTCGGGGATTTTTGCACTGCTGGCCGCGGGTATTATCGGCTCGATCGAAGAGGGACAGCAGAAGTTCTGTCCGCAGTATCGCGAATTTGCACCGCAGTCCGAGGCCGTGCCGGTGTATGACGAATTGTATGGGCTGTACCGCCGCGTTTACTTTGGTTTTGGGCAGGAGGGCAATGCGCAGCCGATGGGCGATATTCTGCGCACGCTGCGCAAAGTGGCAGCCCAGCAGAGCCGA
>JAKAUB010000140.1:0-26127 GCA_021827845.1 Acidobacteriota bacterium | reverse complement strand
GAGTGCGTAAACCGGGAAGGAGCGCAGATGCTGGTGCAGTCGCTGCGTGAAGAAGTGCTGGAAGCGAATCTGGAGATTGTGCGGCGCGGATTAGTGCTGTACACCTTCGGCAATGCCTCGGGCGTAGACCGCGAGCAGGGCCTGGTTGTCATTAAGCCCTCGGGCGTGGACTATGACAAGTTGCAGCCAAAGGACATGGTGGTGACGCGGCTGGACGGCGAGATGGTTGAGGGCGATCTGCGGCCCTCGTCTGACCTGGACACGCACACGTTGCTGTACCGCGAGTTCCCTGAAATTGGCGCGGTCGTGCACACGCATTCCGAGTATGCGACCAGCTTTTCGCAGGCAGGCGCGGCGATCCCAGCGCTGGGCACGACGCATGCGGACTACTTCTATGGGCCGGTTCCGGTGACACGGCCGCTGACGGACGCAGCCATTGGCGGCCGCTATGTGCATGAGACCGGGCTGGCGATTGTCCGCCGGTTTCGCGGAGAGGACGGCGGCGCGCCCATCGATCCGCTGGCCGTGCCTGCGTGTCTGGTGGCGGGGCATGCGCCGTTTGCGTGGGGCCGCACGCCGCAGGAGGCAGCGCACAATGCCGTCGTGCTGGAGGCCGTAGCGCGCATGGCGTATCGCACCTTGCAGCTTGAGGCGAATCCGCAGGTGGTGACGCAGGCGCTGCTGGACCGGCACTACTTCCGCAAGCACGGAGCCGATGCAACCTACGGACAGGCGCGGCCAGAGCGTCGAGAAAAGGCGTAGTGGCAACGGACGACGGCCATCGGGCCTACAGGAGCGAGAACATGCGACGGTGGATCGCAGGATTTTTTTGTTGCCTCGGGATGCTGCTTTTGCCGTCTGCGGCGCGGGCCGCCAACGCACGCCGCCCGGTGGAGCAGGGCCTCCAGCGGCTGCAGCAGTGGTACAACCCGCAGAGCGGGATCTGGGCGAAGCCCGCGGGATGGTGGAACGCGGCGAATGCGACAACCGTGCTGGCGAACTATCGCATCGTCACCGGAAGCACCCGTTATGACAGCGAGATCGAAAACACTTTTGAGCGCGCGCCTGTCTCGCAGGACGCTCCGAACTTTACCAACAAATATTACGACGACAGCGGCTGGTGGGCGCTGGCGTGGATTGCCGCGTATGACGCGACCGGCAAGCAGGAATATCTCCAGCAAGCCGAGACGATCTTTACGTTTTTGACCGGGGGATGGGATGACGTATGCGGCGGCGGTCTGTACTGGACGACGGACCGCCGCGGGAAGAATGCGATCCCGAACGAGCTGTTTCTGGAAGTTGCCGCGCGGCTGGCGAACCGAACCTCCGGCGATCTGTCGGCCTATTACCGGCAGTGGGCGGAGCGCGAGTGGGGCTGGTTCCGCAACTCCGGCATGATCAACGCGCAGAGCTTGGTGAACGACGGTCTGAACCGGGCGTGCAAGAACGACAACAAGACCGAATGGACCTACAACCAGGGAGTGATTGTGGGCGGACTGGTGGCGATGCAGCGTTTCGCGCATGATCCAGAACTAATGCGGCAGGCAACGGCGATTGCGGATGCAACGATCGAGCACCTGACCGTGCATGGCATTCTGGTGGACCGCACGGTGCATGGCGGCGACACTCCGCAGTTCAAAGGAATTTTTATGCGCAATCTGATGGCGCTGTATCGGCAGGAGCCCAAGCCGCGGTACAAACAGTTCTTTGCGGTGAACGCGCACAGCATACTGACGAACGATCAGGATGCCAGCCACGCCTATGGTGGCCTGTGGCAGGGGCCGTTTGACAGCGCGGATGCGACGCGGCAGACTTCCGCGCTGGATGCGCTGCTGGCCAACCTGACGGCGCAGACGGAGTGATCGCGGACTGCGAGGCGATTAGGCTACCTGGAGAGAGTGCCCTTGAAGTCAAGATTGATTGTGACCTGTTTCTCCATGTGCATCAGAAAATTACTCGGATCTTTCAGCCCCCATTCGACGTACGGGACCTGGAAGGTTCCTCTGGCGGTGCAATTCGTTCCCTGAATCTCGACGGTCATTGGCAGGGTGATGGGATGCGGTGTTCCAAGCAGGGTAAGTGTCCCCTCCACCTGAATGGTGGAGGAGCCAGCCTGCGCCAGCGATCCTGTGAACATCGCCGGAGCAAACGTGACCACGGGAAATTTCTTTACCTTTAATTCTTCCTTGTCCATTCTCTTATCGCGTAGGGAGTCCCCGCTGTCTCCGCTGGCCGCTGCAATTGCTATGCTGCCGCTCATGGCGCCGGTTGTCCGATCGAAGGTGACGTCTCCGCTGCTGACCGAGAAATGACCGTGCACGGTATGTATCCCCTGGAGAACAAACTGCACCTGACTTGCAGACGGATCAATACCATACCGTGTCTGCGCCAGACCATGACCTGCCGTCATGGCAAGCAGAAGAGCCGCTGTTACACGGGCTGTCCGCTGCAAAAAAGTGCGGAGCCCCTGTTTTTGAAATCCAGAGAAGGTGTTCCAACTGCAGTCCGGCACGATGGTCGGCGAATCTGACATTCATTGTCTCCCCGTAGATTTGCTGGGATGCAGAACACCGCCCCAGCTGGCCTGTTTTGATTGGACGTGCCGGCCGGCCGTTGGTCAATCACCGGCTGCGAATTGCTTCCAGGAGATCTTCAAAAATTTGATAGGGGCACAGCAAATGTTTTGCGCAGGTGCAGCTCGGTCAATTCCCTGATAAGCGGAAGGGATGCCCTGCAAGCTACGCCTCTGATTCATGCGCGGGGCGTGAGAGGTGACATTTGGCAACCAAGATATAACGCCAAGTTCCAGGGCACCTCGCATTCTGCAATCGCGGCAACGGCTCTGGCGGAGTGCGGTGCGTCTGCCCCTGTTGGCAATGGCATCCGACCGTCGATGTTCGCGCATAAGATCGCGCTCGCTTCTTTGCTTCTGCGTGCCGAGCTGCGCAGCAATCGTTCCGATGTTCTCCATCGGAAGATTGAAGGAAACCTCCATCGAACCGTGCATGAAAGCGCGACAGTGAGCCGGTAGAATCGGCAGCGCTGCTCCGTGAAGGATTCCACATGCATTCTGGCGTCGAGGGTGTCTCCGCGACCGTCCGGAACACGCGGAGCAACAGAATCAAGCCGTCTGCTCCACCATTTCCGGAGGTTCACCACCCGAATGCAAATGTTCTGGATGGGCGTGCGCCGCCCAGGCCGCATCCTTACGCTGTCTGTCTCCTTTTTCTCAGCCCTGGCGACGTTGCTCGCTCCAGGTTCTCCTGTCAACGCGCAGACGACTGCTGCGCATCGCGTCAAAGTGCTGATCTACGACCGCACCCGCGTGGACGCGTGGCAGTGGTTTGCAGCGCCCCCATACGCCTCAACCAATGGATACGGTGAGTCGCTTCTGCGGCTTGGTGTTGCGCAGAAGCTCCAGCATTGGGACTGGGAACTTGAGTTGTCGCAGCCTTCAGTTCTGGACGCACCCAGCGATGCGGTCTCCTCCAATCCCGCGCAGGGGCAGTTGGGGCTTGGCGGCACGTATTATGCGGCCAACGGGAATAATAACTGGCCGGCCGCTGCATTTCTGAAGCAAGGGTTCATCCGCTATGACGGAGCGGGCAAGGCGCTGCGTGTTGGCCGCTATGAATTTTTCGATGGTGCTGAGACTCGTCCGGCGAACGCCACGCTGGCGTGGCTGCAGACGAACCGGGTCTCCAGCCGCCTGATCAGCAACTTTGGATTCAGTGCCGCGCAGCGCAGCCTGGATGCGGTCGACGGGTATTGGAATGCCGGGACCTGGAACGTGACGGCGCTGGCCGCCCGCTCGGACCAAGGCGTCTTCAACATGAACGGTAATCCTGAGTTGAATGTGGATGTGCAATACCTGGCACTCACGCATTCGCAGGCACACCAGCGGGTGCTATGGCGGGCTTTTGCGATCGGCTATCACGACGGGCGCACTGGAGTGGTGAAGACAGATAATCGGCCGCTGCCGGTGCGCTCCGCGGACCACACGAATATTCGCATCGGAACCTATGGCGGCAACATTACAACCGTCATCCCCGGCGGCCCGGGGCAATTCGACTTTTTATTCTGGGGTGTACTGCAAAACGGACGATGGGGGACGCAGGGGCAAAGCTCAGGCGCAGCCGCGCTGGAAGGCGGCTATCAGCTAAAGGTTCGAACGGCGCCCTGGCTGCGCGGTGGCTGGTTCCGGTCCACGGGCGACAACAACCCAAACAACAATACACACAGCACGTTTTTTCAGCTGCTGCCCACGCCGCGGCTCTATGCGCGCGTACCTTTCTATAACCTGATGAACAACACGGACAGCTTTGTCCAGTTGATCGACCACCCGGTGGGCAGGGTTGCGGTGCGGTCTGATCTGCACTGGCTGCAGCTCACGTCGGGCCATGACCTCTGGTATCAAGGTGGCGGGGCTTTTGATAACAAGGTGTTCGGCTATGTGGGCCGTCCCGGTAACGGACTTACCTCCTTCGCAAACGTAGCGGATATCAGCGCTGACTGGCGAACTACCAAAAATATCAATCTGAATTTTTACTATGGGTATGTGCAGGGCAAGTCCGTGGTAGCTGCAATCTATCCCACAGATCGCACGATGCAGTTCGGCTTCGCGGAGTTTGTGTATCACTGGATGTCGAGGTAAGCGGGCCGTAGGAGCGAGCGAAGCCACCCCGGCGTCGCTCGTTTTGCGGCCTGCGTCGCCGCAATCGAACAAGGGCGATTCGTATCCTGGATTCCTCACAGAATACTGAACCACTTCAAGGGAGCGCGGGGATCTGCGTGGGATTCACTTCCTTGCATTCGAGAACAAAAAATATGGCGAGGGGCAAATTTGCATCCCTCGCCGAGGCAGAATCTTTTGCGGCTTCCGCGCTTTTTGCGATTGCTGAAGTGAAGTCCCAGCACATCTGGCGTTGAATTAGCCGTCTAAACGTTTTTGCGGAATCTACAAGGGCTCGACTCCCGTCAGCGGCCTTTGTTTCTTATGGGCCGCTTCTCATTTACCGCGACAAAGCAACAGTAGCAGGCACGGCTATCCCTTCGCGCCCGGTAAATGATGGATATTGCACTACATCCAAAGATGGAGGGAGATTGAAAAAAGCTGTTGGCTCGTCAGAGGCGGTGCAGGAGCCCGCGCGACGCGCAGGAGCGTTCGGCTACAGCCGCGCCGCGGCTTATTCAGACTTCAGGATTTCGTAGGGAACCTGGAATCTGCCAATCTGCAGAATGGATTTCTGATCCGGCGGCCAGATACGCAGGCTCGCAATACGGACGTGCCCCTGGATGCGATGTGCCGCGGTCGTGCCCACCAGCACACCCGTGACAGCCTCGTGAAGATGGATCTGCAGTGTGTCGGTCTCCGGGGATCGCGTCCAGCCGAAGGCATAATCGCCGGCTTGGAGCACGACGCCGCCCAGGCGAATGGGAACCTGCACTTTGAGGAAATGCGAATATTTCCCGTCGGCAGAGTAGCCGGCGGTGATGAGCACGACGCCGGCGATTACCTGGCCGCGATTATTGATGATTCCCGAAGCTGTGCGCATCTCCGTCTCGATGCGCTCGCCCTGAACCTGCGCGCGGGTTGGCAGTGCGGCGGCCAGCTCAACATCTGTCGCCTGCCGCCACGAGGACCGTTGCGCGCGGGCCGGAGATAGCGGCAGGATGAGCAGCAGCAAGCTGACCACTACAGCGAGGCGAAGTCTCATTGGGTATGCTTTCCGAATTCGTCGAGAGAAACGAGGCCGCGGCGGATGGCCGCCATAGCGGCGTGTGTGCGGTCCTCGACGCCGAGTTTGCTCAGGAGATTATTGACATGCGTCTTGACGGTGGCTTCTGAGATATAGAGCGTGGCCGCGATCTCCTTGTTGCTTTTGCCGCTCACAATTTGCTCCAGCACACCGAGCTCGCGCTGCGTCAGATCTTCAACGCCGACACGCTCTGCCAGGCGCTCCGCAATCACCTTGGGGATATGTGATTTTCCGCTATGGACGGCGCGGATAGCCGTCACCAGATCGTCGGTCGTCATCCCTTTCAGCAGATAGGCTTTGGCGCCAGCCTTCAGGGCGCGATAGATATCTTCATCGCCGTCATAGGTGGTCAGCACAATAAACCGCGCGCTCGGGTCCTCCGCCCGCAACTGCCGGATGACTTCAACGCCGCTGCCTTTGGGCAGGCGCAGGTCGATGAGCGTCACCGCGGGACGGTGTTTGCGAAATTGCGCCATTGCCTCCTGGCCGTCCGCGGCCTCGCCTACTACCTCAAGCCCCTCAACCACGTTCAACAGTGCGACCAGCCCTTGGCGGACCACGGCGTGGTCCTCGACGACCAGAACTCGAATGGCTTCCGAACTCATGATGTTCCTGCTTTCCCGCGTGGCTCCGCCGGCGTGGGAGCCTTCAGACGAATGGTAGTCCCCGCGCCGGGTTTGCTTTCTACCTGCAGCGCCCCGCCGATGGCAGCCGCACGTTCTCGCATGCCCATCAGGCCAAAATGGCCGGAAGCAGCGGCCGGTAGCGGATCTTCTGCGCCTCCTTGGCCATCATCCCGAACTTCAAGAGTGATCGACTCCGGCGCATAAAGAAGTTCTACCCACATATGCTGGGCGGCTGCATGCTTGCTCACATTATGCATTGCCTCCTGCGCCACTCGAAGCAATTCGCGCTCCATTGCGACCGGCAGTCGCCGATACGTTCCGAAGAGGCGAAATTCTGCAACGACCCCGTCGCCACCAGCTTTCTCCACAGCGCGCCGCAGCTTTGCCGGCAGCGTGTCATCGCCGCTGTCGTGGGTCCGTAACGCCCAGATTGACTGGCGGGCCTCGTCGAGTCCTTCGCGCACGTGGATGCGTGCCTGATTCAAATGCGCAACCGCGGCATCCACTCGCCGCATGCGAAGCAGCTCCGCCAATACCTCCAGCTGCACGGAGATGCCCGCGTAACCCTGCGCCAATGTGTCGTGGATCTCGCGCGCAATACGGTTGCGCTCGCCCAGCACCGCTTTGAATTCCCTGCGTGCCAGGCGCAGCCGGGCCTGCACCAGCACAACGATGAACGCTGCCAGCGCGACCAGCAACAGCGCGTAAAACCACACTGTCTGGAAGAAGCGCGGCTCGAGCGTAAAGGGCAGGGAAGCGCCGGTTGTATTCCAGACGCCATCGTTATTGGCCGCTTGAACGCGAAAGGTGTATCGGCCGGGCGGAATGTTTGTGTAGTAGGCTGCGCGCCGCGCGCCCGCGTTCGTCCATTTGCGATCAAAACCTTCGAGGATGTACCGATAGCGGACCTTTTGCGGCGCCACAAAGCTCAGACCCGCGTAATCAAATTGAAACCGCACGTGGCCGGCGGGAATGGTCAGAGCTGTGCCGGGTTGCTTTGACAACTCGGAGTCGTCCACAGAGATGCGCTCGATCACCACCGGTGGCGGCAGGGTATTGACGGCGAAGTGTGCCGGATCCACCTCCACAAGACCTTTGGGAGTGGCGAACCACAGATGCCCGTCGTGTGCTCGCCAGGCGGACGGGTGACTCGCCGATGTTTCGCGGCTGGGCAGTCCGTCCGCCGTGCCGAACTGCAGCCATTGCGCGCAGGTGTGGCTGGCGGCAACGTACCGGCAGCGAGCAATCCCGCTGTCGGTGGCGAACCAGAGATGCCCCACGCCGTCGTCCAGGATGGCGCGGATGGCCGCCTGTCGCAGCACGTCGCCTCCGGCAGCGGAAAATCGTCGGCCGTCCCAGACGTCCCAGCCGTGGCCGTCCGTGCCGATGAGCAGCGTGCCGTCCGCTTCGGGCAGCAAGGTTGTCACCACATTACTGGAGAGGCCATCGGCGGTGGTGAAGTTTTCTATGCTGCCTGCGTGCAGCCGCGACAGTCCGGCGAGCGTCGCAATCCATAGATCGCCGCGCGCATCGCGGGCAATGGCGCCCACCAGATCGCTACCCAAGCCGTTCGCGTGCGTGTAAGTCACAATCTGCGCCGGCGCATTTTTATCCCAGCTTGCGGGATGCAGCCAATGTGCCAGACCGCGTCGCGTACCGAGCCACAACGATCCGTCCGCATCGACAAATAATGAGCGGATGAAGTCGTCGGGAAGACCGTCCGCTGAGGTGATGGTCGACAGGTGTCCGGCGTCCAGTCGATTTACGCCGTCGGGAGTGCCGATCCACACGCCACCGTTTGTACCCGGAGCGAGCGAAAGAATGATGTCGCTAATGAGACCACGGCTCACGGACCAGCCGTTCACCGCCAATTTGTCGTTGCCGCGAAGATGGAGAGCATTCAGACCATTCTGCTGCGTGCCCACCCAAACGGTGCCGTCGGTATCGGCCGCAACGGCCGTCGCCGCATCCGAGGACAATCCGTCGCGCGCGTTGAATACCGTAAAGCGGCGGTCGCGCAGAATGTGCAGTCCGTCATTCTCCGTGCCAATCCATAGATCCCCTTCGCGGTCTTCCAGCACACTCAGAACGGAGGCGTTGGCGAGCTCATCGGTTACGGGGAAGTGCTGCAGCCGGCCCTGCGTCCAGCGCACCAGCCCGGCATTGGTGCCGATCCAGAGCATTCCCTCGCGATCCGCATACACAGTTTGGATACGGTTGCCGGGCAGCTCTTTTCCCGCGGCCAGAGACGCTGCAGGGGGCCCCTCCGAACCCGCAGCCTGAAAATGAACGGCGCTTCCATTCGCCGTCACGCGCACGCCATCGGGCATTCGCAGGTTGAAGACTGGTCCAGTCTCCTGACTGCTCGGAGCGGCGCCGGGAGGCAACGCCTGACCCGGTTGCAGCGCGCGGAATCGGTTGTTTTCGCGGCTCGCCAAGCCAAGGTCGGTGGAAACCCAAAGGCCTCCATCGGCCGCCTGAGACACAGAGCGAATGACATCTCCGGGCAGCCCGTCCCGTCGAGTGAAGGTCTGCATGTGCCCATTTTTCCAGCGGGCCAGACCCCCGGAGGTGCCGATCCAAAGCGCGCCGTCCGTCGCCTGGAACAGGCAGCGGATATCGCTGTTGGGCAGATTGGGATGAGAGTTGCGGTCGAAGATGATGAACTGGATGCCGTCGAAGCGGGCAAGCCCGTCCCCCGTGCCGATCCAGAGAAAGCCATCACTGGTTTGCAACAGCGCCTGGACGGAGTTTTGCGGCAGGCCACTCTCCATGACCCAGGTTTGCCGCGCGTACTGGCCAAGGGGCATGGTGGGCTGCAGTGCCAGGGCGAAGGGGCACACCAGAAGAACCGCGAGGATCAGCGCGCGAGCCATGGCCTGATCCAGAATAGCCAAACTTCGGCGGCCGTTCGTCATTTGGATTTGCAGCTGTGCTTGCATGGGCAACGATTCCCCCTGCGCAGCGAGATCCGGCCAAGTCAGCTGCCGCAGGCGGGCCGGACGTGAGCTGTGGTCGCGCAACCCACCCACGCCGTGCTCGCGATAGCGGCGGACCCGCTTGGCCGCTGTCTCCGCACTCATGTTGAAGCTGGGTGCGGCAAGCCGCAGGGGTCTCATCTGGGTAACTCACTGCGCCCTGGCAAAGATGGGTCAGCCCAACTACTCCCCTGTCGTAAAGGGAAGCGTCCTGCTGCGTTTGTCAGAAAGTTGGCTCTTGGAAGTCGCCGGTATCCTGTGCTACCAGAGCTTTTTCCCCGTGACTGGTTCGTCGATGGTTACGTAGTGGTCTCCGGCAACGTTATGCAGAACTTGAACGGTGCCACTCGGCCAGCGGATCTGCAAGGTATTCACTGAAGGGTCTTTCCCGAGTCCAAAGTGTGCCCGGGGATCGCTGGACGATAGATAGCTGGACGCTGTGGTGACGGTCTGCCACTGCGATCCCGATGAAGTTGTGACCTTGATAACCGCACCGATTCCATCCCGATTGCTCCTGTGGCCAATGAGCCGGACCCCCAGCCAATGATTGCCGGTGGCCGTGCGGTTGATAAGAATATGCAACGGGCCATCGTTTTCAGAGAGCACCGCATCGATCCGGCCATCATTATTGATGTCACCAGTGGCCAGGCCTCTGCCGACCCAGCGCTGCTGGTAGAGCGGACCCGAGACAGAGCCCACATTGATGAAACTTTTTCCGCCAAGATTACGCGCCGTCATAAACGGCTCCCGATAATGAACCTGGGCTGAGGTTAGCGAGACATTGTCCAGGTCGTGTCCCTGTGCGGCGAGAATATCCTTCCAGCCATCATTGTCATAATCGGCAAAGCGGACACCCCAACCGGAATCGAAGAAGGTCATCGCAGCTACGCCGGTTGGATAGCTGGCGTAACTGAAAGTCCCGTCGCGGTTATTGCGGTATAACGCATACTTCTGGTTCGCCAGATCCGTGTCGATCAGATCGGGCCATCCGTCATTGTTATAGTCGGCAAAATCGACGCCCATCCCGGCATAGGTACTGCCATCGTTATCTACAGCTACCTCTGTCTGGAGCCCGACCTCTTCAAAGGTGCCGTTGCCTTTATTGTGGTAGAGAAACTCCTCCATGGAGTCATTGGCAACAAACAGATCGATGTGGCCATCACGGTCATAATCGGCAATGGCAATGCCAAGACCCTTGCCGGGCTTGTCTAGACCCAGTTGGTGTGCTTCCTCAGTGAACGTGCCATTGCCGTTGTTGTGATACACCAGCATGGACAGCGGTCGGAAAAGGTCCGGGTGGCAATAGGCGCGGTAGCCGGGACGCCGTTCGCCACACCAGACATCGTTCCAGTCCCACTGGACATAGCGAAGCACGACCAGGTCGAGGTACCCGTCGTTATCGAGATCCACCCATGCTGCGGAGGTTGACCATCCCGCCCCACCTACGCCGGCCTTGCGGGTTACATCCGTAAATGTTCCGTCGCCATTGTTGTGATACAACCGGTTCCCGCCATATGCCGTTACATAAAGATCTTCGTTGCCATCATTGTCGTAATCGGCGGCGGCAACGCCCATTCCGTATCCAACACCGGCCAGGCCCGCCTGCGCGGTAACATCAGTAAACGTGCCATCTCCATTGTTGCGGTACAGGCGATTCCAGTATTCCGGACCTGTCTTCTGCGGGACGGACCCTTTTGCCATGGGAGCGACAATGGGCGCTCCATTCACCGCGAAGATATCCAACCGCCCGTCGTTGTTGTAATCGAACAGTGCCACGCCGGATCCCATCGTCTCGATAAGATACTTTTTCTCTGTATGGGAGGCGCGGTTCAGGAAGTGGACGCCGGCCGCGGTGGTTACATCTTCGAAGCGGGCAGGGACCATGGCGGAAGCGGGAACACTCGAGCCGGTCTGCGCTACTGCGGGAGCCGTGCTCGCTACCAGCGACATGACGATCGTTACAAAAAATCGAAATGTTGCTTCCGACAGCCGCATAGTTCCGAAATGGATGGTCTCCCGAATTTTACAACGACGGCATCAAGCATCCATTTGCCCGATGGGTTCCCCGACGCACACGCACCGTCAGACGCGAGGGAGATTCACGGCGACGCGCAGCGAGGCGATCGACCGAAACCAAGAGCACCCTCCCTGGCGGTTAAAATCGTTTTACGTTGCGATCTTCTCATCACGCGCGTGCGGGCCTGTAGCTCAACGGTTAGAGCAGAGGACTCATAATCCTTTGGTTGGGGGTTCAAATCCCTCCGGGCCCACCAGATGGTCTTTCGCCCCAGCGATTCGCCGAGCCGTCAAAGAAATTTTTTTCGAATCTCGTTGCTCCGCAAATCCAATCCTCCCGTTCGCCCGTACCCTTAGCGAACGACGATTTGCTGCTTGCCCGCAACCACACGGGGCCGCACGCCAGGAGACCGCATGAGCACTGAGAAGCTGATTGAGAAATTTGGAATGGGCGGAGGGCTGAATCGCCGCTCCTTTATGACCGGCACCGCGATGTTCGGGCTGGGCGCTGCAACCACAGCCATCATTAATGGATGTGGCGGTTCCTCCTCAATGATGAAGACCGTTTCGGCGGCCGCCTCCACGGATACAGCGGGCAACATTCTGACCGCCGCGCTCATCGCGGAGAGCCTGGCGATCACCACCTATTACACGGCACTGTCGACCCAGGCGGTCATTACGGACCCCAACCTGGCTGGTTCGGGTGGATCCGCGACCAGTGTCGCGGCCAACGGCAACGCCATCAACGTGGCCTATCTGCAGGGTGCGCTGCTGGAAGAAGTGGCTCATGCGCAATTGCTGCGATCGCTGCTGGGCCTGCCGACCAATGGCAGTGGGGATGCCGGCGCCGGAGTTCCGCAGACCTTCTACTACCCCAACGGCACATTCTCTTCGCTGTCAGGTTTTGTGCCAATTCTGCTGGCGCTGGAGACAGCGTTTGTGGGCGCTTATATGACCGCGGTCGAAGAGTTTGCTTCCATGGCTGCCGGATATAACAATTTCAGCGCCACGCAGGCGAATCCGGCCTCCAGTGGACAGAACCTGACGCAGGCCGATCTGATTCTCTATGCCAAGGTGGCGGCGTCCATCATGGGCGTGGAATCCGAGCACCGCGCTTTGGTGCGGGCCATCCCAGCCGTTACCCTGGCATCGCCCATGTACGCCAACATCAACGTTATCCCAGCCAACAACCTTAACTATGAAGGGGATGCGAGCCTGACCGGACTGATCACCAGTGTCAGTGGGGACAGCAACTCAACCGCCGCGGGCGCCTTGGCGCCGTTCATCACGGCCGGCACCAACCCCTTCTCCGTGCCCTCGGTTGCCGCCCAGGCGAGCTTCTCCTCGGTGGTCACCGCATCGGTGGCGGCAAATGTTACCGGCTCGATTCCTTCGGCGGAGTAGTCCAGGTTTCGATCCGCCGGCAAAACACCAACCCAACGCGCGGCGCGGATTCCGGAGAAGCATTCCGGGGTCTGCGCCGTGTTTTTGCTGCCCTCGGAGTTTCGTCTCCGCTTTCATCGCCTTTTCAAAAAAAGCGCAATCCGCAAGACGAAGCCGGCCGTTCTCTGGTCAGCGAAGTTCCATTCCGCGACCCGCCGCCCCGCTTCCCCCGCTCTGCGACGAGTTGTTCACTCACTCGACCAACCGTTTCCTGAGGAACACTCCCAATGAAGCCCACTCATACTCCATCGCCACTTGAAGTCATCAGCAACGCCACCGTTGACCGCCGGAATTTCATGCGGAAGGCAAGTCTGCTCGGCATCGGCGCAGCAGCATCCGGTGTACTGCTCACCAGCCGCCCGGCATCCGCTGCCGCAGCCGCGCCGCAGGTCAACTCCTACCAGCAGCAGGACACGACAGCGGAGATTTTCACCGCTTTTCTGATCGCTGAAGATCTGGCGACGACGTTTTATTACAACGGTCTGGTTGGCTCGGTGATCCAGGATCGGAACCTCGCCGGACCCGGCGGTTCTGCAACGCATCCTTCTGCCAGCGGAAACGCAGGCAACGTGGATTATCTGCGCGCTGCGCTGACTGAAGAGATCAGCCACGCCGATCTTTTCCGCACCGGTCTGGGACTCTCCGGTCCAGCGGCTGATCCCTATCAGACGTTCTATTTTCCCAATGGCACGTTCAATACGCTGCCAGCGTTTCTCGGAATTCTGAACGCGCTCGAAAATGCCTTTATTGGCGCATACCTGAACTTGATTCAGGAATTTTCCTATAAAGCAGCGCTCGCACGCGCCGGTCAGCTCTCTGGTGCGGATCGCCGCTTTACGGCCGACGACTACGAATATTTCACCAAGGTTGGCGCATCGATCCTGGGCATTGAGGCGGAACATCGCGTTCTGGGCCGCGTGATCGGCAACGAAAACCCGGCGAACAATCTGGCCTATGAGCAACTGGATGGAATCATGTCCATCTACAACGGGCCAAACTCCGCCGTAGCCGCGCTCACTCCGTTTTTGACGCCCAGCACCGGGCCGGGATTCTCTCTGGCGACGGCGCTGGCGAATCAAAGCTCGATCTCCCTGCCAGCCTCCGGCAACCCTCCGGCGGAGTGATGCGCGCCCGCACGGCACGCAGGCAAGGATGATCGGTTCCACCCAGGCCGCCGCAGGCCTGGGTGGAGGAATTGCTGTAATGCTCTACGATGGTGGCGTGCCTCCGCTACTCGCTGTCAAAGACCTTGTGGTCGACTTTCGCTCCGACGCCGGCGTACATCGCGCCGTCGATCATTTGAGCTTTTCCATCGAGCCCGGGGAATCCTTTGCCCTGGTGGGCGAGTCCGGTTCGGGCAAGTCGGTCACATCCTACGCAATCCTGCGGCTTCTGGATCCGCGAGCAAGCGTTGCCGGCAGCATTGCCTTTCGTGGCGAGGACTGGCTGCAGCTTCCGGCGGACACGATGGTGGCGCGCCGCGGCCGCGATGCGGCGATGATCTTTCAGGAACCGATGACGGCGCTGAACCCGGTGATGCCCGTCGGGGCGCAGGTCGCCGAAGCGCTGCGCATCCACCACCCCAAACTGTCTCGCACCGAGGTGCGGGAGCAAACGGTGCAGGCGCTGGCCGCAGTCGCCATTCCCGAGCCTGCGCGGCGCTATCACGACTACCCGCATCAGTTTTCGGGCGGTCAACGGCAACGCATTGTCATCGCCATGGCGCTCATCAACCGCCCGGGTCTGCTGATCGCCGACGAGCCAACTACCGCACTGGATGTAACGGTGCAGGCGCAGATTTTAGAGCTGTTGCGCACGCTCAAGGAAGAGTCGCAGGCGGCGCTGCTGTTTATCTCGCATGATCTGGCGGTGGTCGCGCAGGTGGCGCAGCGGGTGGGCGTCATGCGCCGCGGAAAGATCGTGGAGACGGCGCCCTGCGCAGAGTTGTTTGCTAATCCGCGGCATGCCTATACGCGCAGTTTGCTGGCGGCTGTACCCACGCTGCAGATGCCGAAAGACGGGCCGGTAGCGCGTGAGATCTTTCAAGAGACCACGGCCGAAGGCGAACTGCGCGAGATCTGCCCCGGGCACTGGGTGCGCCTGCTGGCGGATGCATAGGGGCGTCGGTCGGCTGCTGGTGAAAGAGTCCTTCGCTTGCGTTCGCTAATCCCCGCGCGAGCGGATGACGAAATTCACACCGCGCTCCTGGTTCAGCGCAATGGTCTTGCTCAGGTCCAGATGCTCAATCGGGAACGAATAGGCATTGCCGTTCTGGGCGACATACACCACCCGCGTCCCACCCTGAAACCAATAGCGTCTCGCCAGCCGGGTGTAGCCGTCATACGTGGCAAGGATGGTAAGCGGACGCAACGGAGCTGACACCTGCGTTGCCGCCGGCACGCCGCCACTGCTCGTCGGGCGCCGCCGCAGCGTCGGGCCGGACCCCGCGCCGGGCGTTGATGGCTGGTACGGATTCGCCGTTGTATCGGGAATCAGGACCGTGTCCATCATCTTCAGCGTCAGAAGCGACTCCGCTTTCAGTACCGGTCGCGGCCCGCGGCGGGGAAGATTCAGCACGTCGATCGGCCAGAGAATCGGGATGGACCACTCGACGGCATCGCGAACGGGGTGTCCTTTGCCGTCGATCCTGCCCTTGCGGTCCACGGGATATTTTGGCGTCGCCACCACCTTGGCTTCGATCGGCAGTTCGCCACTGGGCGTGGCGATGCGGTCAAACTCCAGGTCCATCCACCCTCTGCCGACGAAGTGGCCGGGGTCTTTATATTCTTTGAACTCGCCCATCAGATAACTGCCATAGGGCAGTACTGGACGTCCGTAGAGCGTGAAGTGGCTGATCTGGCAGAGCACCGGATCCCCGACCGCGATGGCTTTTGACGAGATTGTAGGATCGGTGACCGTGCACTGGATGAGGGTGCCGGCTGGAATCAGTTGCTCCGCTGCGTAGCCGGATACGGGCGCCAGCACCATAAGGGCCAGCAGCGCGGAAAGAGTGGCTTTCATGCGAGCCTCCGCCGGTAACGGCTTCTGCTAGGAGAAGCCAGGGTTGGCGTGCCTGGCGCCGCAGATCCCATCCGTGCTCGGGAAGCTGTGGTGATTGGTTGAAACGGGCTGCCCGGCAAAAATCGCCGCTATCGTCAGTCAAGACGTAAGATGCGGACGGAAAGTTGCGGATGCCTGAGGAAATTCCGGAGAATTTTTCCGTCACTCCGGCCGCTCGATGGTCCGCGCCGTGTGGCGATTCGCCCCCGCGTGCGATATCCTCCAATGTTCTCAAGGAAATGCAAACGCGATGAATAAAGTCTGGCCGAGCGCCGAGCAAGCGGTTGCCGACATTCCCGACGGCGCTACTCTGATGGTTGGCGGCTTCGGGCTGTGCGGCACCCCGGAAAACTTGATAGAGGCACTGGTTGCCGCCGGCCCGAAACACCTGAAGACCATCAGCAACAACATGGGCGTTGACGGCTTTGCCATGGGCAAGATGCTGGAGGCTGGCATGATCGACGGCCATACCGGCAGCTATGTGGGCGAAAACCGGCTGTTGGAGCAGCAGGTTTTGGCCGGTACGCTGCAACTCACGCTGGTGCCTCAAGGCACGCTGGCCGAGCGCATCCGCGCCGGCGGAGCCGGTATTCCCGCCTTTTTCACCCCGGCCGGGGTCGGTACCGTGGTGGCGGAGGGCAAGGAATCGCGCGAGTTCGACGGCAAACAGTACCTGATGGAGCGCTGGCTGAAGGCCGACTTTGCCCTGATCAAGGCCTGGAAGGCCGACCGGCTCGGTAATCTGGTCTACCGCAAAACGGCGCGGAACTTCAGCCCGATGATGGCGACGGCGGCCCGCGTCACTATTGTGGAGGTGGAGCAGTTGGTGGAGCCCGGCGAGATCGATCCGGATATGGTGATGACGCCCGGAATCTACGTGCAGCGGCTGGTCGTCGGCAGGCACTATGAGAAGCGTATTGAGCGGCGCACGCTGCGGACCTCCTAGCGGACTAACGGAGGCGCGCCAGAAGGGGAAATAATGCGAGAAATACAATCATCGCCAGCGCCATGACATCCATGTACAGACTCAGCATGACAGCGCCGTGGTAGAAGCTCCATTGGCGCCGCAGACAGCGAAAAGTCTCCGCCATGCCAAGAATCGCGACCAGCAGCGGAACTACGATGGCCGGTTGCGGCTGGTTGAACGGGAAGCGCGCGATAAGGAACGATGCGCCCAGGCTGCCCAGAACCATCAGATTGCCGCGCAGCAGCGACGGCGGACGCGAACGAAGATAAGAAGCAAACAAGGGGCAAACCTGCTGTGAATACTCTATCGAATGCAACGGGTGCGGAGGCGGGACAGCCGCGCGGCGCAACGATGTCACCAAAACCGAAAGTGCGCAGTGGCGCCGCCGAACAGATCGCGCGGCGCGCGGCGCAGGAGCTGCAGGACGGCTTCTATGTCAACCTCGGCATTGGCATGCCCACCCTGATTGCCAACTATGTTCCCGCAGGCATGCAGGTGGTTCTGCAGTCGGAGAACGGCATGCTGGGCGTCGGGCCGTATCCGTTGCCGGGTCAGGAGGATCCTGACCTGATCAACGCCGGCAAGGAGACGGTCAGCGAGTTGCCCGGCACCTCCTATTTTTCCAGTGCAGACTCCTTCGCCATGATCCGCGGCGGTCATATTGACCTGAGCGTGCTGGGGGCGATGGAAGTGGACGAGGAAGGGAATCTCGCCAACTGGATGATCCCGGGAAAGATGGTGAAGGGGATGGGCGGCGCCATGGATTTAGTGGCGAGCGCCCGCCGCGTCGTCATCGCCATGGAGCACACCACGCGCGACGGCAAGCCCAAGATTCTGCGCCGCTGTACGCTGCCCATCACCGGCCTGAAGGTGGTGGACACAATCATTACTGAGCTTGCTTACATCCGCGTAACGCCGGAGGGGCTGCTGCTGGAAGAGATTGCCCCCGGCGTAACGGTCGAACAGGTGCAGGCTGCGACAGAGCCCACTTTGAAAATCAGCTCAGCCTTGAAAGTGATGCGCGTTTAGCCGTCGAAAACCAGCGACCGCTTCCGTAAAGCAATTCGCTACCGCGCGGCTAAAGTATCGGCCGCTGTCCCGGTCTGCTCGGCCATTTCCTGTAGCGCCCGCTCATAGGGGGCGCGCAGCACGCCGCGTTCTGTAACAATCGCAGTCACATATTTGGCCGGCGTCACGTCAAACGCTGGATTTGCGATCTCCGCGTTGGACGGCGTGATCTGGCGTCCGTTGAAGTGGGTCACCTCGCTCGCGGCCCGCTCTTCAATCGGAATCTGCTCGCCGGTCGGGGTTGCCATATCGATGGTGGCCCAGGGAGCCGCGACATAGAACGGAATGCCATGCTCCTTCGCCAGCACGGCGACACCGTAGGTGCCGATCTTGTTGGCCACGTCGCCATTGGCGGCGATGCGGTCAGCGCCCACAATAACGGCCTGAATCTTGCCCGCGCGCATCTGGCTGGCGGCCATGTTGTCGCAGAGCACCGTCGTGGGAATCCCATCATGCAGCAGCTCCCAGGCGGTGAGCCGCGCGCCCTGCAGAAACGGCCGCGTCTCATCGGCGTAAACGTGCAGGGTGCTCCCGCTCTCCACCGCGGCCCGGATGACGCCCAGCGCGCTCCCGTAACCGCAGGTTGCCAGCGCCCCGGCGTTGCAGTGTGTCAGCACGCCGCCATTTTTGGGCATCAGGTCTGCGCCAAACCGCCCCATCGTGCGGCAGGCGGCAATGTCTTCGTCATACATGCGGCGCGCTTCGGTCACCGCTGCCTGGCGGACAGCGTCGAGGGAGACGCCGGGCTGCTGCAGCATGGTTTCCACCAGTGTGCGCACCCGCTGAATGCCCCAGAACAGATTCACAGCCGTGGGCCGCGTGGCGGCGAGCGTGTCGCAGATAGTGTTCAGTTCGGCGTGAAGCTCCGCAGGCGTGCGGGCAGGGCTGCGCAGCACACCCAGCGCAACGCCCATGCCCGCGCTGACCCCAAGGACCGGCGCGCCACGCACGACCATGGTGCGAATAACCTCAGCGACATCGCGGTAATCGCGCGCCAGCACGTAGGTCTCTTCAACGGGCAGCTTTGTCTGGTCGAGAAAGCGCACTCCGGCATCGGTCCACTCAAGCGTAGGAATCATGCTTCCAGTGTAGAAGACCGGGCTAGGAAAATGCTTCGCGGGGGAGCTTCAGCATCTGCTCATCCACATAGCACCAGCCCCAGGCTTCGCCCGGTTCAAAGGAGCGCATGACGGGGTGCTTTGTCTCGTGAAAATGTTTGGTGGCGTGGCGGTTTTTTGAGGAGTCGCAGCAGCCGACATGGCCGCAGGTCAGGCACAGCCGCAGATGCACCCAGGAGTCGCCGGATTTCAGGCACTCCTCGCAGCCCTGCGGCGTTTTGGGAGGAACGGGATGGATGTTTACAAGGTGCTTGCAGGCGGCCATGGCGCAAAGTTCTCCTGCCAAACGTAGATGCGGTAGGAAAAGGTTTCGGCGCAAAGCGCCAGCGAGGAAAAGCAGATTCCCTGCGGGAATGACAGCGAGACAATCTACATGGCGTCCGGCACGTCAATTCCCAGCCAGCGCAGCACACGGATCAGCTCCCGCCGCGCGATGGCGGCTGTCGCCAGCAACACCGTTTTCCGCGCGGGATCGGCTTCCGTCAGGATATGGTGCCGGTGGTAGAAGTTGCTGAACTGCTGCGCCAGCTGGAAGGCATGTCGCGCGAGATAAGCCGGCTCCGTCGTTTCAATGGCGCGCTCCAGCACCAGCGCCGACTTGCCGGCCAGCAGCCACAATGCCCACAACTCGTCGCCATCCGCGCCGGAGAACCACTGTGCCGCGTCCAGACCGGCAAAGGCTGCCAGCGCCGCTTCCGGGGTGGTCCCGGCTTTGCGAAAAATGTTGGCAGCGCGGACAGCGGCGTATTGCGTGTAGGGGCCGGTCTCGCCTTCAAAGCTCAGCGCTTCGTGAAAATCGAAGGCAATGACGGCGTTCCGCGTGTAGCGCAGCATGTAGTAGCGCAGCGCTCCAATCGCAATAGTGCGGGCGATGGCTTCCCGCTCGGCTGCCGCCCGCTCGGGCTGGCGGGCTTCCACCTGCGCAAGCGCGGCCGCGATCAGCTTATCGATCAGATCGTCCGCCTTGACGCCGAAGCCCTTGCGTCCAGAGACCTCAATGTACGGGCGCGCTTCATCTTCCGGCGCCACGGTGTAGCCCAGCTCTTTGGCGCAGCGCGGCGTGAGCGCTACCATCTCATAGGAAAAGTGGTGATAGTTCTGCGCGGCGTCTGCAAGGCCCATGCCTTTCAGCGCTTCAATCACATTGTTTTGCGGGTCTGCCTGGCGCGAATCGATGACGTTGTAGATCGAGTGGGCGTGGCCAAATAACGGATGCGGTTCTTCGCCCTTTGTGGTGGAGATCCAGCACTCATGCCCGTCCGGGTAGCGGTGGAAGCGGGCATACCCGAAGTCCAGCCCCAGCCGGTTGAATTTCCACAGGTGGTACGCAATGTCCTTGCCAACGTACGTCACTGTGCCGTTGGAGCGGACGATGATCTTGGCTTCTTCATCGGGCCCATCGCCCTGCGGGCCGGTGGTTCCAGCGCGGCGCATCACCCAGCAGCCGGAATTTTTGCCCTCGGTCTCGCGATAGATGACGCCGGTCTCCTGCATCAGACGAAAGGCTGCGTCCCAGAAATGCAGGTGCAGGATTTCGCTTTCACGCGGCAGAAAATCGTAGACAATCCCCAGCCGCAGCATGGTTTCGAGATGGCGGCGCAGGACGGCCGTGGCGATGCGATCCGCGATGGCAGCCGTTTCATTCTCGCCCTGTTCAATGGCGTGCAGCGTATCCAGCCGCATCTGGCGCCGCGCTGCCTTTTGCTGCTCGTCGGCTTCGTACCACTGCGATACCGCCGCATACAGGTCCCAGCAGGCGTAGTCGATGCGCTCGCCGCGTGTCGCCAGCTCCTGCATCCAGCGCTCGACACCGGCGAGGTCCATCTGTTGCAGATGCATCAGCGCGACTGCGATGTCCGCTACCTGCACGCCGGTGTTGTCGATGTAATTCTGCACGCCGGTTTCGGCGCCGGCTGTGCGCAGCATGCGCACCAGCGTGTCGCCGAGAATCGCGTTGCGCAGATGGCCGATGTGCGCGGCCTTGTTGGGGTTGATGCTGGTGTGCTCTACCAGCACGCGGCCCAGTTCAAGGGAAATCGGTTCTTCGGCCGCAGCAAAGTTGCACGCCGCTGCCGCACGATCCAGACGCGCGTTAATGTATCCGGCTCCGGCCACCTCAAATCCGGCAAAGCCCGGAACCGTCCCCAACGCCGCGACCACTTCTTCCGCGATCTTGCGCGGCGCGCGGCGCAGCGTCCGTGCCAGCTCAAAGGCGAGCGGGAGCGCATAGTCGCCAAGGGCAACGTTGGGCGGTTCTTCAATCGCAATCTGGGGCAGCGTAACGCCGAACTGCTCGCGCAGCACCGCGGCAACGTGCGACAAAAGGATCTGGCGATGGCTTCGATACATGGTTGTTTTCGGGGGTGCGGCGAGGTTATGAAACCGGGAGGCCTGCGCGGATTGTAGCAGTTTCCGTCTGTCCGCTAACCCGCGCTAGTGTCCGCGCGGAATCTCTGCGATGCGCAGATGCTCACCGGGTTTCAGATAGCTTTTGCGCCGGAACCAGTCCTGCATGGCGCTTTCAAGTTTGTCGAGGGGGACGCGGAATCCAGCCTCCATGCGGCCCTCCGCCAGCGGCAGCGTGTCGTCAAAGACGGCATCATTCGTAAAGTTGCGCATGGCGAAGGAGTCAATCCAGCGGAGCAGGCACGGATGCGCCGCGCCAGCCTCGTCGAGATATTCCACCGCCAATGTGCGCGCAAACATGCCGAACCTCTACCGCTTCTGTGCCTTTGGGCCGGCGTTGCGGATCGCCTCCGGAACGTCGAACTTCTCAAAGTTTTCGCGGAATTTTCCGGCA
This sequence comes from Acidobacteriota bacterium, assembly GCA_021827845.1. Classification (GTDB taxonomy): domain Bacteria; phylum Acidobacteriota; class Terriglobia; order Terriglobales; family Acidobacteriaceae; genus JAKAUB01. The sequence goes on along the minus strand of JAKAUB010000140.1, from coordinate 4,292 downwards.
AGCATCGCCGCCTGCGCGTCATAGGCCGCCGCGTCTTTCCAGACGCTGCGCGGGTTCAGCACCTCCGCCGGAACACCGGGGCAGGAGGTCGGAATCGAAAAGCCAAAGGATGGTTCCGTGACAAATTCCACCTGCGCCAGACGGCCGTCGAGCACCGCGTGCACCATGGCGCGGGTGTGCGGCAGGCTCATGCGGTGGCCTACGCCGTAGGGGCCGCCGGTCCAGCCGGTGTTGACCAGCCAGCACTGGGCATTGTGCTGCCGCAGACGCTCGCCCAGCATCTGCGCATAAACCTTCGGCGGCAGCGGCATAAACGGGCCGCCAAAGCAGGTGGAAAAGTCCGGCACCGGCTCACTGCCCAGGCCGGCCTCTGTGCCGGCCAGCTTGGCCGTGTAGCCGGAAAGGAAGTGATACATGGCCTGTTCCGGGGTCAGCCGGGAGATGGGCGGCAGAACGCCAAAGGCATCCGCCGCGAGAAACAGAACGTTTTTCGGATGACCGCCGATGCTCGGAATCAGCGCATTGTCGATGTAGTCGATCGGGTACGCCGCGCGCGTGTTTTCAGTAAAGCGCGTGTCGCGGTAGTCAGGCTCGCAGGTTGCGGGGTCCAGAACGACATTTTCCAGCACCGAACCGAAGCGGATGGCGTGGTAGATCTGCGGCTCTTTTTCTTCCGTCAGGTCTACGCACTTGGCATAGCAGCCGCCTTCAAAGTTGAAGATGCCCTTCGCACTCCAGCCGTGCTCGTCATCGCCGATCAGGCGGCGCTCCGGGTCGGCCGAGAGTGTCGTTTTGCCGGTGCCGGAGAGCCCGAAGAACAGCGCCGAGACGCCGTCGGCTCCCACGTTGGCGGAGCAGTGCATGGGCAGCACATCCTGCTCCGGCAGCAGAAAGTTCAGCACGCCGAAGATGCACTTTTTCATCTCGCCGGCGTATTTGGTGCCGCCGATCAGGACAATCTTCCGGGTGAAGTTGACCAGAATGAAGGTGGAGGAGCGGGTGCCGTCGCGCTCGGGAACTGCTTCAAACTCCGGCGCGGCAATCACGGTGAACTCGGGTTTGTGCGTCTTCAGCTCTTCCGCGCTGGGCCGCAAAAATAACTGCCGCACAAACAGGGAGTGCCAGGCGTACTCCGAGGCAATCTGCACCGGCAGGCGATAGGCTGGGTCCGCGCCGCCAAACAGGTCCTGCACATACACGTCGCGATCCGCCAGGTAGGCGACGACCCGCTCCAGCAGGGCGTCGAACTTCGCGGCCTCAAACGGCTGGTTGACGCGGCCCCAGTTCACCTTGTCGCGCGTGCGGTCGTCCTGGACGGTGAACTTATCCCGGGGGGATCGGCCGGTACGGGAGCCGGTGTAGGCGACCAGCGCGCCGTTGGCGGCCAGTTTGGATTCTCCGTGAGCCAGCGAGACGGCGACCAGTTGCGAGGCAGAGAGATTGCGATGAACGCGGCCAGGGGTGAGACGGTCCAGCCAGTTGGCGTCAGAAGCAGATGTCGAAACCATAGAGACGTGGGGCTCCTCAGGTTCCGCCCGCGGCGGAAACTAACCATTGTGCCATTGCGGCATAGAGGCTGACAAAAGCGCGGGATGAAATTGCATGCTGGAAAGCGGATCGCCGCTGGGAAAGGGAAGTCGCACAGCGCGGCTGAGGCGGCTGACTCGATGAGGGAAGTTTGTAGGACGATGGCCGCGAACCGCGGCGCGTCCTAGCTCATCACAGGTAGAACCGGCAGCCGGGCCGTGCTTCCGGCTTCGCGCAGCACGGTGTCCAGGCCAGCCAGTACTTCGTCCGCCGTCATCATCGAGATGTCGCGTCCATTGTCGAGACCATTCTCAATCGATTGCTTGAGATACAGGCCCGCAATCTGCGCGGCCAGCGCATCGGTGATGACGTTGCCGGTCTTCTCACGAAAGCGCACCCAGGCCGTCAACGGCAGGCACACCACCCGCGAGCGTCCGTTGACGCTGAATCGGACATCCACCGCGTCGGCGTGGCGCGTCGCAATGGCGACCACGTTGCCGATCCAGCGGCAGTGCAGCGTTTCCTTCGTCCAGTGATCAACCGCCTGGAAATCCTCGTACATGTTTCCAGCCTATTCGCAGGCGGCGTGACGGGCAAGCGAATGCGTCCGGCCGGGTCATTCGCACGTCTCCCATTGGGTGGGCCGGTGCCGGGAAAAAATATCTTCAACCCTTCGGCGTGATTCCGCGTCCAACATGGGGTAACTCAAAAGTATTGAGGTTGGAGCGCAGTCCCATGGCACAGAGCAAAACGGCACGGAGCAAAGTTGCGCAGGTTGAGGATCCGATGCAGCGGTACGAGCACCGCCTGCGGAGGCGCCAGCAGGAACTGGAGCAGGCGCTGGCCAGCACGGTGGAACAGGCGATGGCGAGCGGCGCTGAAGACGGGCAGGACACTGCCGACCAGGCGGTCGCAGGCTACCAGAAAGAGATGCTCTTTTCGCAAGGGACGGAGCGCAACCATCAGCTTCGGCTCGTCCGGCAGGCGCTGGCTCGGATTGCCGCAGGCACGTTCGGCGATTGCGTGCGTTGCTCGCAGCAGATTGGCCCCAAGCGCATTGAGGCCCTCCCGTGGACGCCCTACTGCATTCAGTGCCAGGAACTGATTGAGCGCGGTGAGGCCACCCCGGTGGTGTCCGTCGCCTGATTAGCCTTCTGGCCTGCTTGTCCTGACGCCGACCCCTCCTCATGATTTTGTCCGCTACACGCCAAGCCCGCTATGCTGGGGCTTGGTGTGTAACGGCGGTTGCGGCGCCGTCAGACGCCTTAATCGCCGGCGGGCAGGGCGTGCATGGATGGAATCCCTCTGCATTCAGGTAGAGGTTGCGCAACCCTGGCGCGATCTCTACGAGTTGATCTGGCGGCCAGAGACCTTCCCGCGCTGGGCTTCCGGGCTCGCCAAGTCGGGCCTTCGGCCGCTGGACGCTGTCTGGTGGCAGGCGGCTGGCCCAGAGGGTCCGGTCCGCATTCGATTTACGCCGCATAACGAGTTCGGCGTGATGGATCATTGGGTGAATCCTGGCCAGGGCGCCGAGATCTACGTCCCCATGCGGGTGATCGCCAACGGGCCCGGCGCGCTGGTGGAGTTTACGTTGTCTCGCCAGCCCGGTATGACGAAGGAGAAGTTCCAGGCGGACGCGGACTGGGTGGCGCGCGACCTGCAGGCGCTGCGGGCATTCGCCGAGGGAGAGTAGGACGGTTTCTGGCGGCCACTCCCCTTCGCCGCTCTCGATACTCGCCCGTCCGTTTGCCGTCTCAAATTCACGCTGCTAGACTTAAGAATTGGCGCGCTCCCAGCGCCCGGCTGCAGTTCGCCTCTATTCAAAAGGATCAACGTACACCCTGTGGACACACAAACCCGCCACGCCATTAAGAGCAATGCCTTGATCGACTCCACCAACAGCGCGCTGGGCTGGCTGGAGGAGCATAAGTCCGAGGCCATCACCTTCGCCGTCGTCGCGCTGGCCGTCATCGCCGTGGGCATTGGTTCGATCTGGTTCTACCAGCACCGGCAGGAGGAAGCGGCGGTCGCCTTCGGCAATGCCATGGACATTTACAGCGCGCCGGTTGCGCAGCCAGGCGTGCCCTCGCAGCCCGGCCAACGAACCTATCCGACCTCGGCAGCGCGCGCTGAAGCGGCCAACGCGGAGTTTGTGAAGATCGCGTCGACGTATAGTTCCACCAGCTACGGCAAGAACGCCCTCTACTTCGCGGGACTGACCGAAATGGAGATGGGGCAAACGTCGAAGGCGGAGACAACGCTGAAGCAGGCGGCCGACCGTGGCGATAAGAATCTGTCTGCGCTGGCGAACCTCGCCCTGGCAAATCTGTATAACCAGGACGGGCGCTCCAGCGATGCGATCGCAATTCTGACGCGACTGGCGGCTCATCCCACCACTACCGTGCCCGCCGGAGAGGCGAAGCTGCAGCTGGCCTCTATCTACGAAAAGACAAATCCGGCGCAGGCGAAAAAAATCTACGCCGAATTAAAAGATAAGGACAAGCTGACGGCGGCCGGTCAGATTGCCGCTGCCAAGCTGCAGGAGATGCACTAAGGCCGACCGCTGCTCCGTTGCAGGGCACGCACCTGCATGTCAGGGACGCAGTGACCAGCGTCAGGCTGGGGATGGATCAACCGGCAACAGAAAGCCCGCGGCGCGCCGCGGGCTTTTGCATTGCTGGGTGGAGGGAATTTACCACCGGTAGCCAAACGTGACCGGAATCAGCATCGCGTTGTAGCCCGGGGGCAGAGGACGATTCGGGGTG
>JAKAUB010000177.1 GCA_021827845.1 Acidobacteriota bacterium | reverse complement strand
CGTCGGTGCCGGTGATCGTCACCTGTGTGGCGTTGGTCGCCGTTACCGACAACATCGACGACGTTCCCGCCGTGATCGTCGTCGGCGAGGCAGTGATCGCGACCGTTGGGGTCGGGTTCGTGGTAACTGTCACGACCGCTGTCGCCGTCACCTTACCTCCCGTACCGGAAGCCGTCGCCGTATAAGTCGTCGTCGACGATGGGCTCACCATTTGCGTGCCGCCACCAGGAGGCAACATATAGGTGGTCCCATCGGAGCCCGTAACCGTGAGCGACGTCGCGTTGGTCGCACTGACGGTCAGCACGGAAGACTGGCCCGTCCCAATCGAGGACGGATTGGCAGAGATCGTGACGGTCGGCGGTGCCGCGGCCGCAACAGAGACAACAGCGGTTGCCGTCACCGTGCCGTTCGCGCCCTTCGCCGTGGCAGTGTAGGTTGTCGTGGACGACGGCGTGACGGTTTCCGTGCCGCCGCTGGGCGACAGGGTATAGCTGCTGCCATCGCTGCCGGTCAGGGTGACCTGCGTCGCATTGCCGGCAACAACCGTCAGAACCGAGGAGCCACCCGCAGCAATCGAAGTCGGGTTGGCGCTGATCGTCACCGTGGGCGGTGCCGCTGCGGAGCTGACCGTGACCGCCGTGGTAGCGGTGGCCGTAGCGCCCCCACCCATTGCTGTCGCGGTGTAAGTGGTGGTAGCCGTCGGCTTTACAGTCTGGGTTCCACCTGTCGCTGCCAAGGCATATGAACTGCCGTCGCTGCCGGTGATCGTCACCTGCGTGGCATTGGCTGCCGATACCGTCAGTACCGACGAGCCGCCGGGCATAACGGTGGACGGGTCAGCCGTGATCGTCACGGTCGGCACTGCGGACGTAGAAACAGTGACGGTCGTCTGCGAGGAGACGGTTCCTCCCGGACCCGTAGCGGTCGCGGTGTAGGTCGTGGTCTTCGCCGGAGATACGCTTTTCGTTCCGCCGGTGCCGGACATCGTGTAAGAACTGCCATCCGACCCGGTCACCGTCACCTGGGAGGCGTTGGCCGCGGCGACGGTCAACTGCGAGGATTGGCCGGCTGTGATGGTCGTGGGCGAGGCCGTGATGGAGACAACGGGGGATGGATTCGTGCTGCCAAAGTTGCCCGGCCCGCCACCGGCGCAGCCGGAGACCACAAGCGCAAACGCCAGAGAAAAGAAGAGAAAGACTAAGGCAGAAAGTCTGCCCAGCATGGCCGCCGGCCGGGAAACCAAGACAGAACCGCCGCGAAGGCTGGCAATTGTAGGAAAATCTTTTCCCATTGCCGGAATGCTTTCCGGCAACAACTTATATCGACTCATCGCTTTCGTTGCTCCACCAGCCATACCCTGATGCAAGCCCAGGGCCAATTTTGGTAAAAAGTGCTGCTATCCGTCGCTTTCGAGGCCTTGATCGCTCTTGAGCGCGGGTGCGGTCGCAGGCAGCCGACGCTCCGCTTTCCGCACGGCAATTGCATCCAGCGTGGTGCGAACCACGCCCTCCATCGTCATCGCGGTCCCCGCCGCGTAGTTCTGTTCCGACATCGCGCGCTGCCGCTCCGGGGAGCCGAGAATGTCGATCAGCGCGGCGGCAAGCTGCGCCGCATCGCCGGTCTTGTAGAAGCTCGCTGCCATTCCCTCTGCCACCGCCATATCGTGCAGGTCCGGAATGTCCGCGCACACGATCGGCACACCGTACTCGCACGCCTGATGCGCCGGCCCGCTCGAGCCAGTGGCGGAGTCATACGGCAAAACCAGAACCGAGGTGCTGCGAAACAAAGTCGGAATGTCCTCCTCCGCCACGTAGCCGAGAAATTCAATGGGCAGATGCGCAGGCTGCGCTGCCCGGATCGATTCCCAATACCCTGGCTTTGTATGATGATTCGCGCCCGCTACGACGAGCTTCGCGTTCGGGATTTGTTTCCACACGGCGGGAAAAGCGTCCATTAAAGTTTCGAGTCGTTTATAAGTGCCCCAATGACCGATGGCGAGGATGCGCTGCTCCGGGTTGCCGCGCATGGAAAAGTCCGGCGGCTCCGGGTTCGGCAGAAATGTGCCGTGTGTGGAGAGCATGACGTTTTTTGCGCCATATTTTTTCTCAAGCGTGCGCCGGTAGCCGGGCAGCAGCACCGAGATCGAATTGGCGCGCAGAAGAACGCGGGTTGTGATGTCTGAGCCCAGCTCCAGCAGCCGGCTGTGCTTGACGCCGGCGGCCGCAAAATCCACGTGCTCCAGCACATGGTGCAGCGTGACATGCGTGTAATACCCCATGGCGCGGGCCAGCGCCGGAACCGTCAAACCCAGCGCCGCAGCCACCGGATTTTCCGGCGTGGCGAAGCTCGAGAAGACGAGGTTGAACCAGACCACGTCCGGATTCACGCTGCGGATGGCCTGCAGCAGACGGACGGGGTTCGAAAGAGTGCCGAACTTCCAGCAGCGGATTACGTTGTATCCGGCCAGCTCTTCCTGGTTCGGCGCATCGAGCGGTTTGCCCGTTGCATCGGTGGCGAAATCGTAGCGGGTCAGCTCGTCGGCCAGGATCGTCAACTCCACGCCCGGAATGCGCTGCAGCTCGCGCGCCAGGTGAAAGGAGTACTCGTTAAGCTGCCGTCCGCTGGGGGGGAAGGTTCCAACCAGACAAATCTTCATTCGATCCATCCTTAAAAAATCGTGACGCTGACGTACGGGCGGAAAGTCTGCTTGGGACCGATTGGAAAGTTGAAAAAGTCCTGCTGCTGAAATCCGGCCGCAAACCGTATTGGGTACTGCAGATTTACCGGCTTTCCGGCGTCTGTAAAGCGATGCCGGTATGCCCTCTCATAAGACACGGAAAGACTGTTTTGTGTTGTGTCGTAAACGTGAAAGCTGCGGGTTGAAAAATAAGCGGTCGTAAAGTGCACACCCCAGCGGTCATTGGGCGTAAAGTCAAACGACCCGGCCGGACGCACTGCCTGCGCCACCCCCGAGTTCGGCTGAACGACACGCCAGGTGCGCAGGTCTTCGAACAGCGCCGCGGCACTGAAACGCTGCGAAAAGCGATGCGAGAGACCGATATAGGTGGTGGTGTAGTAATCCTCGATGCCGACTGGGGAAAACTGCTGGTCGTTCATGCCCCAACCCGTCAGCAGCGCTGTCTTGCCCCAGGGAGTGCCCACGCGGAAGTCAAGCGCGCTGGTCAGGGCCGTGGAGTGAATGTTGCTCTCGGTGAAGGGACCCGTTTCCCAGATGAAGTAGCCGCTTGCCGACACCACGTTGAAAAGTGAGCTGGTCGACATGTAGGTAAACGCCCGGAACAGATTCTGGTTCATTTCCAGCGGCGAAAGCGTGTCGCGCCGGATGGTGCCCTGCACGCCGCTGTCGAACGTCACCACGCTGCGGCCCACGTGCAGCGTCGGGCTCAGTCCGAAGTTGATCGACGTGTCCACCGTGTTGCGGTTGACGATCGAGTTGGTCGCAGGCACCGAGATGGCGCCCCGGGTATTGACCACCTGCAGAAACCCTCCGGCCGGCGGCAGGTGGTTCAGATGCAGGTGATACGCCGCCGTCCCCTGGCTCTGGACCGAGGAACGCGGCGGCGGCAGCAGGGAAGGGTTGTTGGGGTTGACCGGGAAGGCCGCGTCCAGCTTGGAGTCCAGCACATAGACGGTCGAGTCCTCGTAGAGCGCCTGGACGGAGACATTCCCTAACAGGCTGAATGTCGGATTGATGCGATACCCTTCATCGGCGCCGGTTGTGATCAGGCTCTGCTCCGCCGTCTGATCTTCTCCGGCATCGGTCACGGCCTGGGCAAACGCGGTCAGCGCTTCGGTGCCGTGGTGTTCCTGCTGATAGACAGCGGCCTGCGCCAGCAGGTACTGATAGCTGGCCTCGCCGGGCGCGAGGCGGCCCACCGCCGCCAGTTCCGCCTGGGCGCGCAGCGTATCGCCCAGCGCCAGATAGGTGCTCGCCATCCCCACCCGCACGGCCACATCCGAGGCTCCGGCGGCGCGCGCGTGCTCCAGATAAACCTGCGACAGCTTGTACTCATGCAACTGGCGGAAGATGTCCGCCGCCGCAATGTACTGCTCCCCGGTCGGAGCAGCCGTATCGCCCGCTTCGGCCTCCATCATCGCCAGCGCAATCTGGCGCTGGGCGTCCGCCGAGTTGTCCTGATCCGCCATCAGCCCCGCAATGGCCAGCCGTACGCCGACCCGGTCGCTGCCGGGCAGCGCCAGAGCCTTTTCAAAGCGCTGCATGGCCGGCCGCTGCTGGCCGATTGTGTTCAGCGCCTCACCGGTGCCGACCAGGATTGCGCTCTCAAGCTTCGTGGAGTCCGGCCCAGCGGGCTTCTGGGACGCCTGTTGTTCGGCCAGCGTCACGTAGTGTTCGGTCGCGGCACGATCGCCGATGTGCGCGTAGGAGCGCGCGAGTAGCGCGGAAATCTCCGGATTGTTCGGCGAATCCTGCTCTGCCGTCCGCAGCTCCGCAACCGCCCGGTGGTAGCGCCGCGCGGCAAACAGGGTCTCGCCGAGCCCCAGATGCAGCGCGCCGTCATTCGGCTCGATGCGCAGCGCGGCCCGATACTCCTGCGCCGAGCGAGTCAGCATTCCCTCGCGCCCATAAGCCGTCGCGCGGATGGAGTGCAGCATCACCGAGGTCCCGGATTCCTTCTCAACATAGCGCGTCTGTTCGATCGCGCTCGCCGGGCGATTCAAGTCTAGGTCCGCGTAGGCCAGACCCAGATGCGCCTCCGCATCCTTCGGGTCAAGCTTCAACGCCGCTTCAAAATCCTGTGCGGCTTCTGCGGGCTGATGCAGATCGTTCCTCACAAAGCCCCGGTTCACGTAGGCGGTGACAATCTGGGGATCGCGCGCCAGCGCCTCGGAGAAGTCGGCCTGCGCCTGCTGCAGATTTCCATCATGCTTTTGCACGTATCCGGCCAGCAGGGGAATGTCCGGCTCGTGCGGCAGCAGATCCTTGTATTTATCCGTGAGTTGCTGCAGCTCCGCATATTTCCCCAGCTGCAACAAGTCGTAACCCAGGTACACCACCACGTCCCGGTCCATGGGAAGCTTTTTAATCGCTTCCTCGCCAACCGCGGCGGAGGCTGCCGGATCGCCCGCGAAGCTGTAATACCGCTCCGTTTCCCGCAGCATCTGGGGCTGCTGGCGCATAGTAGCGTTGGCACGCTTCAGCCAGACGTGCGCCAGCGGAATATTGTGCGCCTCGATCGCCGCATTCATGGCGCCCGCAGTGATCAAAGCGTTATGCGCGGAGCGGGCATAGGCCTTGCGGTAAAACATCTCCGCCCGGGCATAGTGACGCTCCGCGGTGTAAAGATCGCCGAGCGCCAGGTAGGGCACAAACAGCGACGGATCGACATGGGCCAGCGTCTGGAACGTTTTGGCGGCGGCGCGATTGTCGCCGGCCGCACGCTGGGCATAGCCGAGCGAGACCAGAGCGAAGCGGTTGCGCGGGTCGATTTGCAGAATCTTCAGATACTGCGCCATGGCGTCCTGAGTACGTCCCAGCTTCATCAACAGATCGCCATCGAGCTGCAGATTTGCCGGATCGTTGGGGCTGAGCGCCACGGCCTGGCGAATGTCCGCCAGGGCGCTGTCTGTCTCCCCGGCGTTCAACTTGATCAGCGCCCGCAGGCGCAGAAATCCCGCGCGGCCAGGCCCCTGTTCGTGGATGGGCGCAATCTGCGTCTGGGCAATCTTCAACTGCGCCGCGGCGGCATCGTCCTGCCCCAGGCTGCGATACACCGACAGCAGTTCCATGTGCAGTTGAATGCCGTAGAGCGGCCCTTCGACGGGCGCGGCAGGCAGGCTGGCGAGGGCCTCCTGATACTCCTTGGCGGCCTGCTCATCGTTCTCCTGGAGCACAGCGATCTGGCCGCGTAATGCATGCAGCCGGTAGTAATTGGGGTCGATGGCGGCGGCGCGGCGTAAAAACGGCTCGGCCTGCGAGATTGACCCCGCGGCCACCTGCGCCTGTGCCGCCGAGAGCTGCAGCCCCAGGTCGCGTGGCATGGCATCCGCGGCCTGCCGGTAGGTTGTCGCCGCCTGCTGCACATCGCCCGCTAACTGATAGGTGTAGGCCAGCTCCGCCACCACGTCGGGATGGGGATTGGCAATCGAGCGCAGCGCGGCAATGGCGGCAGGATAATTTCCGCTCTCGCGATAGTAGCCGGCCAGCGCCCGCTGCACTTCAGGATTATTGGGCGCGCGCTGCTTCGCCATGTTCAGGTACCGGCGCGCCGTATCCAGTTGATTCAGCCGCTGATAGGCAAGGGCCAGCAGCAGTTCCGAGCGTGCATCCGGCTGCACCCGCTCAGCCCGCGTCAGCCACGTGATGGCGTCCGTGGTGTTGCCGGAGCGGAGGTAGATATCCCCCAGCAACTGCGCATCGTTGTGGCGGCGCGGGTCCGCCGTCAGAACCTGCGTCAGCAGCTTGATGGCTTCATCGGTGCGGCCGGAAACGCTATAGACCTGCGCCAGGCCGGACAGGCCGTCCACCGCGCCCGGCTGCAGGCGAAGTCCATGCTGATAGGCTGCGATCGACTGCGAATACCGGTTGGCCAGACGCGCCGCGTATCCCAGCAAAAACCAGAGCTGGGGATCGTTCGGGGCGGACTCTGCCGCCCGCTGCGCATAGCTCAGCGCCGCGGCGTGGTCGCCCCGGGCCAGCGCCTGCTGCGCCGCCCGCGCCAGTCGCGCGTTCTGGATGTTCGATCCCCAGCCGAGCGACTGCGCCGTCACCGGCGCTGCACCCGGCTTGGCCGCTGGCTTTGCTGTGCCGGCGGGGCTGACGGTGTAGGTCTGAGCCAGACCAAAACAGGGGAGTGTAAAAACGACACAAAGGCAAATTTTTGCTAAGGTTGCGGAACGCGCAATCAAAGGGTCACCGGAATCTTGTTTTTGTACACGAACGTTGGATACTGAAAGTGCTTTTCGCGTTGCTACACTGCAAACAGCCTCACGTCCAATGGTGAGCAACACATTCGTCACTCGCAGAATCCAAGAGGAATCGTGAAACCAATTGACCGGGCCGCATCCTCCGCCCAGCCGCTGCCGATGCCGTTGATTTTGCTGACCGCATTGGCCGTCCATCTGCCGCTGTTGCTGATGAAGCTGCCTCTGAAGTCCTACGACACCAATTTTCATATTTTCTTCGCATCCCACTACCTGCACCACTGGTTCAACCCATGGAACAGCAAGTGGTATGCCGGATTCTCTCAGGCGACCTACCCGCCCCTGCCGCAGCAGTGGATTGCCGTCCTCTCCCACGTTCTGGGGCTGGAGATGGGGTACATGGCGGTTCAGATGGCGGCGATCCTGCTGCTGGTCGTCGGTGTGTATCGGTTCTCCTTGCTCTGGGTCAGTCCCCGGGCGGCTTCTTTCGCAGCGCTGGCCAGCGTGTTTCTGGGTTCGGAAAGCTTTCTTGTCTACTCCGCGGGACAGCTCGCGACCACCTCGGCTGCGCCTATCTACTTGAATGCATTGCCCTATCTGTTCGAGTGGGTCCGCTATGGCCGGCCGCGCGCGTTTCTTAAAGCCGCCATTCTGTTTACGGCGGCCGCCGCGGCTCACCATGCCACGCTGTTGTTCGGGTCCTTTTTCTTTGCCGTACCGGTGCTCGCTCTGGTCGTCATGGACGCCCGCAGCGCTTCATCCGAGAAGTCGACCGGCATGGGCGCGGTAGCCGCCCGCACCATCGGCATCGTCGTGGTGGTAAGCGCGGCCATTGCTCTGGTTCTGCTGCCGTTCTGGATTGCTCTGATCCATTATCCCGTAACCCAGACCCCGATTCCGCATGCCAGCCGCGCGAATTACATTTTGAGCCCGCAATGGGGCCTGAATTATTTTGTCATCCCGTACGGCGCCTTGATCCTGGCGATCCCTTTCATCATCTGGCGGGGTTCGATTCAGCCGCGTCTCCGGCCGCTGCTGCTGGGCTTCTGGTTTGCGTTCCTGGTCGGCCTGGGCGGCACCACACCGGTGGCTCATCTGCTGCTGGGCCGCGCCTTTGAAGTCATCACCATGGAGCGCTTCAGCTACTGGGCCACCCTGCTGGCGCTGCCCTTTGTGGGGCTGCTGGCTGCGGAGCTGATCGCCCGCTTCCGCACCCCGGCCCTCATCAGCCTGATGGTGCTGGCCGCCTTTACCTGCGGCTTTGGCGTGGCCTGGTCCACGTACCGCCCCGCCGATGCCGAGAGTTTCCGGGTCGATTCCGCCGCCGCCTGGCTGAATCGCGACGGGCATGACCGATACCGCTACGTCACCCTGGGCTTCGGCAACAAAATCTCCCGCCTAGCCGTGCTGACCGATGCCAGCAGCGTGGATGGGGAGTGGAACTCCGGCCGTCTGCTGCCGGAGCTGACGCAAAACGGCGCCGGCGCGCTCACCAGCTCAAAATATTTTGGCGCGGGCGGCATGAAGGCGCTGCGCGCCATCCTGCGCCATGCCGACCACTACGGGCTCAAGTGGGTGCTGGTGCATGATCCGTCTTATGACCCGTTGCTGACCTTTGCCGGCTGGCGGCCGGTGGATGATCTGGAAGATCGCACCATCGTGATCTGGAGCAAGGATGGCGTGCCTCCGGCGCAGCCCATTCCTTCACCGCAGAAGCCGCCGCACTGGCAGGGAATCCTATGGGGGACGCTGCCGTTCGGCAGCAGCCTGCTGGCGATTCTGATTGTTCTGATACCAGACGGACGCCACGATGAGGAGGACGATTCGTCCGGCGCAGTCGGACAGCCTCTGGTAGCCGGGACGGTGCTCTCATGAAGCGCGGCGCTCTGCTCGCACTGGTGCTCGCGGCGCTCACGGTCCTGTTTATTGCGATCGGGACGCTGCATCCCAACGCCTCTGCCCGGTTCTTCGCCGGCGGGGAAGGCCTCCTCAGCTCTGCTTCCACACCGGAGGCCGCGGCGCGCAAGCTGGGCAGCGAGATTGAGCTGCGTGCCTGGCAGCGGGCCTATAACAGCCTCGGCAACAAGGCGCAGTTCACGGAGCAGGAGTTCTTCCACGACATCACCGGCTATCACGAAAGCCTGCGCACCTACGCGACGCTCGAAAGCTACGAGGTGTTTCCGCAGCATGCCACGGCCAGCGACGCCGATGTGCAGCTGCAGCTGCACTGGTCCACAGTGGTCGGCTCCTTCACGGATACGCGCAACCTGCATCTGGTGCGCAACGGTGACCGCTGGGTGGTGGACTGGCCGCTGGTTCGCTCCAAGGTGGTTCCACCGCAGGTCATCGCGGTCAACTATCTGCGTTGGGATGTGATCTATCGGGGCGCCGGAGACGACTGGGGCATTCAGGACGTTGAAGCGCCACACGTGCGCATTGTGGATATGCACCCCGTGCAACGCGCCGCCGGAGTCGTGATTCTGGGCGAGCTGCTGAATGAGGATATTGTTCCCGCCTACGTATCCGTGCGGGCCACGCTGCAGAAGAAGGACGGCACTCCCATCGCCAGCGAAGGCAGCTTTGACAAGATTTCGCACATCCTGCTGCCCAAACAGGTGACGCCGTTCCTCATCAGCTTTCCCAACCAGACGCTGGCCGATGTGGGCAGCATCCGCATGGAGCCGATCTCGGCGCTGGTCTCGGCTTCCGCGGACCCGGTGATTGAGATTCAGAACCAGCAACTGCATCCCATCCCCGATCCAGCGCTGACCGGCCAACTGGAGAACCAGAGCGGCCAGATTGTGAACGTGGCTCACATCATCACGTCGTTCTACAACCAGACCGGACAAGTGGTCTGGATCGCCGATCAGTACACTAATCGCGCGCTGATGCCGCAGACGCCGGTGCCATTCCGGATTCCGATTCCTGAGGATCTGGCGCACAGCATCAGCAGCGAACGGACCGTGGTCGCCACCTATCGCGCCCGAGGCGTGGAGTAATGCGCATCGGCTGGATTGCCGGCATCGCTTCGCTTGCGTTCTGGGCCGCTGGGGCCGCAGGCCAGACGCTGCAGGTGCCGAAATCGGTGGTAGCGGGAGCGGCAATCTCCATCCCGAGCACGGGCAGCGGTGCGGCGGAGATTTACATCGTCGGTCCCGCGCAGGTGCTGCATCAAAAGGTTCAGCTCGGCGAGACCATCACGATTCCGCAGGGCGCGCTGTACGCGGCCGGGCGGTATCTCGCCATCCTTTCGGGGCAGTCCGTGCGCGGACACTGGGCCTTCGACGTAACTCCATCGCCCGATCTCGAGAAGATCAGCTTTCTGGCGCGTCCCTCGCGGCTGCCGGTCGGTCAGGCAAATGGCGTAAGCGGGACGGTGTATCTTTTCGATGCCTACGGCAATCTGATTCTGAATCCGGTGCCGGTCACGTTTCAGTACGCCGCACCGGGCGGCCCGGCGCAGGAGCGCACTCTGACGACACGGGATGGCGTGGCTTCAGTGGAAATGAATTCCTCTTCGCGGCAGGGAAATGCCAACTTTGTCGCTCACGCCGGAGGCGTCACCAGCACCCGCGTGGTCGAGCAGGTACCGGGTGATCCGTGCAGCCTGAAGATGACGGCGCAACCAGCCGGAAATCAGATCCTGTTGAAGACTGACCCGGTGCGCGACTGCAGCGGCAATGCCGTGCCCGATGGAACGATCGTGACGTTTACGGAGACGCAGGGCGACCGGCAGACGACAGTCGATGTCCCGCTTAAACAAGGGATCGCGCAGGTGACCGTACCGGCGGAGCCGGGTGCGCGCATCTCCGTCGCCAGCGGTGTCGTGCTGGGGAATGAAATCCGGTGGAATCGCTGACATGCGCCTGAAACTCACTCTGCTTTTTATGCTGACCGCCGCTGTGGCGGGTGCGCAGACTCCTACCGTGCAGGTTGCGCCGTACCACCTGGAGGGATCGCGTCCGCTGCAGCAGCAGACCGCGGAGTCTGCGGTCCGCGACTACCTGCAGGCGTGGCAGAGCCTGCACGCGGCCTTTCTGCACAATCAGCCGGACCTGTTAGGTCGCGACTTCACGGGAACCGCCCAGAAACAGTTAGCGCACGCGATTGCCGCGCAGACGGCCCTCGGTCTCCACACTACCTATAACGATCAGGCACACGACATCCAAATTGTTTTTTATTCGCCCGATGGCTTGTCGTTGCAGATGCTCGACACGGTAACTTATACACAGCAGGTCTTCCTGGGCGATCAATCGATTGCGCAGCAGCTCATGAAGGCGCGCTACGTGATCGTTCTTACTCCGGCGGAGCGGCGCTGGCAGCTTCGGGTTTTTGAAGCGCAGCGCCCCTGACGGGAAATCGCTTTTCTCCAGCAAAAACCCTCCAAATTCGCCGCAACGGCGGCCAGATTGTGGGCAGCCTGCGATCCGCTGGTCTTCCAGACCTTTTCCGAAAAGAATGCAATTCATTGCATACCAACGATTCTCAAATAGTGCGCATCTGAATGATTGCAAGGCGACAAACTCTGGCATTCAAAATGCACTGAGAGAGGACAGGTATGACTCCCGCTGCTAAGCACGAGCGATTTCCGGCCCATATCCAACGAGGAAGCAAAATGATTTCAGTCGTCGTCCCGATCTACAACGAAGAAGAACTGATCGAGCGGTTTCACGAAGCCGTAGCCCGCTCGCTCGATACCACTGGGGAAGATTGGGAAGTGGTTTACGTGAATGACGGATCCCGTGATTCGTCGTTGGAGCTTCTGCGGGGATTGCAGGCATATGACGACCGTGTGGTGGTCGTCAACCTCTCCCGCAACTGGGGCCATATGGGAGCCATCTCGGCCGGCCTGCAGACAGCAAGCGGGGACGCGGTCATCCTGATGGATGGCGATTTTCAAGACCCTCCCGAAGTGCTGCCCGAACTGATCGACTCCTGGCGCGAGGGAGCGCAAGTGGTCGTCGCCGTGCGGCGGAGCCGTCAGGAGAGCCGCAAGCTGCTCTCATTTCTGTTCCCGCTCTTCTATAAGGTTCTGGGTGCGCTGTCGGACTATCCGATTCCGCTGGACGCGGGCATCTTTGGACTGATGGATCGTCAGGCAGTCAACGCCGTCAACGGTCTGCGTGAGCGCAACCGGTACCTGCCGGGGCTGCGCGCCTGGGTTGGATATCGCAATGCGGTCGTCTACTACGACCGTCAGGATCGTCTGGACGGCGAAGGCAAGCTGTCGTTCATCAGCCGCATCAAGTACGCCATGGACGCGATCACCAGCTTCAGCTATAAGCCGCTGCGGCTGTGCTTCGCTCTGTCCTGCGTCTCGCTGGTGATGGTCGCCGCGCTGGCCCTGTCGGCGCTGTTCGTCAGCAGCTCAACTCTCTCGGTGGGTCTGGGGATCGCATCGGCCGTCTTCCTGGTGGGCAGCATGCTGAGCTTCTGTCTGGGCGTGTTGGGCGAGTATCTCGGCCGCGTCTATGATGAGGTGCGCAACCGTCCCATATCGCTGATCAATGAGGTGCACTACGGCAAGGATGCAGCCGCGAGTCAGCCTCGTTCGATCATCGGCGATGTCGCAGCCTTCGAAGAAACCGAGCCAGTCATCGCTTTCAAGATGCGGGCGTAGATTTCTCCTCTTCCACCCACGGGTCAAACGGCGCGCAGCCTGCGCGCCGTTTTCTTTTGCTCATCAGGATGGGGGAAGCCACGCCGCTGCCGGCCGGGGGGAATCAGCCGCCAGCCGTGCGTGGCTACTTAGCGGGTTTCGCCGCAGGTGTGGCGGCCGGAGGGGTGGGCTGGCCATTCGTACAGGTTGGAAGTCCGGGCTCTACCGCCGATCCTTCTTCATAATCGTTCCAGGTTTCCACCAGGATGAAGGGAATCGGACCGTCAGCAGGGAAGTAGCGCTTCCAGAAGTTGAACGTGTCCTTATAGGTCTGGCCGCAGCGCGCGTCGATGTGACGGTTCAGGCTCCACGACGCTCTGGCATCGTTGAACAGCGCCCACGCTCCGCCCACGACGATCTTGTCGGGGTACTTGTCGCGCATGGTCTCGTAAAAGTGCGCCAGATAGTCCTCGCCCCAGTTGCTGCCATCCGCGGCCCAGCCCTTGGGTCCCGGATTGATCCAGGCGTAGAACCCATCGAGCATCGAGTCGCCGGAGTCCGGAAGGTTTTCATCGATCAGCCACGGCGGATTCTTCCACTGGCTCACAATGGCACGCACCTTGCTCCAGTCAGTGTGGCCGCCTTTGGGAAAGATAAAGATCACCGGCCGGCCCTGATATGTCAGATATGCCTTGTGACCCTTGGCTTTGTCCGAAAGGTAGGTGTCGTGAAACATCGTGAAGTCGGCGATGGCCTCGTCGGTCGCATCATCTGCATGATCGGTCTCGTCGTACATCATGGCGATGTGAAACTTTTTCTTGCCGGCGATGGACTGCATCATGGCGTAGCTTTTGTCGATAAACGGCTCACGATCGCCGTACCAGTCGACGACAAACGCGGAGATGCCGCGCGCCTTGGCTTCGTCCATCTGACGTGCCAGGACAGCGGGATCATGCGAGGAGTAGCCGACGGCACTGGGCGGAATGTGACTGGGATGTCCGAACCATGCCTCGTATACGGCCAGTACCTCAGGGGATTGACCGGTCGCGATGTACTTCAGGGGGGCAGGCTTCGCCATTTGCGGGGCGGAGCATCCTCTGGGAAAAAGGGAGAGAAGAAAAAGGGAAGCAGCTAGTTGGGCATTCATGCAACACCTTGTAGGAAGCAAATCCGCGTCCGCCGGTTGTTCCGGTGGCCGGATGCAATGAAATTCAATGATTTACGGGCAGCTCTGCCCGGGAACCCAGCATCAAAGAAACGTACCTATTCATGCCACAACTTTCACCGGAAATCCTGGAAAATAGCGCCTCTTCCCGGCCTCGGTCCTTGCGGGCCAAGATCGTCTCCGGCAGCTTCATTCTGCTCACCGGATCCGGCCTGGCGACCATTCTCAATTTTATTTATAACGTCGCGATCGCGCGCTTTCTGGGCCCCGACGGTTTTGGCGACGCCACCGTCGTCTACACGCTGCTCACACTGCTTTCCGCCGTAACGCTGTCATTTCAGATTGTCTCTGCAAAGATCGTGGCGCAGCAGAAGACCGTGGACGGGAAGTATTCCGGGTACCGGGGCTTCCACCAGGGTGCCTGGGTGTGCGGCGCCGCTACCGCCCTGGGCTTGTTCTTGTTGCGCGGCGAGATTTCATCCTATCTCAACCTGCCGAGCCCTCATCTGGTCTCGTTGCTGGCCTTTGGCGTGGCGTTTTACGTTCCGCTGGGCAGCCGGCGCGGCTACCTGCAGGGAGCCTTCGGGTTCCGCCGCCTGGCGGGCAGCCTGGTGCTGGAGGGTGCGGCGCGGCTGGGCGGCTCGCTGCTGATGATCCTGCTGGGTCAGGGCGTCGCCGGGGTCATCGCGGCCAACTCGGCGGCGGTGGCGGTGGCGTATCTGGCTATCAATCCCGAACGGGGATTGACGCTGGCACCGGTGCTGCGCCTGCCACGCGCGCTGCGGGAGATGTTTCAAGCGCTGGTCTTCTATTCCGGCCAGATGCTGATCAACAACAGCGACATCGTCCTGGTAAAGCACTTTTTTCTGGCGGACCAGGCCGGGCTGTACGCGGCAGTGGCGATGGTCGGCCGCGTGGTGTTCTCGCTATCCTCTGCCGTGGTCAACAGCATGTTTCCGCTGGTTGCCGGAACGCGCGACGAAGAACGGAAAGATTTGACGGTCATCGCGACCTCGCTGCTGCTGGTGCTCGGCATTGGCGTCATTCTGGCGCTTGGGCTGCGCTTTGCTCCGGATCGCATCTGGACAATGTTTTTTGGAGCCAAGTTCCACATCGCCGGCGTCCACGGTCTGCCCTACCTGCTCTCGCTCTATGCCATCACCACGGTCATCTACTCGCTGAGCGCAGTAATTATCACGTATGAAATGTCCTACAAGATCGCGAACACAAGCTGGGTGCAGCTTGCCTCTAGCGGCCTGATCATCCTGGGGATTTACGAGTTTCACTCCAGCCTGCGCGAAGTGATCCTAGTGCAGTTGGTGCTGATGCTGGTGCTCCTGCTGTTGATTGCGCTGCCGTTTTTCTATCTGGCGGTGCGATCCAGCGACGGCGGGGAACGCAAAGTCTTCTCGCCGGCGCGGCTGCGGCGGCGAATCTCTGAAGACGAAGCGATTGCCGAGTTTCTGCGCAGTGACTTTTCCAATACCGCATTCGCTCCGTACCACGCGATGCTGGGCGATCTGGTACATTCTCCGGACCTGAGCAATGCGGCCGATAACGCCACGCGGCGAGCCTTGTTTTTCGTCCGCCACGGCGCTCTGTGGAACGAGTTGCCAAAAGATACCGAGTGGCACGAGATGGAGGTGTCACCCGAGGACCTGAACAGAATCCACGTATTCCCCCGCGGCCAGTGGCGGCGGCTGGCCCAAAAAGATTTTTCTGTGGTCGAGGTTGTCGACCTGATGCGGCAACGCGAGCAGGTGGTGGATTCACGGCTGCTCACCAAGATTCAAGAGATCGGTGAGCGTTTGGAGCGTGGCGACCGCGATCTGGGAGTTGTGCTTTTGATTGGCGTGGATGCCTCGAGCCCGCTCACGATTCTGGATGGCAATCACCGGCTGGTGGCGGCCATGCTTTCTTCCGATGTCTCCAACGTGCAGAACCTGCGTTTTGTGTGCGGTCTATCGCCCAGAATGACGGAATGCTGTTGGTACAATACCAACTTTGTGACACTGCTCCGGTACGGCAAAAATGTCGTCCGCCAGATCGGCAGACGCCCCAAGGCAGAGCTGGCGCGAGCGCTGGAGGTGTCGGGATGAGCGTCATCTTCCGCAAACCGGGCGCCACTCCCGGACAAACAACGCCCCTACCCCAGCGAGGAGAATCTATGGTGGATAGCCACCGCACACACATTCGATTTGCGCGGCAAGGAGGCAGTCTTTTGCTGGCGGCCGTACTGGCCGCACCGACGGGGTGGAGCGCCGCTGCCCAGACAACGCAGTCAGGAAGCAGCACGGGCGCGACGGCAGCGCCGCAGACCCAGACCACGCAGCCGGCAGCGCCGGCTGCAAACGCTGCAGCCCCAGCTCCGACCGGCCAGAGTTCGACACCCCCGACCGCACCGGCTCCGCAGATGCAGACAGCGCCGCCGCAGGGCGTCGCGATTGCTCCGTACGAGAAGGACACGGGCGTCGCAGCATCCCGGCCAGCCGGCGCCGTCATCGCTCCCGGAAAGCAGCGCCGCCGCCGTTCCATTCTTATCCGGGTCGGTCTGATTCTCGGCGCGGCCGCCGCCATTGGCACGGTCGTCGGCTTGTCGGCCGCCAGCTCCAGCCGGCCGTGAACCAGCGCATGGATACCTCTAACGGACCTGGGCCCAGCGGCTTCGTCCGACTGGTCAGCTTCTCCGGGATGGATGGCGCGGGGAAGAGCACCCAGATTGCTGCGTTGCGCTCCGCTCTGGAGGCGGAGGGCCTGCGCGTCAGGATTATCACCTTTTGGGACGATGTTGCCCGTTTGAAGGGTCTGCGCGAGGCCAGCAGTCACGCCATCTTCAAGAGCGAAAAGGGAGTGGGCCGCCCGGATGCTCCGGTTAATCGCCGGGACAAAAACGTTCGATCAGCGCCAATGACCGTTGTCCGGCTCGGCCTGTATCTGCTGGATGCGCTCTCGCTCCGCGTGGTCGTTCGCCGGATGCTCCGCTCGCCGGTCGATTGTGTCATTTGCGACCGGTATTGCTACGACGAACTGGCCAACCTCGATCTGCAGCGAGGACCAGCGCGCCTGTACGCCCGGTTGATCCTGGCGCTCACGCCGAGGCCCGGCGCACCGATCATTCTGGACGCAGTGCCGGCCGAGGCCCGTGCGCGCAAGCCGGAGTATCCGCTCGATTTTCTTGAGTTCAGCCGGCAGTCTTACGCCCACCTGGCAGCGCTTGCCGGTCTCATCGTCGTTCCGCCGGGCTCTCCGGCCCACGTCAGCCGCACGGTTCTGGACGCGGTCCGCAGCCGCTAAAAAACGAAAAGGCCTGCAGGCGATCATTCTGCCTGCAGGCCCTGAGTTGCGGCTCTGACCCGATCTACCAGTAGGTCAGCGTAAAGTTGTCAAGGTACGTGGAATACGCAGCTTGCTGGTAATTGCCGTCCATCTGATAGTTCACCGTTACGCCCCACCAGGCACTGTTCGCCGATCCGTGCTGGTAATAGCGATTGATGTTGTAGGTCACGCCGTTGAGTGTGATGGATTGATAGTAGAGCCAGTTATCCGACTCACGCTGAACCTGAATGGTTACATGATTCCAGCCGTTGGCAAATTTGCAGGGTGCGCCGGTTGACTCCCATTGGTTGGAGGTATTGTTCCAGACGTCCCAGGCATGATCGCCAAGGTTATTGCACTGGTTGCCGAAGATGAAACCCATGCCGTCCATGTACATGCTGATATCGAACTCCAGCACCTGGGTCACGGAAGCATTGGTCACATAGAAATCCGCGTCATACGTGAAGTTATGGATTGTGGGCAACAGGGTGTGATCAGAGTCCGGTATTCCCTGGCTCGAATTCTGGCCAATCAAAGCGTTTGTAAATAAGACATCAGAGTACGGCGTGGAGCCCCAGAGATTGAACTTCGTGGAATTGCCGCTCATGGATGGGGAGGACTGATGCTGCCACATCGAAAAGCCCACGCCGGAGCAGTTAGAAGAGCAGTCGTTGTAATCCGGCGCGAACTGGCCGTACGCCTTCCAGCCGCTGCTGGCCTGCAGGTTGCTGAGGGGATGACCGCTGCCACCATTCACGGTCAGGTTGACCGTCGAGTAGGTGGAACCGCCACAGTGATCCCACTCCTGCACCACGGTGTGCTGCGATCCCGAACCAAGCGTGATGGTGTGGTTCAGGCTGCTGCCGTTGGTGGTATAGACCAGATTGTTATTGACATAGATGCCCATCGAAGCAACGCCCTGCGCGCAGGTGCTGGAGTTCGCCGTGGCGACATAGTTCACCTGAGAGTTGACGGTGCTGTTATTGGCTGGGGATGTTACGTTGACGCCTGTTCCGGTGGCTACATTTACCGGCACCTGAGTATAGGTGGAGCCCCCGCAGTTATCCCACTCCTGCACAACGGTGTTGTGCTTTCCGGCGCTCATGGAGACTGTCGTGTTTAGGGAGCTGCCGGTCTGCACGCGCTGCAGGGAGTTATCCACGTATACGCCCATCGACGCAACGCCCGCTGAGCAGGAGCTGCGCGAGGTCGCGACGTAATTCACGGTCGGGCTGACCGTACTGTTGACGGTCGGCGTAGTAACGAAGACACCCGTCTGATTGGTGACTGCGATCGTGATCGGAGTGTACGTGGACCCTCCGCAGTAGTCCCACTCCTGAACGACAGTATTGTAGGTTCCTGGGCTAAGGGAGATCTGCGTATTCAGGCTGGTGCCGTTTTGCACGACCTTCAGAGAATCGTCGACATAAACGCCCATTGATGCGACGCCGCGACTACAGGTTGAACTGGAGGCGGTCGCCTTAAAGGTAACGGGGGACCCCACCTGTTGCCCCATCGAAGGGCTGCTGACGTTTACGGTTGCGAATGCCGAGCTGGCAAGACCACAAAACAACACGAGAAGGGCGAAACGGTGCTTCATCAATCTGCCTCGGGCGCCACCCCAGCGGTGCGCCTGTTGGAAATTTCGTCGGGCTCCAGCGCCGGGTGAGCGGCGGAGGAGTCGAGGCACTGCTGCTGCGAAGGGTTGTCTGAGCGTCAGCCTCACAGCGGACACAGCACTCGACAACCTCGTTTTGCGCGTGGGGTGTTACCCGGTGCTCCGCGCAAATCAGGGGTCCGAATCTCTAGGCGCTGCTCAGACCTGTCCGGATTGCGGGCTGTGGCCCTTTGTTGATCCGGTCAATCTCTGGCATTGCTTCGTAGTTATCGGGGGAAGTGCAGGCAGAAAACGGAAACTTGTTATGCACCCACCTTACACAACTTCTCCACAAAAAAAAGCATCTCTCGTTACTTTTTTTAAAAAAATTGTGGAAGTGAGGCATCTTTTTGTCGATCTGTGCAAATACTTCCAGACCGTAGAAAAATCTTCACACCCTAGTGGCCAAAAATACACAGCCCCCTTCCTGCCAATCTGACAACTTCCAGCCCGATAAGGTCCGGCGCCGCCGGAGAGACCGGTGGGCCGGCCCGGCGCCCGCGCAAAGCGGCCACTTGGCGAGCTGTGGAGACGCCGCCTGACGAACTGCAACGCCGGGCATTACGTGCCCCCGCTCCTTTGGTAATCGAAAGTACCCATCTTTTCTGTTACCGAATCGCCGATATGCGATTACAGTTGTCACCACACAATCACTCAGTCTGAACCAACTTTGGATCGCCGCAAGTCGGCGTGTCTTCAGTTGCCGGACCCTGCAGGAGAGACTCTATGGTCTGCCGCGAGGGTAATTCGCAGATTCGCGCGAAGCGCGACCTTCTGCGTCCGTGGGCGCCGTCGTTTTGGGCGCTTCTGACGCTTGGAATTCTTGTTTTATTGGCCGGCTGCGGGGGCGGCAACATGAGCGGCGGTACGGCCGTCGCTTCCGCCCCATCGGTCGCTGGCACTTCGACCAACGTGGGCAACGGCTCCGGCTCGACCAGCGGCTCCGGCTCGACCAGCGGTTCCGGCTCGACCAGCGGCTCGGGCTCGACCGGCGGCTCGGGTTCGACCGGCGGCTCGGGTTCGACCAGCGGCTCGGGTTCGACCAGCGGCTCGGGTTCGACTAGCGGCTCCGGCTCGACCAGTGGTTCGGGTTCGAGCAGTGGTTCCGGCTCAACCAGCGGTTCTGGTTCGAGCAGCGGCTCGGGATCGACCAGCGGCTCTGGATCGGGGAGCGGCTCTGGTGGATCCGGATCGACCCCGGCCCAGCAGGGGACGGTCATCTCAAACGTGCAGACCGCGTCGGGCAACTGGCGTACGTTTGGCCAGTTCGCTCCGTACTATAACGACTGCACATCGAACTGCTCGGGCGTCACGTACTCCATGAAATATGGCGTTACGTCGCCGTCCCTCAGCAATAATGCGACGCAGTTCAACCTGGGTGGGACGGTGCCGTACTCGGACGCATTATTCTCCGCGCAGGTAATGGGACAGAATGCGCCCCAGTTGCAGGACGCGAATCATCAACTGCTGCCAACGCTGCACAACTTCATTTACACCGCCGACTTCTACGTGACCAATGCAGCGATCACGCAGGTGCTCGAATTCGACGTGAGCATGTATATGAACGGCGCCAGCATGATCTGGGGTCACCAGTGCAACCACCTTGGCGATGGCAAGTGGGACATCTGGAATAACGTGGAAGGGAAGTGGTTCTCGGCCGGCGTTCCCTGCAACTTCGTCAACGGCTGGAACCACCTGCAGATCCAGGTGCAGCGGCAGGCAGATAACACGCTGCTCTATCAGACCATCACCTTAAACGGCACGACCTACACGCTGAACAAAACGGATACGCCCAGCACGGTGCCGTCGAGCTGGTGGGGCGTGACAGCCAACTACCAGATGGATGGCGACTCCAAACAGTCGGCGAACGTGACCTACGTGGACAACATGTCGATCACGTACTGGTAACCGGCATCAATGCGCGGCGGCTGCCTGAGCGGTCGCCGGCGCGATCTGATTCATCGGCAGCTCCAGCGAATAGATGGTGGCATTGTTCTGATTGGCCTGCACCCACAGGCCATGGAAAGCCTGCCGCAGCTCGGGATGCTGCGCCAGTAGAGCCTGCATGATCGCCACCGCCTGCTGGCGCGCCGCCACCGGGTCCCGCAAAATGGCCACCTGCGACGCGGTCGGCGAATAGTTGATCTCCAGGTCGAGGGGACCAAACTCCGCAGATGGAGCGAGCGCGGTAATAGAATACGACTGCCCGTTGCTGGTGAGGGTCATCGGCTGGCCGGCGGGCAGCGCCGACGGACGGACCTTCTCCGCCTCCTGCTGCAGCTTTCCCAGGTTGGGGCTGGAGACATAGTCTGCCGGATTCAAGAGATCCGCGGCCGTCTGCAGATAGAACCAGGCGTCCCAGTCCATGTTCTTTTGCGCGTAAGCGCGGCCCTGCGTCCAGTACCACAGGCCATCATGCCCGGCGAGGAGCATCGGCTTGGAGACAAAGCCCGCAAGCTGCCACTGGCCCGGCGACGCTTCGGCAAAGATCAGCGCGATCTGTTGCGGCTTGGGCACTCCGGTGGCATGCAGGATGACCACGCCATATTTGCCCGGCGGCAGGCCGGTAAAGTTGAAGACCACCACCGGCGAACCACAATAGAAGTCAACCTGCCCGCCACCGGCCGGCTCCGTGGAGGCATCGAGCGCATACATGTCGTAGATCACGACGGAAGCTTGCGCGATGTTGGGGTGCAGCGCCGTGATCGACGCGGCAATGCCGTCGAAGTTTGCGGCCACCACAGGCAAAGTATCGGCTTTGGCGGCTGCGACGTTCCCCTGCTGCACCAGGCCGGCCAGTTTCCGGGCGGCCTGCGCCAGGCTGTCCCGCTGGGCGGCTGTCATCTGCGCCTCGGTGGTGCAGGTTGCGGCCCGCGCCGGACCCAACAGCCACGGCATACCGGCAAAAAGCATCAAAACAAACAGGATAAAATTCCGAATAGGCGTCATCTGCATCTGGGAGTCGTTCCAATCAGTCGCAACGTTGGATGCATGCAAGCAACGCGAAGCCGTCTTTTGCC
Source organism: Acidobacteriota bacterium (assembly GCA_021827845.1). Classification (GTDB taxonomy): domain Bacteria; phylum Acidobacteriota; class Terriglobia; order Terriglobales; family Acidobacteriaceae; genus JAKAUB01. The sequence goes on along the minus strand of JAKAUB010000177.1, from coordinate 6,618 downwards.
GCTCCAACATGCGGAGCCGTGTCCGGGCTGCGTTACAGTTCCATACTAGAGGCTGCGCCAGCAATTCCGAACCCTATGCCGTTAATCGTGCCGTTCCGCCTGCAACCCTTCCGTTTTTTGTGGATTCTGACTCTGGCTGCCGCCGTGCCATCCATCGCCCGCGCTCAAACCGGGGCGACCCAAACCGCCCCGACCAAGGTCGCTGCGCCGCAAGCCAGCCCGTCACAGGCCGCCAGCCCAGCCAGCAGCTTTGACCCCACGCGGCCTGAGCCGCAACCCAGCCTGATGGTTGACCGCGACCCCGTGCCATCGCCGGATGTGGTTGCCCCGGCGCCGACGGCCACCACGGCGACCACCGGCGGCACCGCGGTTGAAAAGGGGAAGAATGGCATCTACCGCCTGCGCGAGGATGTTAACGAAGTGGTGCAATACTGCACCGTCGTCAACCAGAAGGGCAAACTGGTCAATGGACTCACCCAAAAAGACTTTCACATCTGGGAAGACGGTGTGCCGCAGACGATCGAATCCTTCCAGCATGGTGATGTGCCCGTCTCCATGGGCATTCTCATCGACAATTCCGGCTCCATGCGCGGCAAGCGGGCCGCCGTCAATCAGGCCGCGCTCGACCTCATCCGCGCCTCCAACCCACAGGATGCAGCCTTTATTGTTAACTTCTCCGACCGGCCGTATCTCGACGCCAGTCTGACCTCCAACCGCGCCGACCTGGAGCGCGGGCTGTCCCATATTGACTCCAAGAGCGTGACGGCGCTGTATGACGCCGTCGTCGCGTCGGCCGATGAACTCTCCGCCCACGCCACCCATCCCAAGCAGGTGCTCCTGATCATCACAGACGGTGCAGACGATGCCTCCCGCTACAGCCTGCAGCAGGCCGTGGCACGGGTGCAGCGGCTGGGCGGTCCGGTCGTCTACTCGATTGGGCTGCTGTATGACGAGGACCGCAAGGACGCGGCCGTCGCCAAAGATGCGCTGGAAGAGCTGTCCAACGACACGGGCGGACTGGCCTACTTTCCCGCGTCGCTCGACGACGTGGATGCCATCGCGCAACAGGTGGCCCGGGATATTCGCGACCAGTACACGCTGGGCTATCACTCCACCAAGCCGGCCAGCGAGGGCGGCTATCGCACGGTACGCGTAGAGGCGGAAGCGCCGAAGCTCGGCAGGCTGATCGTGCGGACGCGCAAAGGCTACTACCGCAGCCCGACCGCCGCGCCCAAACAGCCGCAGATTCGCTCCGTCGCCGTTAGCCAGCCGAAGTAAACAAGGAAGGCTTCTCCGTGCCGGGGCGTTCTTAGCGGCAAATCCCCTGCGCACGGGCCGCCGCCGGCGGCTGTTCTTTGTGCGGTTCCAAACTTGGTTATCAGGCGGCAAGCCGGTCACAGCGGCGCTCCGAGGCACGAGATCTATACGCGCTTGCCCCACCTCAAAAAGTGCTTCCCCCGCGCATCGGCAGCCTGGAAAGCCATCTGGTCTTGATTGATGTCCTTGACATTGCCTAGTGAGTACCTGCGAGTAACGGAACACGCCGCACGTTGATTTCCTTCTCACGCTTGCGCGTTTGGGCAATGTCATAAGACGACTGCATCCGCATCAGCGTGTCCATCTTCACTCCAAAGGCTTTCTCGATGCGAAGCGCCATATTCCCGGAGAGGTCGGCCTTACCATTGAGCAGGCTGGACAACGTAGGCCGCGAGACGCGCAACGCTTGTGCCGCCGCCGTGACTGTCAGCCCTGCGGCCTCGATAATCTCCGTCCGAATGAAATCCCCAGGATGGGGCGGATTCTTCATAGGCATGGTGGTTTCCTCCTTTGGCCTAGTGGTAGTCCTCTAGGTTCACGTCGTAAATCTCGCGTTCGGTTGTGTCGATACGGAAGGTCAGACGCCGATTGGCCGTAACGCTCAAGCTCCATGTGCCTTTTCGGTCACCCGTCATGGTGTGCGCCTTCCATGAGGGCAGCATCCGCAACTCTTCAGGGTCTTCCATATCGTCCAGAAAGGCGAGCATCTTACGGAGCTTGTCTACCGTATCGGGCGGTACGCCTTTGGTGGCATCGTCCGCGTAGAGCTTCTTCAAACCTTTATGGATGAAGTTGCGTATCTTCACCTGAATTACCGTAGCCCGTAGCCTAACACTTGTCAAAGGCTAAGATGCCACTTTCATTCTTTTTGGGAAGGACTGCTGCGCCCTTCCCGCGCTGCAACCGCCCATGATGCCGGGCGTTTGCCACGCCAGGACCTTACCGGGCCGGAGCGCAGGGGCGGCGTGCTATGAGTCCTCGACGATAAGAGTGACAGCCCGAAAGGCAGATAGCGCCTCCTTGCGGAGGCGCTATCTGTGCCACACCGATCATAGATTGAATCGTCTTTGAAGCAGGCCGCCTATGCTGGCGGCTGTTTTAATCCAGGTGGAATGCCACGTCGATCACCATCTGCACTGCGACGGGGCGTCCGCGGTACATGGCCGGCGCAAAGCGGTACTGATGCACGGCTTCGACCGCCTTCTGATCGAGGCCCATCCCCAGCGCCTTTACGACGTGAACATCCTCAGGAAGACCACGCGGGTCCACGATGAGCTGAATGGACACCGTACCTTCTTTGCGTGCCTGGCGCGCTGCGTCGGTATACTGCGGCTCAACGGAATGAACCAGTCGTGGCGCAGAAACGCCGCCACCAACGCTCATCACGCCGCCGCCGTAGCCGCCGCCTGTACCCGGCCCGACACCGGCGCCAATTCCGCCGCCGATGCCACCGCCGTGCGCCATACCAAAGCCGCCGCCGGAGCCGCTACCCTGAGAGACCACGGCGACCTGCGGGGAGGTAGGCATGCCGAGCGCCGGCATGGCGTTCGTCATGGGCAACTTTACCTGCTTCGGCATCGCGATGGCCGGCTGCGCTACCAGCTTCGGATGATCGACCTTCAGCGTCTCAACCGGCATCATGGGAGTCTTCGCCACCGGCGGCAGCTTTGCCCGCTGCGGCGGAACAATCTGCCGCGCGCCGCCACCACCACCGCCGCCCATGGTCTTGGGAGCGGGAACGGTGACAGGAATCATCGGCTGAAACTGGATTGGCACCACCGCCACTTTTTTAGGAGCGACAAAGTGCTGCCGGGCCTGCATGGCAAACCACACCAGCACGGCCACAATTGCGACGTGCATGATCGCAGAGATGGCGCTGGTGCGCGGATCGCGGCGCACTTCCATCGGGTCGATGACCGCCACCGGCTTCGACTGCAACTCGAGCGGCGGAAGTCTGCGCGGAAAAAAGGCGTCGCGGAGATTCGAAAAGAAGGCACCGACTGCCGACTGATCTTCGAGTTCGCGGCCCAGCGAGAGCGTCTTTACGGGCGCCGCCGCTGGAAAGGGGATTGGCTCACGGGATGACTTGGGACGAACGACAGTAAGCTCGTCTCTCGTCTCGGATACATCGGGCTTTAAGGACAGGGAAACCATATTTGTTTTTGCCGAAGGCAGAAGGTCCGGCGTCTCCTCAACGTAAAAGTGGTCCATCTGCAGCGATGCCGCTGCCGATGGGGCTGCTTACCAGATACCTTTGTCGCTGCCTGTGATCTTCTGACCCACGGCAGCGGCCGTTGCCAACCAGGGAAGCAGGCCGAGCCGCGCACTGCTTTGCAGTTCCCGCTTTTTAAGAAGCCCGGACAGCTGAGTACCGTAAAGTCCTGCCGATTGCGGCAGGATAGGAACGCGCAAAAAGTCGCGCGCGAAAAATACTGGCTCACCACCGAAGCGCGCCGCCTGCCGCACAAAATCCGGCAGAGGGACGGGCGTGCCGCGATAGCGGCGCACATAGTCGGAGACGATGGCTAAATAGGTGGCTGTGCCTTCCCAAATCCCGCACTCCGTTGCCGCCGCGCGCAACGCTTCAAAGTCCACGAGGCCGGACTCGCACAGGCCTGCGGAGTCAAGAATGTCGCACAAGCGGAAATAAAAATGGCGGTACATGCGCTGCAGTGTCGAGATCATCAGCCGGTCAGAGACGGAAGCGACGCGGAACTCCTGGCCATGGACCTGCACGATCCGGGAGTTGCGCGCGATGCGCGAGGCCAGATGCGCCTGCTCTCCGGTCTGCCCCATGCGGGTCATGTGAATTTCAATCGCCTCCGGCAGCCCTGGAACGATGAAGTTCCACTTGCGCGCCAGACGGTCGCCCCAACTGCGCGGCGCCAGCTCCGCACGCAACCGCGACTGCATCATCGCGATCACTTTTTCGGGCTCAGTGTTGGTGTACAGGTCCAGGTCGCTGCCGATGTCTGGCCAGTGATCCAGGGACTTGATGACCGTGACGTCGTAGCCGCTTTCGTGAAAGGTAGCGCAGACCTTCGCCAGATGATGGATTGCATTTTCAATCCGCGCCCGCTCGGCCAGCAGCGCGTCCACCAGCCATCCTTCGCGCTCGGCGTCGCCGGCGGCCTGCAGCAGCGGCCGCGCCGCCTCCAGCGCACGGATGATGACGTGGTTGGAGTCGGCCAGGCGGACCAGTTCGTCAAACGACTCCTGGCTCAAACTGGTCAGCTCCTCGGTCAGCCGGAACGTTGACTCGCCGGATGCCGGACCCAGCAGCAACCGGGATAGCAGATCCATACCCCGGGCGCCGGAAAATTTCTGGTTCGAAACATGCATTTCAGATAATCCTCGTTAAGACTTTGGTGCAGTAGTCTCAGTTGCATTAGTTGCCGGCTTGGGGCCCGTCTGTTGTTTGGGTTGTGGATGATCGGTCAAACTTCCACGCGGTACTAAAGTAATGGGACCCGTCTGCTGGCGCGCACGGCGGCGATAGGCCGCAAGCGCGGCGGACATAAGATCACGATTGCTGGCAGTTACAGCAGCGGCGCGCGCTCCCTGCATCGCGGAGTCCGTCGCCAGCCCGACACGGCTGTTTGCGCCGGAGGCGCTTGTCGCCCGTCCGTAGAAGTACTGCGCCGTTTCGACGTCGCCGCTCAATTCGCTCACATAGCCAATGTTGTTCAGGGTGTACGCACTCTCCGGCTGCAGGGTATACGCTTTGCGGAAGTCGGCCGCGGCGGCGCGGCTGTCGTTGGCGTTCAAAGCAGCCACACCACGCCAGGTGAGCATGGCGGCGCGGGCTTGCTCCTCGCCGGTGTCGTGGATGCGGCGCTGCAGGCGTTTTGCGGACGCGGCGGCCATCCGGCTGACTGGCTTTCCACGCCAGGAGCGGTCGAGCGTCACCACGACCGGCTCCGTCGACCGGCTGTCTGCGGCCTGCTGATAGTGCATCAGCGCGTCCTGATAATCGCCCGTACCTTCCTCGGCGACGCCCAGGTTGTTCAGTGTGAACGGATTGTCCGGCTGAAGCTTCAGCGCTCGATCCAGCAGCGACGCGGCCTCAAAATAGCGGTTCTGCCCCAGCAGGTCGATCGCCTGGACGTTCATCCGATTCACTTGCATGGGAACGTCCGCCAGGCCGTTGACCGCATCGATCATCGGCTTGCCTTTCAGCGCGTCGGAATTGCTCATGGCAATCGTGGCGGTCGAGCCCTGCTCGCCGGCCAGCTTGTAGAACTTCTGCGCCCGCGACAGCTTGCCTTCCAGCTCCGAGATGTAGCCCAAATTGTTCAGGGTGAAGGGGTCAGCCGGATCATAAAGATAGGCCTTGTAAAACAGCCCCTCGGCTTTGTCATATTGATGATGGCGAACGGCTTGCACCCCGTCGCGGTTCAGCCGCTGGACGGGCGTCAGCACGCCGCGCTGGGGAATCATCAGACGCAGATCATGGGCCCATGCGGGAAGTGGAAGCAAAGGGAGCAATGCGGCAGCAATCAAAAATGGGCGTATGCCTCGTGACACTAACCACTCCTTCAGGCAATAGTGTTGCAACTGAACATCCAAAGTCGTTCCTTTTAAGATGCATCCAGCACAGGGACGTTGCCGGAGGGCCGAACAACCCGACTGAAAGAAAGATGCACAAACCGTGCAAAACTTTGCAGACTGCCGGATTGCCGGTTGCTACCATCTAAGAGCGTTACTGTACTGAAGCTAAAGGGGTAAGGAATGTCCCGTTGGATCGTTCTGCTGTTTGCGGGCGGATTGGCCTGCACCAGTTTGTGGGCTCAGAGCCCTGCGGCCCAGCCGTCTGCGGCGCAGAAGGCCGCCCGGCCGGCGGCCAACCTGCCGGCGCTGGCCGCTATTCCGGACGGAAAGACGACAGTTTTGGGGGGGGAAATCCGCGGCGTGGATCCGGTGCGGGACCAGTTGACGCTTGTGCCCTACGGCGGCAAGCGGATCAAAATTCTCTACGATGAGCGCACCGGCTACTTTGTAAACGGTGTAAAAAAGTCACTGCGCGGGCTGACGCCGGCGAAAAACGCCTCGGTGCAGACGGTCCTGGATGGGACAAACATTTTCGCAGTGAGTATCCACGTACTCACTCAGGCGCCCGGCGGTGAGACGGAGGGGAGGGTCGGTTCCTGGAATCCGGCGACGGGGCTGCTGACGGTTCGCGGAAGCCTGGCGCGGGAGCCGATTGCGATGCGTGTGCCGTCGGGCACGCCAATCGTTCGCACCGGACAGGCCGCCCGGCAGGGCGCGACCGCCAGCCCGTCGGATCTGACGCCGGGAACC
>JAKAUB010000221.1 GCA_021827845.1 Acidobacteriota bacterium | reverse complement strand
CAACTTCACAAAGTTTTCGCAGGCCTTGTTTCAGGAAGTCATGCCCAGAGTGCAGCGGCAATATCCCCTCTCCGATAAACAGCAGGATCACGCCATTGCTGGGCTGTCGATGGGCGGCGCAGAAAGTCTGCTCGTCGGCCTGAACCATACCAACTATTTCGCGTACGTCGGCGGCTTCAGCGCAGGTGGCCTGGGCGATGGCAATTTCGCCGCCGCGTTTCCCGGCATCACGCCGCAGACGGCGCCGCAGATCAACCAGCAATTAAAGCTGCTCTGGATCGCCTGCGGCACGGAAGACGGCCTGTTTCCGCCGAACCAGCACTTCATCGCGTGGCTGCAAAAACAGGGACTGCATCCCGTCGTCATTCAAACGCCCGGACGGCACGTCTGGATGGTGTGGCGCAATAACCTGAGCCACTTCGCTCCGCTGCTGTTTCAACCGGCCCAATGACGCAGCCAGCCGCGTTCGCCGCAGTTGGCGTCGCGTGCAAACCGGTGAAAGCGTCAGCAGTTTTCTAGCAGTGCCGGCGGTTCGCGCGCTTGACAAAAAACCGCCGGCCGCTTTGTCATCGATTTTCTGAACGACCCAGCTCGTCGAAGGAGTGCTTCCCGATGACCTTCTTGATGACCGGACGTCTGAAACGTTCAACCCTCGCGCTGCCGATTCTCTTCCTGCTTGGCTGCGCCGGTGTCACCTCCGCAGCCCAGGCGCCGAAGATCGTCAAGCAGGATGGCCGCTTCGCCCTGATGGTCGATGGCCGCCCCTATCTCATCCTGGGCGCACAGATCAACAACTCCAGTGCGTGGCCCGCCGAACTGCCCAAGGTCTGGCCGGCGCTGGCCGATATGCACGCCAACACCATGGAAGCTCCCGTGTATTGGGAGCAACTGGAGCCGCAGCCGGGCAAATTCGACTTCACCAACGTTGACGCCTTGATTCAAGGAGCGCGCGCGCATCATCTGCACCTCGTGCTGCTCTGGTTCGGCACCTGGAAAAACGGCCAGATGCACTACGCGCCCACCTGGGTAAAGACAGACACCGCGCACTACCCGCGCATGATCAACGCCCACGGTGCGCCCATCGACGTTCTCTCCGCCAACTCCACCGCCAACCGCGACGCAGATATGGCAGCCTTCGTCGCGCTGACCAGACATCTGCAGGCGGTCGATGGGGTCGAGCACACAATTCTGCTGATTCAGGTGGAGAACGAGTCTGGCGCCATCGGGACAGTGCGCGATAACTCCCCGGAGGCGAATCGCGAATTTTCCCAGCAGGTTCCCGCGCAGCTCACAACCGCCCTGCATAAGCAACCCGGTACGTGGAGCCAGGTGTTTGGTCCCGACGCCGACGAGACCTTTCAGGCCTGGTATCAGGCGCGCTACATCAACGCGATTGCCAAGGCAGGGAAGGCGCAGTTCGACATACCCATGTATGTCAATGTCTGGGTCAGCTACCCGGTTGCGGAGCTGCCCGAGCGCCGCGTCACCTTTCCGGGCTTCAACTATCCCAGCGGCGGCGCGGTGCAGAAGATGATCGATCTTTGGAAGGTGGCCGCACCGGCCGTCGATATGATCGGCCCGGATATCTACAGCGACGACTCAGGCTTTTATCGGGAGCTGCTGCGGACCTATGCCCGTCCCGACAATCCTCTCTGGATTCCGGAGACCGGGTCCGGCGACAGCTTCGCCAAGTTCTTTTTTTACGCGCTTGGCAAAGGCGCCATCGGCTTCTCGCCCTTCGGTGTAGACCGCACCGGCTGGACCTACTCCGACGGCAACGGCCCCAAGGGACACGCCGAAAACTACGCGCTCATTGCTCCCATGGACCGGCAGATTGCGCTGCTGAACTTTGAGGGGAAACTCAAGACAGCGGTAGAAGAGCCCGGCCATGCGCAGCAGGAGCTGGACTTTGGTGCGTGGCAGGCGACCGTGTCCTTCGGCTTTCCGCAGCACGACGGACGCCGTCCCCCGGGAACGCCCGACGCCCACGGACGCGCGCTGGTCGCCCAGCTTGGCCCCAATGAGTTTCTGGTCACCGGCATCGACGCCAGCGTGTCGTTCCACTTGCCCAATCGTCTGGCAGGCCAGCGCATGAACATTCTTCAGGCCGTGCAAGGCAACTACGTCGATGGAAAATGGCAGCCAGTCCGAATCTGGAATGGCGATCAGACCGACCGCGGCTTGAACTTCCGCCACGGCGGAGAGGTGATTCACGTCTCGCTGGCAAAGTTCTGATCGCGGCTCGTCCTCGCCAACCCTACGAACGGCCGGATGCGGGACATATACGGTCGGCGGGCCGTCCGTTCCCGCAGATTTCCGACCACCGGCCGGGTACACCCTACAGCATTTTCAGTGCTGCTGGAGAGTACCGTCGGTCATCCTGAGCGAAGCGAAGAATCCACGTACTGGCCCGTCATCCTGAGCGTAGCGAAGGACCTCTGCATTGGTCGGTCATCCTGAGCGAACGGAAAAGGCCGAGTCATTCTGACCGTAGTGACGAATCCCGGGCTACCGTCCGTCATTCTGAGCGAAGCGAAGAGACAGAGTTATCCTGAGCGTAGCGAAGAGACAGAGTTATCCTGAGCGTAGCGAAGAGACAGAGTCATCCTGAGCGAGCGGAAAGGCCGAGTCATTCTGAGCGAAGCGAAGAATCTGGGCATTCGCTTTTTGCCGCTTCGCGCATTGTCCGTTTGCAGGTGATTGAAAAGATTGGTCGGGGAGAGAGGATTTGAACCTCCGACCCCCTGGTCCCGAACCAGGTGCTCTACCAGGCTGAGCCACTCCCCGAAATTGTGCGGATCGCGCGAGTATTGCTCAGCAAGAACTGCCGCCGCGCTCTCCCGAGTGTATCAGAAGCCGCCGCGCCGCGGGCCCCGCCGGCCCTCCCGCGCACCCTGCCGCCGCGCCCTACCATCCCAGTGCGGCCATCGCCTGCATTGCCTTCCGGGTGCGTGAATGCCATGTAACAATGGAGGTGTTCCCACACACTTCCGATGAGCCCAGCGACTTCCTCCGCGATTCCTGAACCGGCGGCCATCTCGCCCGATCTGCTCGCCCAGCACAGCCTGACGCGGGAGGAGTATCAACGCATCCTGACCGCCCTGGGCCGCACGCCGTCGCTCACGGAGCTCGGCATTTACAGCGTGATGTGGAGCGAGCACTGCTCCTATAAATCCTCGCGCGTCCACCTGAAGCGCCTGCCCACCGAGAGCGCTCGCGTGGTGCAGGGGCCGGGCGAAAACGCCGGCATCATCGACGTGGGCGATGGCTGGGCCTGCGCCTTCAAAATCGAATCGCACAATCACCCCTCCTATATAGAGCCGTTCCAGGGCGCGGCCACCGGCGTCGGCGGCATCCTGCGCGACATCTTCACCATGGGGGCGCGGCCGCTGGCCGTGATGGATTCGCTGCGCTTCGGCCCGATTGCGGCCACCGGCGGCGCGCGGCCCGATCTGATCCACAAAAACCAGACCATCGTCGAAGGCGTCGTCAGCGGCATCGCCGGCTATGGCAACTGCTTTGGCGTGCCCAACCTGGGCGGCGAGACGCGCTTCGAACCCTGCTACTCCGGCAACCCACTGGTCAACGCCTTTGCGCTGGGGCTGGTGCGCAAGGATGAAATCTTCTACGCCAAGGCCAGCGGCATCGGCAATCCGGTTCTCTATGTCGGTGCCAAGACCGGCCGCGACGGCATCCACGGCGCCACCATGGCCAGCGAGGAGTTCCACGAAGGCTCCGAACAGAAGCGGCCGAACGTGCAGGTGGGCGACCCGTTCATGGAAAAGCTGCTGCTCGAAGCCTGTCTCGAAGCGATGCAGACGGGCGCGATCGTCGGCATTCAGGACATGGGCGCGGCCGGGCTGACCTCATCTTCCTGCGAGATGGGCGCGCGCGGCGGCGTCGGCCTGGAGATGGAGCTGGACCGCGTGCCGCAGCGCGAAACCGGCATGACCGCCTACGAGATGATGCTGTCGGAGTCGCAGGAACGCATGCTGCTGGTGGCGGACAAGTCGCGCGTGGATGAGCTGCTGCAGGTGTTTGCGCGCTGGGGGCTGGATGCCGTCGTCGTCGGCCATGTCATCGCCGAACCGCGGCTGCGCGTGCTGCATCAGGGCAAGCTGGTCGCCGACATTCCCAATGCGTCCCTTACCGATGAGGCGCCGCGCTATCAGCGGCCCATCGGCATCTGGAAGTCTTCGGCGCCCGAACAGGCGCCGGCTGCCATTCATGCGGCGCTTGAACAGCCACGCGACCACGCCGCCGACCTGCGCGCGCTGCTGCGCTCCGCCAACATCTGCAGCAAACGCTGGGTGCACGAGCAGTACGACACCATGGTCCAGACCAACACCGTGCAGGGCCCGGGCGGCGCCGCCGGCGTAATGCGCATCAAGCCGCGCGATGGCGCCAAAACGCAGCGCGGCCTCGCCATGGCGCTCGACGGCAATGGCCGCTGGTGCTGGCTCGACCCACGGCTGGGCGCGGCGCACGCTGTGGCGGAGGCAGCCCGCAAAGTCGCCTGCACCGGCGCGGTTCCCGTCGCCGCCACCAACTGTCTGAACTTCGGCAACCCGGAAAAGCCCGAGATTATGGCGCAGCTTTCTCAAGCCATCGACGGGCTGGCCGAGGCCTGCCGCACGCTGGGCACTCCCATCACCGGCGGCAACGTGTCGCTGTATAACGAGACGCGCGGCGAAGCCATCTATCCCACGCCGGTCGTCGGCGTCGTCGGCGTCTTTGATGATGTCTCCATCAACGTTCCCGCCAGCTTTCTCGCGGCCGGCCATAAAATTCTGCTGCTCACGCCGCCCCCGCCGGTCGCCTCGCACGCAACGGCCGAGCTTGGTTCGTCGGAGTTTGCCAAAGTCGTGCTGGACACCATCTGGGGCAAACCGCCGCATCTGAACCTGGCTGCGGAGGCGCAGTTGCATCAGGCGTTGGCAGCGCTCGCGGGCGCTAAGCTGCTCCACTCCGCGCGGCCGGTCTCCGACGGCGGACTCGCCGTTGCCCTGAGCGAAGCCTGCTTTGAAAATGGCGTTGGCGCGCGGGCCGAGCTGCACAAGGCGCATTCGCCCGACCCAGCCTCCTGGCTGCTCTTTGGCGAAGATGCCTCGCGCGTTGTCGTCTCCTGCGACGCGGCTTCCATCACCGCCATCCGCGCCGTTGCGGAACAGCATGGCCTGGCCGTCGTGGAGCTAGGCGAGACCGGCGGCGAGACCCTGACGCTGACCCTCGGCGGCGATGTTGTAGTTTCGGAATCTCTCGCGTCTCTGCGCCAGTTGTGGAGCGACGCGCTGCCGGCCGCGCTGGCCAACACCTTTCATCTGGAGCCATCGATTGCGGGGGGCGAATGAGCGACGGAATCGGCATGGATAAGCTGCGCGAGGAGTGCGGCGTGGTCGCCCTCCACAATCATCCGGACGCGGCGCGCCAGGCCTAT
>JAKAUB010000164.1 GCA_021827845.1 Acidobacteriota bacterium | reverse complement strand
CCGCATTCAGGAGCTGTGGCTCGCCTGGATTGCGGAAGAGGCCGCGCAGCCTGCCCCATCCTTGACGCGGACGCAGCGGCTGCAGCATCTGGGCGCGGTTCTCGATGAGGTCGTGTCCGCCGCCCAGTCCGGTGCGGAGGAAGATCTGGCGAGCACGCATCGCGGGAAACCCGCGGCATCACCACCAGGCCATACTCCGCAAACCCTGCTCCGGGAGTTTTGTCTGCTGCGCCGCGTCATCGCCCAGGTCGTCCAGGAAAATCTGCTCGCCGTCAATCTCAGCTACGTGGTGCCGGATCTCGCGCGCGTGAACGAAAACCTCGATCAGCAGATCCAGGCCGCGCTGGACTCGCTCACTATCGCAGGCGGCTGAGACGGAAAAGCCCTTTAGCGAGCGGGCGGCCCATGCCGCCGCCAGCGCATGCGGCCCGCGTAATACGCCGCTGCCACGGCCAGCATGCCGGTCATCGCGGCCAGCTCCGCCAGTGTGGAGTGGGCCAGCAGCCAGACCACAATCGCCACGCCCAGCACTCCTACCAGCGGTCCGCCCGGCGCGCGAAACGCGCCCGGCTGCCGGGGACGCGTGTAGCGCAGCCGCAGCGCAGCCAGGCAAACGCCCAGATATAAGGTGAGGAACGAAACACTGGAAAGCACGGCCAGACGGCGAAACTCCCCGGTAACGGCGGCCAGAAACATCAGCGCCGCGACCGTAAGGATGGCCCGGTCCGGCGTGCGAAAGCGCGGATGGACACGCGCCAGCGCAGCGGGCAGCATGCCATCCTGCGCAATGCGGAAGAACGCCCGCGGCGCGTTCAGCAGGCGGCCGGAGAGCAGCCCGAGGATCGAGATCGCCAGGCCCGCGCGCAGCAGCGTGCCGCCACCCGGACCGGCCACGCGGCGAGCCACCGCCGCCAGTGGCTCCAGCGACTGATGTGCCAGCGCAGCGCCGAGCACGCCCTGGCTGACCACCTGCAAGCTCGCATAGATCAGGATGAGCGCGGTCGTTGCGCCGAAGATGGCCCGGGGAACCGTGCGCGCCGGGTCGCGAATCTCGCCGCTGGGCGTCAGAGCGTCTTCTGATCCCTGGAACGCAAAAAACAGCAGCAACGCCGCGCGGCCAAAATTGCTCATCGGCGGCCAGCCGTTCCAGCGCAGGTGCTGCCAGTGCATAGCGAGCGCGCCGCCCACAATGACAAACAGCAGGGGCGCCAGCTTGGCTACCGTCAGCGTAACAGCCAGGCGCAGCCCCTGCCGCACGCCGCGAATGTTGACCAGCGCGAGCGCGCCAAAGAGCAGCAGCAGCGCCGCCGCGCGCGGCAACCCGCGGGCCAGCGCGGGCCAAAGCGAAACCGCAGCGGACGCCACCAGCACAGTGCCCAGCGCGGCCGAGGAGAGGATAATGCCGCCCGAGTACACCAGCCAGCCGAGAAAGCCAGCCAGCGGGCCGAACGCCTCTTCAATGTAGGCGACCGAACCGCCGGAGCGCTGGACAAAGCTGCCGATCTCCACAAAGCAGGTGAGCACCAGCGCCAGCGCGGCGCCGCAGATGAGATAGGCCACGATCGCGGCGGGCCCGAGGATCGCCGCCACCAGACCCGGCAGCACGAAGATGCCTGCGCCAATCGCGCCGTTGACGGCCGTTGCGCTCAGGCCCCACGGACCGATGGCGCGAACGAGTTGTTCCGTTCCCGGAGATGTCTGCTGCTGCTCGGCCGCCATCCTCCCACTGACTATAGTGGGCGCTCCGGCGATTCGTTGCGCGAACCTTCGATTTCCGGCGACTCCCCGGGATGGCAGGGCGGCCGCTCGTTCACGAGCAGCCACTTTCTGCCGCCAGCCTACTGCTTGCCCCAGAAGTCCGGCGACTCCGCTTTCCATCGCGCCGACGGATAGCTCATCTTGGGATTGAACACGTATAAGTTTGCGTGGATAGATTGGAAGCTGGAAGCTTCCAGATCCCGCATCTTCTGCTTCTGGTCCGCGCTCACCGCTTTCCAGGCCTTGGCCCCGGCCGCATGGTGGGCGTCCATCTCTGCCAGGGAGCGCATGGGCGCGGTCACAATGTACTCTCCGCCACCGTCGTTGCCCAAAACCTCTTCCCACATGGCATAGCCCATACCTGGAATTTTTCCGTACACCTGGTTATGCAGCTTGGCCAGTTGGTGCCATTCGGCATCATGGCCCGGTTTGATGTTGATCACCGTGATCTCCATGAAGCGCATCTGTGCGAGATCCGCGTCGGGATGGACGCTCATGTCCGGCTGATAGCGAAAGACGACGACCGAATGGCTGTTGAGCAGCTTCCCGTCGGCCTGGGAAGCGCTATCGAAGGCCGCGCCAAACGTGGAGTCCTGCATCAGCGGCTCCTCGGACTTTTGCCAATCCGCAAAAGAATCGAAGCCCATGAAAAACAGCGCCCGGCTTGGCCCGGAGAGCGAGGTCGCGGCGAAGTAATGCACCGGCGACTTGGCGTTTGCCATTGCCTGCACAAATGCGCTCTCGGTTTTCTGGTGCGCCATGCCGCTCATTCCGGGCTTAAGCATTTCCTGTTCAATAACGAGAATATTTGGTGGTGGCCCACCTTTTTGCTTCTGCGCTACCAGGGAATCAGGTTGTGTCAAAAATACCGCGGCGGCCAGACTGCCAATTGCCAGAAATGTAAGGCTGGGTACTGCAAGCAATCGCTTCATAGAGAATCGCCCTCCCTGGGCGGAGACTGCAATGACGAACAGCAGATCGCCGAAAACTCGCCGGACGGAGGGAAGCGAAACTATCAGGGGGCTGCAGCAGGGGCTGGAGTCTGGCACACCTTGGAGCTCAAGGCCGCTGCGACTATACGCGGACGGACAATAAATAGGCAATCATTTCTTTCCATCGGCTGCCGCCGGATGCCCTCGCCGGTCGCGGAGCCTCGCTGTCCGCCATCCTGACGGCGGCCTGTTGACGCTGTGGCAGCGGAGCAAAAATTCATTTGACCGCCCCTCTCTGCGAGGGTATTGTTTGGGTGTCCTCGGAATTGCACGCCCGCCTGCCTGTTCAGACCCCCAATCTGAGAATTCTTCCGGCGCGCAACTCTGGGTTCCCCCCGATCAATTGACCCTTTCCACCTGTTCCAGCGCTGTCAGGAGTCTTCACCATGCCCAGAAACTATCTGCCTTCACGCGCCCCGCTCGCGTTCGCCGCCTTTCTGTTCGCTTCCTTCGCCATTGCGCAAAACTCTGTGCAGGTATTCAGCCCGGTCAACGTGCGGCCCTCCACGCAGGGAACGGGGTATGGAACCGCCGCCGATAATTTCAACAGCTCCACCTTGAACCTGACCTGCCCAGCCAGCGGACCCTTCACGGCCGTCCTCTCTTCCACGCCGGACGGCAAGGGCAACCTGCTGGTCGACAACAGCATTAACGTTACGGTGACCTCCGGCAGCTCCATCACCGGGCCGACCAACGTCTGCCTGGCGGACCGCTACAACACGCCGGGCATCATCGTCGAGAGCTGCTTTACCAAGACCTACCAGAGCGAGGCTGGCGCGCTGATCGGCGTCGATCCCGACACCCTGACGGCGACCGGCGGTGTGCTGCCAATCAATCTTGGCCCTGGCCTGCAGCCTGGCAAACAGCAGGTACAGATCGTCCTGACCGACACGGGCGGATATCTCGACAGCTCCTCGATTTATCTGAATACCAACTGCACCGTCACCAGTGTTTCCGGCCCCGGCAACATCACCGGCAATCCTATCGCGCAGCAGAACCCCACGCCGCAGCAGCTTACGCAAAACTTCGCCTTCAACACGACGACCGGCCAGCAGGTAAAGTTCGTCTACGATCTGTCGCAGGCGCAGGCCGCCAATTCGCTCACGATCCAGCCGAACACAATTCCCGGAACCGAGGACCTGCCGATCAATCCGGCGACCTTCCAGTCCGTGTATGAAACGGGCACGTCCTTCGCAACGGCGAACTGCCTGATCCACTCCGGCGAAACGCTCAACGGAATGCCCGCCTGCAAACTGTACACACTGCAATGCTCCGTGGGGACCAGCGCAACCGAGAGCGGCGCAGAATGCCCGCGCTCCTCGCTGCCGAATGAAATCTTTCAGGACGTCTTTGACGGACCAGCGTTTACGCTGACGGATATCCCGACGCCGGGCGGTCCTGTGTTCCACGAAGGCATCGGCTTTCTGATGGCCAGCGAAGGCTGGAACGGCGGCCCTTGCACCTTTGATAGCGCCTCCGGCCTGCAGGACCTGCCCTGCCCGCAGAACCTCCTGACCAACTTCAGCGGCCCCGGTCTCTATCTCTTGAGCGGCGGCACCTCGCATCCTAACTCCGCCTTCATCGCCGTTGCTCAGGTGCCGGAAGATCTCACCTCCGTCTCCGTGGCCAACGAACAGCCGGGATACTGGATCAACACGCGTCAGGCCATGGTCACCTTGTCCAGCCAACCGCCGTCGCTCAAAGGAACCTCATTGCCCGGCGCGAGCAACTTTGTGCCTGCGCCGATTGCGAGCATCACCTATGGGGTTTCGGCCGCGAATCAAGTGCCAACGCCCGCCGCTCCGGCAACTACAGACACGGTGGTAGCGAACGGCATTCCATGCCCGACGCCTTCCAATCCGCTGGACCCGCCGGCGACAACCTTCACCACCGCCGCCCAGACGGTCAACTTCGATAGCGATGGCACCTACCTGCTGCACTACTACGCACAGGACTGCGCCGGCACGCGGGAGTATCACTTCACCCAGAACACGCAGGGCAACTGGTCCACCAGCTACTACACGGTGCCGGTGAACGTCGATACAGTTCCACCTGTGATCGCCAGCGGTCCCACGCTTTCGCCCGCAGCCGGACCGAATGGCGCCTACACCGTGGGTGAGACCGTGACCGCCACCTACTCCTGCACGGATGATCGCTCCGGACTGGTGCAGTGCGGCGCGACCACCTACCCGTTCACGGCGCAGAAGCTGGCCTCGGGAACGCTCACCAGCCCGGTCAACACCTCCACGCCCGGCCCGAAGACCTACACGGTCACGGCTGTGGATGCGGCGGGCAACCACGCCTCCGTCAGCGTGCAGTACACCGTCATCGCCGCCTATGACGCAGCCATTCATCTGCGTCTGGACCGCAGCACGGTGGGTGCCAACCAAGTGGCTGTAGCCTTTGTCCAGGTCGCCCCGAGCAATGGCCACACCGCGACGGGCACAGTGACGCTGCTCGATGGCACGCAGCCGCTTCGCACCGAACGGCTGCACGGGGACGGTCAGACGAATTTCGTCTTCGGCCCGCTCTCCGTCGGGACCCACAGCATCAGCGTGCAGTACTCGGGAGATGCCATGCATCCCGCCGGGCAGTCCGCGCCGGCTACGCTGACGGTGCAGCCCGATAACGATGACGGAGACCACGGCAATTAGAGCATTTCACCGGCTGGCAGGAAACGCATGTGCTCGGGTGGCCGTCATCCTGAGC
>JAKAUB010000074.1:3953-5493 GCA_021827845.1 Acidobacteriota bacterium | reverse complement strand
TGGCGCATAACGCTCGGCACGCTCGATCATGGCTTGCACGATCCGGCCATCCACGGCGGAAGACTCATCCGTGAACTGACGCGACGATCCAAGCAGCATCTGCCCGGTGCGCCGCGGCTGCAGATTAAAGGCGACCGAGTCGGCGCTGACCGAGTGCGCGCTCTTCAGGTATCCCAGCTCAATGAGCTGATGGCGGCAGAAGCCGGAATAGCGATCCGTGATGACAAGGTGACCTTTGCGTTTGCGAATGGGCAGGCCCGGCGTCAACTGGCCGGCGGAAGCGCCCCCAGCGTTCACGATGACATCTGCATGCAGACTGGAGCCGTCGCGCAAAATGACGGTATGGTTCTGCGCGGATGCGACTGGCGTGTCCGCAAGAAACTTTGCGCCGCTGGCGACGGCGCGTTCCACCAGAAAGCGCGCAGCCACCGGCGGATACAGGACGGCGTCGCCGGGCACCAGCAGCCCCCCGGCAAGTCCCGCGGCGAGATTCGGCTCGGCAGCATGCAAACCGGCAGCATCAAGGATCTCCGTCTCCACTCCGGCTGCTTCATAGGTCGCGTGCTTGCGGTGTACCTCCGCCATCTCTTCTTCATCCTGCGCAATCCAGAGGGTGCCGCAGCGGTCGAACTCGGCAGCATCGGGCAGCGAGGGTGCGAGAGTGTCCCACAATTGCCGCGAAAGTTGCGTGAGAGCGAGCTGCGCGGGCGAGTCATCCATGACGACAATGTGTCCCATGCCCGCGGCCGTTGAATCGGTGCCGGGCTGCGCCTGATCCAGCAGGGTGACGCGCAGACCGGCGTGCGCCAGCTCCGCCGCACAGGCAGCGCCCACGATGCCAGCGCCAATGACGATTGCCTCGCTGACAGCCATCAGGCGGAGATTCCATCGCGCAGCGGATCGTCCGGATCGAAGAGCAGCGTAGTCTCGCCGGTCACATAGGCAGCGCCGGTGACGCTAGGAACAATGTTGTTTCCTTCCAGCTCAATCGAGCCTTCGAACATGGTGCCGAGCACTCCCTGCTGCCGCCAAATCTGCCCCGGCTGCAATTTGCCCTCGGAATATAGACAGGCCAGGCGGGCGCTGGTGCCGGTGCCGCAAGGGGAGCGGTCATATGCATCGCCCGGGCAGAGAACAAAATTGCGGCTGTCGGCGGACTTGGTGTCGGGCTTGCCGTATAGCTCAATGTGATCGATTTCGCCGCCGTTGTCGCCAGTGATGCCGGCATCGCGCAGAGCGTGGCGGATGGCGCGCGTGTATGCGGTGAGCGCTTCGCAGTTGGCTAGCGTCAGCGGGCGCTCAAAATCACGCGCGAGAAAAAACCAGTTGCCGCCCCAGGCCACGTTGCCGGTGACGTGGCCGTAGCCGGGCACATCTACGCGCACATCGCTATGGCTGCGGTAGCTGGGGACGTTCCGGACGGTCACGCGATGGGCGTCGTGCAGCGTAGCCGTGACGATGCCCACGGGCGTCTCCAGCCGATGCACGCCGGGCGCGATCCTTCCCGCATGCGCCAGCGAGACCATTACGCCGATGGTGC
>JAKAUB010000074.1:0-3535 GCA_021827845.1 Acidobacteriota bacterium | reverse complement strand
ATCCACAACCATCTGGTTGTGGATGGATTGGACATCACCTTTGCAGCGTTATCGGATCCCACCCGGCGGACGATGATCGAACGGCTCGCGCGCGGACCGGCTCCGGTGCATGAACTGACCGAACCGTTTGCCCTGTCGCAGCAGATGATTTCAAAACACATCGCCTTCCTGGTGCGGGCGCGAATCGTGGTGAAGACGAAGCGTGGACGGGAGAGTGTATGCACGCTTCGGCCAGAGGCCATCCAGCGGGTCGGCGAATGGGCGATGAGCTATCGCCAGTTCTGGGAAGAGAGTCTGGACAAGCTGGATGCGGTGGTGCAGCAAATGAAGCAAGAGGAGACGAAAGATGACAAAAGACACAGGCAAAAACGTTGAGCGGATGACGATTACACGAGTGTTCGATGCTCCACGCGAACTGGTCTGGAAGGCGTGGACAGACCCAAAGTACGTGATGCAGTGGTGGGGCCCGAAGGGCTTTACCGCGCCGGTCTGCAAGATGGACTTTCGTGTGCGAGGGAAATTTCTTTGCTGCATGAAATCCCCGGATGGGCAGGAGTTCTGGAATGCGGGGGAGTACCACGAGATTATTCCCTACGAAAAGATCGTTTCCACCATGTACTTTGCTGACGCGAAGGGAAACAAAATCGAGCCGGAGCATCTGGACATTGAACACGAGGCGATCGAAGGCGCGTATGACGTGACTCTCTTTGAGGACCTCGGCAACGGCCAGACCAAGCTGACCTTCATTGGCAATGAGCCCATGGAGAGCGCGAAAGAAAGCGGTCAGGTCGAGGGCTGGAACCAAATCCTCGACAAAATCGCTGCGGTGCTTGCTGGGCTCAAGCGGGCGAGCTAGTGCGCGGCGACAACATCGGCCGCGCTGCGCGCAACACAACGAGGGCTGGCGACGGAGTCTGGGCATACCAGTCTCCTGATCACCAGCCCATTTTGCTGCCTGCGAACCACCCGCGCATTGACGTTGTGCGGCACGCGGCCTAGAGTTTTTCCCAAGCACGAAGATTCCTCAATCTGGTTGGGAGTGTATGAAGAAGCGGCAAATGACGTTGGGCCTGATCGTGGGAAACCGCGGATTTTTTCCAGATCATCTGGCCAAAGAAGGGCGCGAGGAGATGCTCCGCGTGCTGCAGGCGGACGGGATTCACGTGATTGCGCTGACGCCGGAACAGTCCAAATACGGGGCGGTGGAGACCCCCCAGGAGGCGCAGCGCTGTGCCGAGCTTTTCCGCCAGCATCGCGACGCGATTGACGGCGTCATCGTGACGCTGCCGAACTTTGGCGATGAGCGCGCGATTGCGGATGCACTGCGCTACTCCGGCCTGCAGGTGCCGGTGCTGGTGCAGGCCACGCCGGATCGCACCGCCAAGATGACGATTGCCTTCCGCCGCGACAGCTTCTGCGGCAAAATGTCGGCCTGCAACAATCTGCGCCAGTATGGCATTCCCTATTCGCTGACCAGGACGCATACGGTGGCGCCCGGCTCGCCGGAGTTTGCCGAGGATCTGGCGTGGTTTACGGCGGTGTGCCGCGTGGTACGGGGCATGAAGCCGCTGCGCGTGGGGTCGATTGGCGCGCGGCCGGCGGCCTTCAACACGGTTCGCTACAGCGAGAAGCTGCTTGAGGCCAACGGCATCTCGGTCATTCCGATTGACCTCTCAGAGATTCTGGGCCGCATTGAACGCCTGTCCGACGAGGACAAGGGTGTTACGCACAAACTGGACGCGATGAAAAAGTATGTGAGCACGTCGGGCGTGCCCGCGCCAGCACTGCTGAAGATGGCGAAGCTGGGCTGGGTGATTGAGCAGTGGATGCAGGAGACGAATACGACGATCAGCGCGATCCAGTGCTGGACCTCGCTCGAAGAATATTTCGGCGTGGTGCCGTGCACCATTATGAGCATGATGAGCGAAAACCTGATCCCCTCCGCCTGCGAGGTGGATGTGATGGGCACGCTGAGCATGCACGCGCTGGCACTGGCGTCTCAGACGCCGAGCGCGCTGTTGGACTGGAACAACAATTACGGAGACGACCCAAACAAGGCGGTGTGCTTCCACTGCTCCAACCTGCCGAAGCATTTTTTTAAGGACGTGCGGATGGACTTCCAGGAGATCATCGCGGGCACGGTCGGCAAGGAGAATACGTTCGGCACCTGCGTGGGCCGCGTCAAGTCGGGGGCGATGAGCTTTGCGCGCTTCTCGACGGAGGATCGCACGGGCCGCATCCGCGGGTACGTTGGCGAGGGCACGTTTACGGACGACCCGCTGGAGACCTTTGGCGGTGCAGGCGTGGTGGAGATTCCCCACCTGCAGCGGCTGCTGCACTACATCTGCCGCGAAGGGCTGGAGCACCATGTGGCGGCGAACTTCTCCCACACGGCGCGTGCAGTACATGAAGCGGCGGCAAATTATCTGGGATGGGAGATGTACTTCCACCACCAGCACGGCGAGTAGATCATGCAAACTCCTCGATGGATGATGCTGCAGGCGGTGATTCTGGGGCTGGTTTTGCCGGGAGCTCTGCGGGCACAGACAACGCCCGCGCGCGTCAACGACGCGCCGACCGCCGTTAGTACGCAAACGGCGCAGCCGTGGTTTAATCCGGCGCTGCCCGCTACGCAGCGCGTGGACGCGCTGGTGCATGCGATGACGCTTGAGGAAAAGGTGGCGCAGATGATGAACGCTGCGCCGGCCATTCCGCGGCTGGGTGTGCCCGCATACAACTACTGGAGCGAGGGGCTGCACGGCATCGCACGCTCTGGCTACGCGACACTGTTTCCGCAGGCGATTGGTCTGGCAGCTACCTGGGATCCAGTGCTGCAGCAGCAGGTGGGCGATGTCATCTCCACAGAGGCGCGCGCGAAATATAACGATGCGATCCAGCACGGGTTGCACAGCATTTATTTCGGGCTGGGGATCTGGTCGCCGAACATCAATATTGTGCGTGATCCGCGCTGGGGCCGGGGGCTGGAGACCTACGGCGAAGATCCATATCTGACCGGCACGATGGCGGTCGCATTTATCCGCGGCCTGCAGGGCAATGATCCGAAGTATCTGCGGACCATTGCCACGCCGAAGCACTTCGATGCCTACAGCGGGCCGGAACCCATGCGCCATATGTTCAATGCGCAGGTCTCCGCGCACGATCTGGAAGACACCTACACGCCCGCGTTCCGCGCTGCAATTATGCAGGGTAAAGCGGCATCGCTGATGTGCAGCTACAACGCTGTGAACGGGACGCCGGCCTGCGCGAATACGCTGCTGCTGCAGCGGTACCTGCGGCAGTCGTGGGGCTTCAGCGGCTTTGTCACCTCCGACTGCGGGGCCATCAGCGATTTTTATCGGCCGGGCGCGCATGGCTTCTCGCCCGACGCAGCACAGGCCAGCGCAGCCGCCGTGAAGGCGGGGACAGAACTGGATTGCGGCGACGCGTACCGCGCGCTGACGGAGGCGGTCCGCAAGGGCCTGATCTCTGAAGCGCAGATTGACGCGGCGGTGCGAGCGCTCTTCTTGCCGCGCAT
>JAKAUB010000169.1 GCA_021827845.1 Acidobacteriota bacterium | reverse complement strand
CTCGCGCTCGGTCCGCATGGCTGGCAATCAGATGGACGAAGCCATCATGAATTACCTGAAGCGCAAGTACAACCTGCTGATCGGCGAGCGCACCGGCGAGCACATCAAGATGGAGCTGGGGTCCGCGTACCCGCTCGACAAGCCGCTGACGCTGGAGATTAAAGGCCGCAACCTGATTGAAGGCGTGCCCAAGACCATCACCATCGACGACAGCGAAATCCGGGAGTCGCTGGCTGAGTGCATCAGCACCATCATGAACGCCATCCGCGTAGCGCTGGAACGCACGCCGCCAGAGCTGTCCGCGGACATCAGCGACCGCGGCATCGTGCTCACCGGCGGCGGCGCGCTCATCAAAAACCTCGACAAGCGGATTCGCGAGGAAACCGGGCTGCCTGTCTCGGTTGCTGATGACCCGCTGGCATCCGTTGTTCTGGGCACCGGCAAGATGCTGTCCGACTTCGGCCTCCTGCGCAAGATCAAGATCGATTAGCAGAGAGAACCAGTCATTGCGAGGCGAGCCCGGGCCTCGCGCTGCCCGGTGTGTGTTCCGAACCTTCGTCGCAGCGAACAGAATGTCCTGCCATCATGGAATCCTTTCTCAGCCGCTACCGCAATCCGCTCATCCTGCTGACGGTCGTCCTGGTGCAGTTGCTGGGCCTGGCGGTGCAGGTGCGCCGGACGCCAAGCCATCCGGGCGGCGAGCAGGTGAGCCTGATCCGCTATTGGGTCGTCAGTCTGGTGACGCCCATTGAACGCATCTTTCTCTTCTCCGGCCACGGGCTCAGCGGCACCTGGAATAACTACATCGATCTGCGGCATGTGCGCCAGCAAAATGCGCAATTGCAGGCGGAGCTCGATCGCATGCGCCTGGAGCAAGCCTCGCTGGCCGAAGCTGCCCGGCAGGATATCCGCCTGCAGCGGCTGCTCGGCTTTCAGCAGCAGTATGTTGCAAAGACCGTCGCGGCCCACGTGATCGGCACCAGCGGCAGCGAGCTTTCGCGCGTCCTCTACATTGACAAGGGCTTTGACAACGGTGTCCGCATCGATCAGCCCGTCATTACGCCAGACGGCGTGGTGGGAAAAATCCGCAACGTCTTCGCCGGCACCGCGCAGGTGCTGGAGCTGAACGACCCCACCAGCGGCCTCGGCGTCATCCTGACGCAGACGCGCCTGCGCGGCATTCTGCGCGGCAATACCGCCGGTCAGCTTGAGATTGTCGATGTCCTGCCCGACGAGCGCATTGAGCCGGGCGAGCCGGTCGTGACCAGCGGCGGCGATGGAATCTTCCCGCGCGGTATGCCGGTCGGTGCAGTGGAACGCGCGATCGCAGACCCGGAGCGCAATCCCTACGTGGCGTTGCTGGTAAAGCCCGCCGTCAACCTTACGCGGCTGGATGAAGTTCTGGTCGTCACGCAGACCAGCGACGCCATGCCGGCCGCCATGCAGCAGGATGTGACCACCAGCGAGCAGAAGGCGGCCGACATTCTGGCGCAACGCCTGCCGGGCGCTGCCGTGGAGCCGCAGCTGGGGCCGGATGGCAAACCGATCGATGCAAACGCTCCGCCGCCGCCGGTCCGCCCGCCCGCTCCCTTGCATCCTGATCGCTTTACGCCCGGCGCCACGCCACCCGCCACCAGCCTGCAGCCCGGCGCGACATATCCCGTGCAGACCTTCGCCGCGCAGCCCGCAGCCAGCGCTCCCTCCACCGTCGGAAGCGCCGCAGAGCCTTCTCAATCTGCGCCTGCCCACGCAAAGAGTGATTCCGCTGCTGCCCCGGCGCATTCTGTAGCCACAAAGCCAGATGCCCGGCCAGCCCGCACGGCGGGGGCTGCCCACGGACGCAAAAACTCCACCACTACATCCACGCCAGCCAACCCCGAGTCGCAGCCGCAGCCCTGACCATGGCGATGATCCCTCACAGCACGCGGCGCGAAAAGGATGAGCACAGCCTTCATCCGGCCGCGCTCATTCTTATCCCCGTCCTCGCGATATTCCTGCAGGTCTACCTGCCGCTACGCTTTCCCAGCATTCAGGTGCTCAACCTGCCCGTGCTGGTGGTCATTTACTTTGCGGTTTCGCGACGCAGTCCGGTGGCGGGCACGCTGATCGGCATGATCATCGGCATCATCCAGGATGCGATGACGCACCTGCCGCTCGGCATTAACGGCATCGTGGACTGCATTGTGGGCTATCTGGCAGCTTCGATCGGCGTACGCGTTGATGTCGAAAATCCCGGCTCGCGGCTCATCATCAACTTTGCGTTCATGCTGCTGGCCAGCGTCCTCCACATCATCATCCTGGGCCGACTGCTGGGTATGCATCAACACTGGATCTGGGTTCATCAGCTCATCCGCGCCGTCGTCAACGCGCTGGTCGGCGTGGTGCTGTTCGCGCTGTTTGACCGTATGCGCCGGCGGGCCTAGAGCCCGTCTTTTCTTTCTGTCGATCCCGAAGGGGGTGTGTTTCCACCTGGCTGCTCTGGTGGACTCCTTACAGCGCGCCACCCAGCAGTGTCTTCAGCGCCTGCACGTACTCCGTCAGCGCTTTGCGGCCGCTTGCGGTCATCCGGTAGAGCGTCACCGGCTTGCGGTGGACAAATTTCTTTTCCACCCGCAGGTAGCCAGCCTCTTCCAGCTTCAGCAGGTGCGCGCCCAGGTTGCCGTCGGTCGCGCCCGTCTTCTCGCGCAGCCAGGTGAACTCCGCCTCATCCACCGTAGAGAGAAGCGACAGCACCGCGAGACGCAATTTGCCGTGGATTACGGGATTCAACTCCGGCAGCTCAGGCATGGCTGGCCCGTGCGCGGCGATCCCGGCTCTGGCGCACCATCAGATACAGGCCAAAGCCGATCATGCCGACCAGGGTAGTGCCCGCCAGAATCGGCAGGACCAGGCTCTGCGCCACGAAGAGTGTCGCGATGCCCGCCGCCCACCACAGCACACCGACCGCTGCCTGCAGATTCCAGCGCAGCGTCAAAGCGCTGGCGAAGTTGGCCGCTCCCAAAAACACCTCCACCGCGGCGATCATGGTATTCAGTTGAAAGTGCGAGCTGGCGCCCAGGCTGAAGCAGAACAGGAACAGTGAAATGCCCAGCGCCATCCAAATGCCTTGCAGCGCGCGCTTCAGCGTGTTGCCGGGTACCGCCGGCCCGCGCCGTCCGGCAATGGCAATGGTCAGAATGGTGGCGGCGATCATGCAGACAGGCCACGCCAGTCCTGGCCGGCTCGACATCTCTGTCCAGGCAATTGCGATCAGATACGCGGTGCCCCACAACACCTGGGTCCAGCCCCAGTGCTCGATGGTGCGCTGCCCATCGCGAATCATCGACTCGATGACCTCAATGCGTTCCAGCAGTTCTGCCTGCGAAGGGTTGCGTGCTTCCGTCATAACGTTCTCCTGTCCGCTTGTGCGCTCAAAGGAGCCGCACGGCGAGAGCCACCCCGGCCGCGAGGAAGATCCACGTCAGCGCCCGCATCCAGCCGGATGCGTGGGAGCTGAGAAGGATCGGGACCGCTTTCGGAGTGCGCTCCATGTAGAGAACTCTATAACGCAGAGTGCTCTCTGTAAAGAAGGATTATGGATGATTTTTTCCAAAGAGACTGGACGGGTTTCTAGGCCTTGGTGCGGGCGACCGTGTCCCGCTGCCGCGTAGCCTCCAGCGGCGGCTGCGGCTCGGTCATGCGGCGCGGATCGAGTATCTGCGCGATCTCTGCTTCGCTCAGCAGCTTCTTCTCCCGCGCAATCTCGATGATGGATCGCCCGCTCGCTACCGACTCCTTCACAATCTCGGCAGCCTTGGCGTAGCCAATGTACGGGTTCAGCGCGGTCGCCAGCGAGACCGTACTTTGCGCATAAAATTCGCAGCGCTTTGCATTTGCTGTAATACCAGCCACGCAGCGGCAGTCCAGTTGGCGCAGCATATTGGTCAGGATTGCGATGGACTGCAGCGTGTTGTGCGCCATGGCGGGCATCATTACGTTCAGCTCCAGTTGCCCGGCCTGCACCGCCAGTGCTGTGGCCGCATCGTTGCCCACCACCTGAAAGCTCACCATAGCCGCCAGCTCCGGCATCACCGGGTTGATCTTGGCCGGCATAATCGACGAGCCAGGCTGCAGGCTGGGCAGGGAAATCTCCGCCAGTCCGGTATTGGGCCCGGAGGACAGCAGGCGCAGGTCGTTCGAGATGCGGATGATCTCCAGCGCCAGCGCGCGCAGCGAGCCGCTCACCTCCGCCATGCAGGCGTTGGACTGCATGGCCCAGCGCATATCGGCTGCGGGCGTCAGCCGCTGGCCGGAGATGCGCGCCAGGTGCGCGATGGCTTTCTCGCGATAGTCCGGATGCGTGTTGATGCCGGTACCCACGGCGGAGCCGCCAAGGCCCAGCTCGCGCAGGCTGTCGCTCGCCCGGCGAATCGCTTCCTGCGCCTTGCGCACGGCCACGCCATATGCGGCAAACTCCTGCCCCAGCCGGATCGGCACCGCATCCTGCATATGCGTGCGGCCGGACTTCAGAATGCCGTCAAACTCTTTGGCCTTTGCGGCAAACGAGCCAGCCAGGCCATCCAGCACGGGGTATAGATTCTCCAATGCCAGCAGCGTGGCCAGCCGCATCGCCGTCGGGAACACATCGTTCGTCGACTGGCCGTAGTTCACGTGGTCGTTGGGATGGATGTGTTGATAGCTGCCCAGCTCCGCGCCCAGCAGCTCATTGGAGCGGTTGGCAATCACCTCATTCGTATTCATATGCAGGCTGACGCCCGCGCCAGCCTGGAATACATCGACGACAAAGGCATGGTTCCAGCGGCCGTCGATCACCTCCTGCGCTGCGCGTACAATGGCGTCTGCGCGATGCGGCTCCAGCAGACCAAGATCTTTGTTGGCCATCGCGGCCGCGGCCTTCACCATGCCCAGCGCGCGGATCAGCTCCGCCTGCGCCCGCATGCCGGAGATGGGATAGTTCTCCACCGCGCGCGCCGTTTGCGCACCGTAGTAGGCATCGGCTGGAACCTCGACAGATCCGAGCGAATCTTTTTCCTTGCGCGTTGCGGTGTTCATGGCATGGCCCTCCGTCTTCGCTCTCCAGTGTAGTTTCCTGCGCCCATTTGGGAATTTCCGCTGGACACGGAACCCGCACCGTGTTTCGCTGAAAAGGCAAACCTTATGGCCACCACGATGCGTCCGGCGCAAGCGCCGCTCAATCGCCCCGCCCGCGTGCTGTTTGCCAGCATGGTGGGCACAGCGGTCGAGTTTTTTGACTTCTATATCTACGCCACCGCCGCCGTGCTGGTCTTCCCGCACCTGTTTTTTCCGTCGGCCGATCCCGCCACGGCCACGCTGGAATCGCTGGCGACCTTCGGCATCGCCTTCCTCGCGCGGCCCATCGGCTCCGCGCTGTTCGGCCACTTCGGCGACCGGCTAGGCCGCAAGCGGACACTGGTTCTCGCGCTCTCCACCATGGGCCTGTCCACGTTCATCATCGGGGTGCTGCCATCCTATGCGGCCATTGGATTCACC
>JAKAUB010000214.1 GCA_021827845.1 Acidobacteriota bacterium | reverse complement strand
ACGGCGGTCGCGAATCTCGCGGCATACTGTGTGGACGTAGCCGTCCAGGCGCGCTGCAGGAAAAACATCGGACGCGAAGTTGCAATAGGTGCATTTGGCCCGGCAAAACGGGATGGAAAGATAGATTCCCAGCGGCGCTGTGGCAGAGGCAGACATGAAAGGCGAAGGAGTCCGGTATCGCGGAAACTCCGTACAATAGCAGTGTCGCATGGCAGACGCGAAGCAAAACTCCCCGCAGCAGGACGATGATGTCATCGGAAAGGCGTACGACGGCCGCCTAATGCGGCGTCTGCTTACCTATCTGCGCCCGTACCGGCTGCAGGTCGCCATCTCCCTTGTGGCCATTCTGTTCACCGCGCTGGCAGATGTCTTAGGCCCCTATCTCACCAAGGTCGCGGTCGATCTTTACATGACGCCCGGCGCAGCGCAGCGGCATGCGTCCTGGACGCGCCACCTGAGCCACAGTCCGATGCGTGGCATCACGCAGATTGCGCTCATCTATCTGGGCACGCTGGTGCTCATCTACTTTCTGGCCTTTGTGCAGACCTACCTGATGCAGTGGACCGGCCAGAAGGTGATGTACGACCTGCGCAGCCAGATCTTCCGCCACATCCAGCGGATGCACATCGGCTTCTTCGACAAAAACCCCACCGGCCGGCTGGTCACGCGCGTCACCAGCGACGTGGACGCGCTGAATGAAATGTTCACCTCCGGCGTGGTGGCCATCTTTGAAGATGTGCTGGTGCTGGCCGGCATTGTCTTTGTCATGCTTCGCATGAGCTGGTGGCTGGCGCTGCTGGCCTTCTCCGTGCTCCCGTTCATCCTGATCGGCACGCAAATCTTCCGCCGCTCCGTCCGCCAGTCCTACCGCAGAATTCGCACCGCCATCGCCCGCATCAACTCGCACCTGCAGGAACACGTCAGCGGCATGAGCGTGGTGCAGCTGTTCAACCGCGAGGACCGCGCCTTCGCTGACTTTGAAGTCGTAAACCGCCAGCATCTGAAGGCCTTTAAAGACGCCATCATGGCCTACGCGCTCTACTACCCGGCGGTCGAAATCCTCAGCTCCATCGCCATCGCCATCATCATCTGGGTGGGCGGCGGCGGCGTGCTGCGCGGAGCGGTCACGCTGGGTGTGCTGGTGGCCTTCATTCAATATTCGCAGCGCTTCTTCCGGCCCATTCAGGATCTGAGCGACAAATACAACATCCTGCAGGCCGCCATGGCCGCAGCCGAGCGCGTCTTTAAGCTGCTCGACACGCCACCGGCCATCGTCTCGCCCGTGCCCGCGCGTACCGGCGATAGATCCGGCCGCATTGAATTCCGCCACGTATGGTTTGCCTATCAGGATCTGACGGACGCGCAACGCGCGCAGGTTGCGGCAGAAGGGCCGGCCAGCGTATCCGATGTGGAGTGGGTGCTGCGGGACGTCAGCTTTACGGTCGAACCTGGTCAAACAGCCGCAATCGTGGGCCATACCGGCGCCGGCAAAACCACGCTGAGCAGCCTAATGATGCGCTTCTACGACGTCCAGAGCGGCAGCGTGCTCGTGGATGGGCTGGATGTGCGTGAGTGGGACCTGACCGCCCTGCGCCGCCGCTTCGCCGTCGTGCTGCAGGATCCGGTCCTGTTTTCGGGTACTATTTCGAGCAATATCCGGCTTGGCTCTGATTGGATCACGCAGCAGGAGATTGAAAATGCCGCCGATCAGGTGAATGTCGGCGACTTCATTCGCGGCCTGCCCGGCGGCTTTGAGGAGCCGGTGCGCGAACGCGGCAGCACGCTCTCCACCGGCCAGAAGCAGCTCATCAACTTTGCCCGAGCGCTGGCGCACGATCCAAAAATTCTCATTCTTGATGAAGCGACCTCCAGCGTGGATACCGACACCGAGATGCGCGTGCGGCAGGCGCTCACGCGCCTTGTCACGGGCCGCACCTCCGTAGTTGTGGCGCATCGCTTATCCACCATCCAAAGCGCCAACTGCATTCTGGTGATGCACAAGGGCAAGCTGCGCGAGATTGGAACCCATCAGCAGTTGCTGGCCCAGCATGGCCTCTACTGGAAGCTCTATCGCCTGCAGTATCGCGATCAGGAGACGGCAACCCTCGGCGCCCAAAACCCACAGTTCGCCGTAACGGGCGACTGAGGCGGCGCACGCTTCCATGGCCAGCATCTTCCTTTCGGCCGGTGAGGCCAGCGGGGAGCATTACGGCGCGGCGCTGATCGCGGCACTGCGCAACCGCCTGCCCGATGCGCGATTCTCCGGCCTGGGCGGCGCGAGCATGCGCGCAGCCGGCTGCGACTGCATCGTCCGCGCGGAAGACGTGGCCGTGATGGGCATCACGGAGGTAATTCATCATATGCCGCGCATTTACGCGCGGTATCGGCGCCTCACGGCCCATCTGCGGCGCAACCCGCCGGACATCGCGATTCTGATCGACTTTCCCGACGTGAATCTACGGCTGGCAAAAACGCTGCGCCGGTTGAATGTCCCCGCCGTATATTTCGTCAGCCCGCAGCTATGGGCGTGGAAGAAGCGCCGCATCCGTTGGGTGCAGCAGCGCGTAACAAAGATGCTGGTGATCTTTCCCTTTGAGGAGCCTTTCTATCGCGAGCAGGGTGTCGCCGCGGAGTTTGTCGGTCATCCGCTGGCGGACCTGCCCGCGCCGCAAGTTTCGCGAGAGGAGTTTGCGCAGACATGGCATCTCGATGCGGACAAGCCGTGGATTGGTCTGCTGCCTGGCAGCCGCGCGCGGGAGCTGCGGCTGAACCTGCCCGTGATGGCGCAGGCCGCGGCCCTGCTGGGCGATGACTATGAGTATCTGCTGCCGGTTGCGCCCACGTTGGATGAAGCCTGGGTCCGCGCCGAAGTGGCACGCATGACGACGCAGGCGCGCATCCACGTGGTGCAGGACGCTCGCGCTGCGCTACTCCACGCACGCGCCAGCATCGTGGCCAGCGGCACCGCTACGGTGCAGGCAGCGCTGATCGGCAATCCCTTTCTTGCGGTCTATCGCCTTTCGGCCCTTAGCTACGCGGTTGCCAGCCGCCTGGTCAAGCTGCCGCACGTCGCCATGCCCAACCTGATCGCAGGCCGCCGCATTGTGCCGGAGCTGATCCAGCGCGACTTTACCGCAGAGAACACTGCCAACGCTTTGCGTCCGCTGCTACAAGACAGCCCGGCGCGCGAAACCATGATGCAGGATCTTCGCGGGGTGCGCGAAGCATTGCAACCGGAAGATTCTTTGCCGGGCGTAACCGCCATTGATCGTACGGCCGATGCAGTCGTTTCTCTGCTGGCCGAGCGGCCACCAACACGGACGGCCCCGCGATGAAGCGCCGACGCTTACGCGCGCCGGTGGCATGGGTGGTGGTCTGTGTCTTCTTATTCTCCGCCGGTCGGTGGATTCGTGCTGCGGCAACCCGCGCGACCCCGGCATACGCAATCGATCTGACGCTGCAGCCCGCACAGCACGCGATGAATGCGACAACCACCGTCGTGTTCCCTGCTGCGGCAACCGGCGCGCCGGTGGAGTTCCGCTTGAACGCTGCGCTCCACGTCTCGCAGATCACCGATGCCAATGGCGTGGAACTCAAGTTTGCGCGCGATGGAAAGCATCCGGATCTTCTGCAGGTAACGCCGAATGCCGGGACAGCGCGGGGCGATTCGGCCCGCTGGACGTTCCACTACAGCGGCCAGTTTTCTGCCCCAACGGGAAGCTCGGCGCAGACGGCATATATCGGCGAGCCCACCAGCTATTTGCTGCCCGCTGCTGACTGGCTGCCCAAGCCGGTGGGCGCCAGCCCGGCATTTCACGCAGAAATCACGATCCACGCGCCCGCCGGACTGCGCATCTTCGCCAGCGGCGCCACGGCTGATCCAAACCATTTTGTCTGGAACGACGCCGGTGTCCCCGGCCTTGTGATTGCGGGGCACTATGCGCCGCAACGCTTCGGAGACGCGGCTTTGTCTGCATTTTCCATGACCGGCCAAGGCGCAACGGCACTCTCCAAATCTGTCTTGCAGACCGCGCAAAAGGCCTATCACCAATTTGCAGCAGCGTTCGGTCCGCTGCCCTGGAAGTCCGTCACACTGGTTCCGTTGCCCGCGGGTGCATCCTCCGCCGCAGCGCCGGGATTGGTTGTTTATCCCGCGAGCAGCGATGCCGCCGCGACACAAAACGCAATCGTGACAGCTCTGGCTGCAGAGTGGTGGCAAAACATTGTGCAGCCCGCAAGGCGCGAGGACGTGTGGATCACGGACGGCATGACGCGCATGGCCGAGCTGGAATTTGCCCGGAAGAATGAGAAGCCTTCCGAGTTCCTGGACACGGTTGAAAACATCTCCGCATCCGCCATCGCCTACTCCACGCTGCCGCTGCTGCGCCTGGGCGAGGTGCCGCAGGGTTCTCCGCAGTTCAGCGCGCTGGCCTACGACAAAGGCGGCATGATCTTCCGCATGCTCCGCTGGCAAATCGGCGAGCAGGCCTTTGACCGGACCGTCCACGCGATGCTGGCTGCACCGGATGGAGTGTTGTCCGCACAGGATGTCGAGCGAATGGCCGAGACAGCTTCCGGAAAAGATCTGCAGCCATTCTTCGCGCAGTGGCTCGGCTCCGCGCAAATCCCCGCGCTGAAAAACGCCTGGACCCTGTACCGGCTGCAGGCGGGTGGTTATCAGCTTGTCGGCAGCATCTCGCAGACGACCGATCTGTTCCAGATGCCAGTTGCGCTGACATTCGACGCTTCCAGCGGGCCGGTTCAGCGCCGCATCTGGCTGCGCGGAGCTTCCACTTCCTACTCGATTGACTGCAAACAGCCGCCGCGAAAGATTCGCCTCGATCCGGACCACGAACTGTTACGCACCAGTCCGGCGATGCAGGTACGGGCGGCCATTGTTGCCGGAATGAATGACCGTTCTGCGGGCGATCTGGACGGCGCGGCTACGCAGTTTCGCAAGGCGCTACAGCTTGATCCTGAGAGTTCGCTGGCCAGCTACCGGCTTGGAGAGACGCTGATGCAGCAGCGGAACGAGCAGGGTGCGGCCGACGCTTTTCGCGCCGCGCTGCGCGGGGACGGCGTGCCGGCGTGGACGCAGGTGTGGAGCGACTTGAAGCTGGGCATGCTGTTTGACTCGCTTGGGGAACGGGAGCGCGCGGAGAATCAGTACCGGGAGGCCTTGCAGACCAACGATGCTACGGGCGGTGCACTTTCGCTGGCGCAAAAGTATCTCGCACAGCCTTACCGGCCTGCGGCGGGCGAGCAGTAATCATCCCTGCCCGCCCGTCGCCCGGGGGATTACTTGGTGTCGTCCAGTGCCGCCAAAACGTCGTTCATGGTCGGCTTCACGTTCATCATGTACTCGCGCACGCGCTTGCGCTCTTCCGCAGACAGCGACGGAAGTACATTCAGCAGACGCCGCAGCGTGGTTCCAATATCGTCGGCGTAGTTCATCATTCGAATGGCTTCTCCAGTGAGGGGCATCGCGTCTCCTTGCGAAATTTGTAAATGGCGTGCGCCTTGGCAGCCGGACAGCGTCCGTG
>JAKAUB010000144.1 GCA_021827845.1 Acidobacteriota bacterium | reverse complement strand
ACCTGGGCCTTCTGCAGCAGCTACTGGCAGGCGCTTGCCGGGCTCATTGGGTCAGCATGGAGCGTCGGTTGATGCTCCCGCGTCAGCTCCTGATTGACAGCAGTGATCTTCGGCTGAACCTCGCCGTCCCACGCTTTCGTCACTGTTGCCAGATCCTTGCAGTAGTCCGTGAAGGCGGACTGCATGGCGGCTGTTGGCGCGCTGTCGGCGCTATCAACCAGCGTGGCTAGCGAGCCGAATTCTCCGTTCAGCAGGCCCAGCGAGGGCTTCGGTTTCGTCGGACTAAAGCCCCCGCCACCTTTTTTGCCTTCCACTTTCTTCACGGCTTCATCCAGCGCCTGCAACTGCTGTTTCAGCGCGGACGAGGCGTTCGGAAGAGCTGCCTGTTCTTTCCCGATTGCATCGTGTAGTGCTGCGGCGGCCTTGTGGTCGGCATAGATTGCGCTGGTCATGGCAGCAGCTTTCCGTTCGAGAGAAAACTGCTGTTCAAGCGCTGCCGGCGTTACGGTGACGCGCGGGTCGATGGCGACCTGCAGCGGGCGCTGATACGTTTTGCCGTCCACAGTCAGCCGCACTTGATATTCGCCGGGCAGAACCAGCGCGCCCTGCGGCTCCGGCTGCGTCTCATGTTCCACGGCTGCGATGGGGTAGTGGTGCTGCAGGGAATCCGGCCGCGTGTATCGCAGATCCCAGAGAAACCGCTGCATGCCAGCGCCTTTGGACAGTGGCACAGGTTTGGCCAGCCAGTAGTCCGGCACATGCGGCGGCGGCTCAGTGGAGGGCGGAATCGGCTGCGAGGAGTACTCGCGCACCAACGCGCCCTTGCTGTCGTAGATCGCAAGCTTGATGTCGCCCTTCGGTGCGGATTGCAGATAGTAGTCGATCAGCGCGCCGTCCGGAGGATTGCTGGCGGCAGGCATCTCCGGCGGGAAGGGTGTGTCGCCGTTCTGATCAAACTGCACGCGGAACGCCCGCGCCGGCTGGTAGAGGAAGACCTTGTGGCGCGCGGTGGCAGCGTCAATCTGCCGCAGCGGGCTTACGTCGTCCAGAATCCAGAAGGCGCGGCCGTAGGTTGCCGCGACCAGATCACTCCCATGCACCTGCAGGTCGCGCACAGAAGCTACCGGCATATTCAACCGCAGCGGATTCCATTGCTTGCTTTGATCGAACGAGACCCACGTGCCATTCTCCGTGCCCGCGTAGAGCAGGGTTTTGCGCACCGGGTCTTCGCGAACCACGCGGACAAAGTCGCCGTCGGGAATCCCTGTGTCTACGCGCGTCCACGTCTTGCCGTAATCCGCCGTGCGGAAGATGTACGCGTGACGGTCATTCTCTTCATGACGGTCTACGGAGACGTAGGCCAACGCTGGGTCAAAGTGCGATGCCTCCACCATGCTGATGATGGAGTACTGCGTCAGTCCAGGCGGCGTCACCGGCTGCCACGTCTTGCCGCCGTCGCGCGTCAACTGCACCAGACCATTGGTCGTGCCCACCCAGATTTCTCCGGCTGCTTTCGGCGAGGGAGAAAATGCGTTGATCGCCGTGCGGTTCGGCAGCTTCAACGTCTCTTTCACTTCCTGCGTGCGCAGCGTCTTCGCCTGGGAGGCTTCGGCCTTGTCCTGCTGCTTGCTTTGTTCGTTGCGCTCGGCATTGCCGGGCCGGCTCGTCAGGTCAGGACTGATCTTGGTCCAGGTGCGGCCCTGATCGCGTGTCTCCAGCAGGAACTGCGTGCCCTCATAAAAAATGCTGGGATCCTGCGGAGAGAACGCCAGCGGTGGATTCATCGCCAGGCGGAAGTCGCCGTCTCTATCGACGTTTGGCGAAATCGTCTGCACCTGCCGGTTGGAGCGATTCACCAGTACCAGCCCGCGCGCCGGACCACCCGCAAACACCAGGTCAGGATTTTTAGGATCAGGGACGATATAGCCAAACTCATAGGCAGCCACGGGATCCCAGTCGAGGAATGTAATTTCGCCGTAGTCGCCGCGGCTCAGGGTGCCAATGCTGCCGCTGTCCTGCTGCGTGCCATACACCCAGTAGGCAAAGCGGTTGTCCGTGGACATGTGGTACATCTGCCCAGTTGGCTGGTTGTACCAGGAGCTCCACGTGCGGCCACCATCCTGGCTGATGGTCGCGCCCTGGTCGCTGGCCATAATCATGCGTGACGGATCGGTGGGGTCAATCCAAAGGGCATGGTTGTCATCGCCGCCCGGCGCGCCCTTGTACGAGATGAATGTTTTGCCGCCGTCTACGGAGCGGTAGAGGGAGGTCTGGGCGACGTACACGACATCGGGGTTTTTCGGATCGAGGAAGACGCGGCTGAAATATCCATTGCCGGTCACGCGCGGATCGCTGGTGATCTTGCGCCAGCTGGTCCCGCCGTCGTCGGAGCGGTAAAGGCCCGCTTTGCCATGTTCCGATGAGGAAACAATGGCGAAGACGAGCTGGCCGCCCTTTGCCGTCGCTACGCCGATGCGTCCCAGCTTGGCGGCATTTACATCCGGGAGATGGAGTTCCGTCCACGTTTCGCCACCATCGGTGGTCTTGTAGATACCGGCCCCGCTGGTGTCCTCAATCAGTTGAAACGGGTTGGCAGGCTTGCCGATGTGGTGCCAGAGCGTTGCATAACCCACGCGCGTGTTATCCGGCGCGAAGGTCACATCAATGCCCCCGGTCTCCGGGTCCTTAAAGAGAACCTTCCGCCACGTCTTGCCGCCGTCAGTCGTTTTGTAGATTCCGCGGTCCGGTCCGGCTGCGTAGGTCTTGCCGAGAACAGCAGCCACCACAACATTTGCGTTTGCCGGATCGACCCACAGATTTCCGATATGCGCGCTCTCCGGCAGACCAGCGTGGCTCCAGGTTTTGCCTGCATCGGCAGAGCGGTACACACCGTCGCCAATGTTCACGGCGCCGCCCACCAGGCTTACATCGCCGGTGCCGACATAAATCACATCAGGATCGGACGGCGACACCACCAGTGCGCCGATGGAGGCGACATCCTCCGCGTCGAAGATCGGCTTCCACTCCACGCCGCCATCGGTCGTCTTCCACACCCCGCCCCCCGCGCTGCCCATATAGAACGTTGCGGCATTGCCGGGAATGCCGGAAACAGCCGAAACGCGGCCGGCGCGAAAAGGACCGATTGAACGCCAGCGCATCCCGGAATAGAGTGAAGTCGGGTCAGAATGACCCGGCGCTGCCAACGCAGCAGAAGTTCCCAGCAGGAGAGCGCAAGCGCAGAGCAGAAAATACCGCACGGAAAGCCGTCGCGAAATATCCATGCGGACACTGTAAAACAGTTCGCCAGCCCATCCGGGAAGAAACATGTGTTTTTTGCGGCAAGCCGGATGGCCAAGCCCCGCCGCCCCAACAGGTACGAACAAAAGAGGAGACAACCCATGAAGATTCGCAAGCCGATGTTGCACCTCGCAGCCATGGCGGCCGTGGCCGCTACATTGTTGGCCATGCCGGCGGTAACAACCGCGCAGAAGGCTTACCGGCCCGCGTCCCATCGGGCGATGTCGGTGAAACCCTTAGACATTAACACCGCGACGGAAGCCGAACTGCGGGCCGTGCCCGGCATTGGTAGCGTCTATGCCAAGCGGATCGTCGCCAGCCGGCCCTACACCTCCAAAGATCAGCTCGTATCCAAGGGCGTGCTGCCACAGGGCGTCTACGACAAGGTGAATGGCTACCTGGTCGCCCATCGTGGGTCGAAGACGAAACGCTAAAACAGCCGCCACCCAATGCCGCCCCGGTACCTGCTGGCAAAGCAGGCCGGGGCGCCGTGGTTTTGCCTGCGGTAAGCATTTGACGCGCGGCTTTTGATGCCGCTATACATTGCAATAGCCATTGGTGTTCGGGAAGCGCGGTGCGAGTCCGCCACTACCCCGTAACTGTAAGCGCGGAGAGTCGAGGCGAGGCGGTATGCAGGCCACTGGACGGAATGTCCGGGAAGGCTGCCAGGCTCGCAGAGGCACAAGCCAGGAGACCGGCCAGCGGCAATCTGGCAATCTTTCGGTCTCGATGGGAGGACCGGAGCGTGCGCGATCGGCTGCGGTTCCCGCGGCATCCGCACAAATTCCCCGATATTTTCAGAAACTCCCCGTGCGAAGGCTGCTTCGCATGGATCGTCGCGGATGTCCGTGGACATTCGCCATCATTCACTACAACTCGTGGAGTGCTCGGGAAGCGCGGTGCAAGTCCGCCACTACCCCGTAACTGTAAGCGCGAAGAATTTGGCCACGGCAGTATGCAGCCACTGGAGGAGGACTCTCCGGGAAGGCCGGCCACGGTTCGTTGCACGCGCAAGTCAGGAGACCGGCTCCGCGTCATCCATCCGAGGGGATATCGCATGCACGTCGCTCATCGAAGATTCAGGCTTTTTCTCGTTACCGCGGTCCTTGCGTTGCTGGGCAGCAGCTTGGCGCACGCGCAGACCAACTACATCGTGCAGGGAACGGTGACCGATCCGCTGGCTGCGCCCGTCTATATGGCCAGCGTCATCCTGGTCGACTCGCACGGCGTCATCATGCCGTCGCACGCCATTACGGATGGCCGCGGGCATTACACCATCAGCGTTGTGCGGCCTGGCCGTTACGTCGTACGGGTCGTCGCGACCGGCTTCAACGTCACTGACAGCAAGCCGGTGTATCTCACCTCTGCCACGCCTGCGTTTGCCAATGTCACCATGCAGTTCGGCCGGCTGCAGCAGCAGGTCACCGTCACGGCCAGCGGCGTTCCCACGCCGACCACGCAGACCGGCGCGTCCACCACGGTGATCGACGAAGCGCTCTATCCGCATCTGCTCGACATTCAGGATTCTCTGCGGCTGGTCAGCGGCCTGCAGTTTGTCACCAGCGGACAACGCGGTGCCGGCACCTCCTTGTTTGAGATGGGCGGCAACTCGAATGCGACGGAGGTGATGCTGGACGGCATCCCTATCAACGATATTGGCGGCGCAGTGAACTTTGCCTATATCCCTGCCAACGGAATCAGCCAGGCGGAGGTCTACCGCGGACCGGACAGCGCCCTCTATGGCGCCGATGCGGGCGCTGGCGTCATCGACCTGACGACCGAGCGCGGTACCACGGCGAAGCCGCTGTTTCGTTACTCTGCAGACGGCGGAAACTTTAACACCTACCACCAGCAGGTCTCCCTGGGCGGCGTGCACAAGGCGCTCGACTACTTCGGCGATTTTTCGCGCATCGATACCTCCAACAGCTACCCGAACAGCGAATATCACAATGCCAGCTCGGTGGCGAACTTCGGCTACGCCATTAACTCCCGGACGCGCATCCGCGCCACAGCCCATCGCATTGCCGCTTCGACCGGAGAACCCAACGCGCTGCTGTTTTACGGTATCCCTGACGTGCAGTATCTGAAGGAGCACGATCTTTATGGCAGCGCAACGCTGGAGCATCAGCAGACCGCGCGGCTCAGCATGATCGCGCAGTATGGGCTAGTGCGGCTGCGTTCCTTGAATACGGATCCGGGTCCGGCGGGGATTTTGACCAATAATCCAAATAACTTCAACTGCTATGACAACAACGGCAATCCC
>JAKAUB010000033.1 GCA_021827845.1 Acidobacteriota bacterium | reverse complement strand
AGTACAGAAGGATGGTGAGCAGCACGCCTACGACCAACAGCGTGCAAAGACCCGAGAGCGTCAGCATGGCGACGTTCACCACGCGGCGCCGCAGCGGCGGATAGGCGGCGGCTGCTGTGCTCATGAAACCACCTCGCCGGTCCGCACCGACAGCATCAGCAGCCGCGCCAGCGCATTGATAATCATGGTCACAGCGAACAGCACCAGACCCAGCTCAATCAATGCGTGCAGGTACAGGTCGCCCGTTGCCTCAGTAAATTCATTCGCGATGACGGCAGCAATCGTATACCCAGGCGCCATCAAGGAGGTCGAAACCTGCGCGACGTTCCCGATGACCATGGTTACGGCCATGGTCTCTCCCAGTGCGCGTGCCAGCGCGAGAAACACCGACCCCATAATGCCCTGCCGCGCATACGGCACAACGGTCCGCCAGGTCACTTCCCACTTCGTCGCGCCCAGCGCCATCATCGCCTCGCGCTGCGCGATTGGCACGGCCAGCAGTACCTCCCGGGAAATGGAGACGATGAACGGTACCACCATAATGGCCAGAATGACCGACGCCGAAAAATAGCTGACCCCATAAAACGTGCCGCTGAAGATCGGGATCCAACCAAAGAATTTTTGAAAGGTCGGCATGATCGCCGTCAGCGCGGGAATCAGCAGGAAAATGCCGATCAACCCATAGACCACGCTCGGCACCGCTGCCAGCAGTTCAATGAGAAAAGTCAGGGCGTTGGAAACACTGCGCGGCGCTAGCTCCGCCAGAAAGATGGCGGCTCCCAGGCCGATGGGAATCGCAATAATCAAGGCCAGAAGAGAGGTAACAACGGTTCCGTAGACAAACGGCCAGGCCCCGAACAGTCCATTGACCGGATCCCAGGTGCTGGTCACCAGAAAATGCCACCCGAACTGGTGCCGCGCAATCCGCGAATACACCCAGAGATGGTGTACCAGCAGACCGGTAATCAAAATAATCGACCATCCACCTGCCATA
This sequence comes from Acidobacteriota bacterium, assembly GCA_021827845.1. Classification (GTDB taxonomy): domain Bacteria; phylum Acidobacteriota; class Terriglobia; order Terriglobales; family Acidobacteriaceae; genus JAKAUB01. Next base: position 4,583 of record JAKAUB010000033.1, on the reverse strand, counting down.
GTCAGCAGGTGGACAGCCTCATCACCTTTCCGCAGCCGTTCCACAAGCGTCTGCTTCCGGAACAGCTTCTCCGAGGGCAGGGGCATCCCCGGAGTGGAAATCACAACATTTCCCATGCAACTCTCCTGCGGCGTTCGCAGCTTAGTACTGCAGCTTCTTCATCTGCTGCAGTTCCTTCTGGACCACTCCACTCGGAAGCGGAGCATACGCCAGCGGGGTTGTGTACTTCTGCCCATCCGTCAGACCCCAGCGCAGAAACGCCTTCAATGCCGCGGCCTTCTGCGGATTGTTCAGCTTCTCCGGAATCAGGAGCCACGTATATGTGGAGATCGGATACGCCTGCGCGCCCGGCGCATTCGTGATGGAAACCCGGAAGTCCGCCGGCATGAAGCTGTTGGCGCCCGCAGCCGCAGCCGTCACCGTCGCCAGGCTGGCGCGAACGTAGTTCCCGGAGCTGTTCTTTACATCCCCGTACAGAATGTGATTCTGGATCGAGTAGATCAGCTCCACATATCCGATGGAATTCGGCAGACGGCGGATCAAACCGCTCACTCCCTCATTGCCCTTGCCGCCCAGACCTACCGGCCACTTTACTGAGGTGCCGACGCCGACCTTACTCTTCCACTCGGGGCTGACCTTCGACAAATAGTCGACCCACGCGTACGTCGTTCCCGAACCATCCGAGCGGTGCACGACGATGATATTGGCCGCGGGCAGCTTGACCCCAGGATTGGCCTTCTGAATCTCCGGATCGTTCCACTTGGTGATGTGGCCCAGGTAAATACCGGCCAGCGCCTGCGGGGTAAACTTCAGCTCAGCCGTAACTCCGGGAATGTTATACGAGGGCACATCCGCGCCGAGTGCGGTCGGAAAGTGCAGAATCGCTGTCCCGCGCTTCTGCTGCGCTTCAGCCAGCTCCTGATTCGTCATCGGACCGTCGGTCGCGCCGAAATCGACCGTGCCTGCAATCAGTTGGCGGATACCGCCGCCCGACCCGATCGACTGATAATTCACTTCGACGTTAGGATGCAGCTTGTGATACTGGCTTGCCCAGTCGGAATAGAGCGGATAGGCGAACGTGGATCCCGCTCCCGTGAGCGAAATTTGCTGCGCAGACACGCTGGAGACCGCCAGGATCGCCAGCGCACACAGTCTACGAATCATGAGTTTCCTCGTTTCTCGAAATGGAAACGGAAGCGCCGCTCAAGCATGACAGCCCCCCCGGCTGGCCGCAATGACCTCTCCCTTTCTACGATACCAAGGTAAAAAGACGATGAATTTGGCGCCGGGCCGGCACACCTTTCCATTTGGCCACTGCCGCCGGGCGCGGTAGACTTTGGGGGCCATGTGGATAAGCCCTCTGCCTTCTGATGTTTCCCGCCGCGGACTGGCCGCCAGTGAGCTGGCCGCCAACGCCGTCCAGTCAGAGATTCGCGCCATGACCGTCGAGTGCGATCGCATCCAGGGCATCAATCTGGCCCAGGGAGTCTGCGACACCGGCGTGCCGCATCCGGTGGCAGAGGCTGCGCTGGCCGCAATCCGCGACGGCTTTAATATCTACACGCGGCTGGATGGCATTGCTCCCCTGCGCGCAGCGATCGCCCGTAAACTGGCAGCGCATAACGGGATCCAGGCAGATCCCGAACGCGGCGTTCTGGTCACCTCCGGCGCCACCGGCGCCTTCCACGCTGCCTGTCTGGCGCTCTTAAATCCCGGCGATGAGGTCATCCTGTTTGAGCCCTTCTATGGCTACCATCGCAGCACGCTGGCCTCGCAGCGTGTAACTTCCGTAACCGTCCCGCTCAACCCTCCGGGCTGGAGCGTGGACTTTGATCGCCTGCGGCACGCCATCGGGCCCAAAACGCGCGCCATTGTCATCAATACGCCGTCCAATCCGCTGGGCAAAGTTTTCACGAAGACAGAACTGGAAGCCATCGCCGCGCTGGCTGAAGAATTTGACCTTTTTGTCTTCACCGATGAGATTTACGAGTATTTTGTCTGCGACGGCGCGCAGCACATCAGCTTCGCCTCCCTGCCCGGTATGGCAGAGCGCACCATCACCATCTCTGGCTTCTCAAAGACCTTCAGCGTCACTGGCTGGCGGCTGGGCTATCTGGCCGCAGACCCGAGGTGGACACCCGCTATCGGCTACTTCCATGATCTGACTTATGTCTGCGCGCCGTCGCCGCTGCAGCACGGCGCCGCCGCCGGCCTGCTGGAACTGCCCGACTCCTTCTACGCCGACCTTGCGCGCGAGTATCAGCAGAAGCGCGACATGCTGGTCGCCGCGCTGGCCGAGGCCGGCATGCCACCCCATGTACCTCAGGGGGCGTATTACATTCTGGCGGATGTCTCTGCCCTGCCGGGCTCCGACGCACGGGAAAAAGCCCGGTGGCTGCTGGCCAAAAGTGGCGTCGCCGGCGTCGCGGGAACTGCATTCTTCACCGGCGGCCGCGGGGAAAATCTGCTGCGCTTCTGCTACGCCAAACAGTCCGGCGCGCTGGCGGAGGCCTGCCAGCGCCTGCGGGCTTTGTAGATGCTGCGCCGCACACCTCGGCTCCTGAGCACAAACTCTTTTACGACGAGGACATCTTCGCATGAGCCGTAAGGAGCTTTCCGTCGCCGCCCGTCCGATCACGCGGCTTGTCAGCCCGTTTCAGCGCTTTGCGCGTGTTGAGAGCGCCGGGGGCATTGTGCTGCTGGCCGCCAGCATCGCCGCCATCGTGTGGGCAAACTCCTCGACCGCGGAATCGTACGCGTCACTGTTACATATACCCATTACGCTGGGGTTTGGCGCTTTCCGCATTGCGGAAAGCCTGCACGTCTGGATCAACGACGGCCTGATGGCTGTGTTTTTTCTGTTTGTGGGGCTTGAGATCAAACATGAGATGCTCGTCGGCGAACTCTCCTCGCTGCGCCTCAGCGCACTGCCGGTGCTGGCGGCCGCGGGCGGCGTGGTCGTTCCCGCGGGCATTTACATCGCGCTCAACCACGGTCACCCCACCGCCGGTGGCTGGGGCATCCCCATGGCGACGGATATTGCCTTTGCGCTCGGCATTCTTTCGCTCTCTGGCAGCCGCGCACCAACGGGGCTCAAGGTCTTTCTCACGGCGCTCGCCATTGTGGATGACATCGCAGCCGTGCTCGTCATCGCATTCTTTTACTCCAGTCGTATCGACTGGACGATGCTGCTCGCCGCGTTCGTGCTTCTCGCAGTAGGCGCGTTACTGAATCAACTGGGCGTCACCCAGCTTGGCCTTTATCTCGCCGTCGGTTTTGGCGTCTGGGTCTGCATGCTTCGCTCCGGCGTACACGCCACCATCGCGGGGGTACTGGTGGCGCTCATCATCCCCTCCAGCCGCTATCTAGAGCCGCACGAATTCCTGCGCCGCGCCCGTCACGAAATTACAGCCATGGAGGAGGCTTACTCCGCACATCCCGGACAGGTTTCCAACGCCGGCCGCGATGCCTTCCTGAGCCTGCAGACCCAGTCGCATCTGGTGCAGGCTCCCCTGTTGCGGCTGGAGCACGCCCTGCAACCGTGGGTCAGCTTCTTCATCATGCCGCTCTTCGCGCTGACCAACGCTGGCGTGCCGCTCCATGGCTTCCGCGCAGACTCTCTGCGTGATCCCGCGGTGCAAGGCATCTTTTTCGGGCTGCTGCTCGGAAAGCCCATTGGCATTCTTCTGTTTTCCTGGCTGGCAGTGCGCCTCGGCATCGTGGCCCTGCCTGCCAGCGTCACCTGGCGCCACATGATTGCCGCCGGGTGCCTGGGCGGCATCGGCTTCACCATGTCACTTTTTATCTCTGCCCTGGCTTTTGGTTCAGGCGCAGAGGATACGTTGGCCAAGGTGGGAATCCTCGCCGCCTCCGCGCTGGCCGCGGTCATTGGATCGCTCATTCTGCTGGGGAGCACCAACGCTCAGCAGGCGTAGAAGCACGCTTCAGACGCCGCAGAGAGCATCAGGCAACTTCGCGGCCGCTAAAGACGCCCGCGTGAGTCCGATAAATCTCCAGAACCTTGGCCGCGCGCGCCGGGTCGGTGGACCACGACCGGGAAACCTCCTGCACAAAAACATCGCCGGAGACTGCAGCCAGCGCCGCGCGATAGTGTGCATACTGGCCGCTTAACTGCCGCAGGCGCTCCATGCGGGCCTCAAAACACTGCGCCCAGCCGGAAAACTTCACCCAGTTAGCCAGCACCGTGGTCCAGTGGCCGTGCAGATACTCCTGCGTCGGCATGGCCAGCGTTCCCGTGCCTGCAAGCGGCGGATGGCTCTGCTTTTGCCCGAAGAGATTGTTGGCTTCTACCGCCAGCCGCGACCGTCCCCAGGCGGACTCCAGCGCAGCCTCGCAGGCAGCATATTCGGAAAAGATGTGGCCGGCCGCGCGCGCGGCAGCGGCGGCACGCAGCAGAAACTCGGAACGAAAATCCATGGCGAGATCTCCTTTTCGGGAAGCGTCATCGCCAGTATTTCGAGTTCACGCAAAATTCTGCGCCAACGCGGCGCATCGTTTTATGCAAGCGCCTGCGGAATCGCCTGCTCCCAGCGCCCCTGCGCCTTCAGAATCAGCTCCACCAC
>JAKAUB010000112.1 GCA_021827845.1 Acidobacteriota bacterium | reverse complement strand
ACTGCGCCAGCACGCGCTGCCGGATCTGATCGCGCAGTGCCAGAATGCTGGCCGCGGTCGCATCGCCGCGATTCACAATCGCCAGCGTGTGTTTACTGGAGATGCCGGCCTGACCCAGCGCAAAGCCGCGCGGAAAGCCGGCGCGCTCAATCAACCATCCAGCCAGCAGCTTGACCGTGCCCTTGTCCGCGGCAAAGTAGGGAATCGACTCCGCCTGCGGCAGCCCCGCCAGGTTGGCCTCTTTCGTCATGCGGGCGGAGATATCCGCCAGCAGCGACTCCGACACCACGGGATTTTTGAAAAAGGATCCGGCGCTGCGGCAGTTGGCGTCGCCCTCCACCAGCAGCATGCCTTTTTTGCGGCGCAGTTCGCGCACGGTGCGGCTCACCGCTGAGAGCTTGGGCGCGGGCCGTCCGCCGAAGACCTGAGCGAGTTCCGGATAGGCCAGGTGGGGCGTGCCGTGGGCGCGCAGCCGGTAGCTCACCTCCGTAACGATGTAGCGGTCACGCGAGGTGCTGTTGAAGATGCTGCGGCGATAGGCGAAGTTGCAGGCCGTGCCAGAGAAGTCCGCCATGCGCGTGGTGGTGCGGTCCAGCGCACGCACCGAGACGATGGTGGAGCAGACCTCCTGCCCATAGGCGCCGACATTCTGCACCGGCGTTCCACCCACGGTGCCGGGGATGCCTGCCATGCACTCGACGCCCGCCAGGTCGCGATCCACGGTATGCTGCACGAAGTTGTCCCAGTTCTCGCCGGCGGCCGCGGTGAAGATGGTGAACGGACCGTCAGGCTGCTCCCGCAGACCCTTCAGACCTACCTTGACGACAACGCCAGGAAAGCCCTTGTCGGCCACCAGCAGGTTACTGCCGCCGCCCAGAACAAACAGCTCCACGTGCTGGCCGCGGGCAAAGGTGACCGCCTCCGCCAGCTCCGCTTCGTTGGTAGCCTCCATAAACCATCGTGCCGGACCGCCGATTCGAAACGTGGTGTAGGGCGCCAGTAGTACGTTTTCGCGAATCTCCACGTGGATGAGCGTACATCATTCGCGCGTTGTCTCGAAGGGGTAGAACGAGGGGGGTGCCCACGCATGAGAATCTGCGACCGATATACACTCTTAATAGCGGCCGATCGGGCCCGGGAGATGATGCATGTACCCAGAAATTATGGTAATTCCGATGCGCGAAGAGTTGGCGCGAGCCGGAGTCGAAGAGACAAAGACGGCGGCGCAGGTGGAGCAGGCACTCGCACGCCCCGGAACGACGATGGTCATTGTGAATTCCATCTGTGGATGCGCGGCTGGCAAGATGCGCCCCGGGGTTCGGATGGCGTTACAGCACGCTACGCTGCCAGACCATAAGATCACCGTCTTTGCCGGCCAGGATCGTGAGGCGACGGACAAGGTGCGCTCCCGGCTGGAGGGCAATCCGCCCACCTCGCCCGCCATTGCGTTGTTCCGCGATGGCAAGCTGGCGTACCTGATGCAGCGGTCCGCCATTGAGACGGCCACAGCCCCCCAAATCGCTCAAGAGCTGACGCGGGTGTTCGATGAACTCTGCGCCCGCACCAACGCTTAATTCCACCGGCTTTGCCATCACATAGGCCCCGTCGATCGGGGCCTTTGTCCGTTAGGGAGCGCAAACGATGCCGCACGTCAGCCTGACTCGCCTGCGATTGCGGTCGGTCCGCTACCTGGTTCCGTTCGCATTCTCCACCCAGCGCGTGCTGCGGCAGCTGCGGCGCAGCCCCGGCTTCCTCGCCGGTCAGGTTGTTCGCGTCTCGTGGCACACATTCTGGACAATGACCGTCTGGGATAGCGCGGAGACGGCGCGCGGATTCATGACGACGGGGGCACATCTGCAAGCCATGCCCCGGCTGCTGGACTGGTGCGATGAGGGGTCGGTGGCGCACTGGGCGGCGGCCTTGGCGGAGGTTCCGTCCTGGGAGTTCGCGCACCATCAGATGCGCACCGTCGGCCGGGTCTCCAAGGTACGGTTTCCCAGCCCGAACCATGCCAGCATGACATTTCCGGCACCAGACCCGGCGCGGGCTCTGTCGATACGACCGGACAGCGGCGTGCGCAGCGCCTAATCGCGGCGGTACCCCTTCAACGAAAATTAAGGCCTAATATCCCGTGGCCGGGGCATAATAAAAGCCTCCGGACAGCTGAGCAGGAGCTTCCCCCTGACAGGAAATTCCTGTTTGGCATCCGGCGTGCACTCCCCAATCGGATGACCTCTCCTGTTTCCGCTCCCGGTGCCGCCCAGCAGGGTGCAGAGCCCTCGGTCCCGGATCGTTCGCCAGTTGCGCGGCCGAGTGCGCAGTCCGGCCGGCCGCTGCTGTTCTTTTTGCCGGAGCCGAAGCCCGCGGCTTCAATGCGCTTGTTTTGTTTTCCCCACGCCGGGGGGGGGGCCCTCGCGTTCTTCGACTGGCAGGCCCGGCTGGGCCCGGAGATCGAATGCATCACCGTTCAATACCCGGGTCGGGGCCAGAGAATGCGGGAAACTCCGAAGACTGACATTGCTTCGCTGGCAGAAGAAGTGGCCGATGGGCTGCAGGGGAAATCCGACAAGCCGTTTGCATTTTACGGGCACAGCTTCGGGGCCATTGTTGCGTTCGAGACTGCGCGGCATTTGCGGCGGCAGGGCTGCGCCGGTCCGCAGGCGCTGTATTTGGGTGCCGTTCGGCCGCCGCAGATACCGTCTCCGCATCCGCCCTTACGCCATCTGCCCGACGCGGAGTTCGCCGCTGGGGTACAGGCCCGTTACGGCGGGATTCCGGAGGCGATTTTGCGGGACCGCGATGCGATGGAGGTCTTTCTGCCCCCCATGCGAGCCGACTTTGCGGCATACGAGACCTATGTCTATCAGCCCGAGGCGCTGCTGGCCGTCCCGATCTGCGTGTTTGCGGGGGAGGGTGACACAGCGGTCGATCCGCAGAGGCTTGATCGATGGCGCGAACATACTTCGGGAAGCTTCGAGCAGAGGTCGCTGCCGGGCGGCCACTTCTTTATGTCGGTCAGTGCGGCTTTGCTTTCCGAGATACTACGGGAGCGGATGATTGCTCACTTAAAACATTCAGAAGCTTCTGTAAGTCTTGATTTTAAGAGGGATAAGTAAGGTGAACGACCGCGCCAATGGAAAGTCGATTGCGCCGTCGGCCCGCGAGCCGATCGCAATTGTGGGGATTGGCTGCCGGTATCCGGGAGCAGCCGGCGTAACGGCGCTGTGGGAGCTTCTTGTCTCTGGTGGGGAAAGTGTTTTCCCTTACGAGGAAACCCGGTTTCCTGTGCTGGATGCGCTTTACGAGGAGGCGCGGCAGGGCGGCGGGCGCGCGCTGACGGATCGCGGGGGCTTCCTGAAGAACATTGACCGGTTCGATGCGCAGTTTTTTGAGCTTTCGCCGCGTGAGTCCGTGTACATCGACCCGCAGCACCGCCTGCTGCTCGAGGTCGCCCAGGAGGCGCTGGATGATGCCGGCCAGCGCCGCGAACAGTATCAGGGTTCCCGGACGGGCGTGTATGCCGGCCTCTGGACCAGTGAATACGAGACGCGGCTCTATGAATCCTCGACGCCGCCAGACTTTTATGCGGTAACCGGCTGCGGACGGTCGTCCGCCTCCGGCCGGCTCTCCTTCATGTTCGGCCTGGAAGGGCCCAGCGTGACGGTCGATACAGCCTGCTCGTCGTCGATGGTGGCCGTTCACATGGCCTGCCAGGCGCTTTGGGACGGCGACATCTCGATGGCGCTGGCAGGAGGCGCCAATCTGATTCTGGGGCCTGAGATCACAGAGCTGTTTACGCAGGCAAAGATGCTTTCGCCGGATGGGCGCTGCAAGTTCGGGGATGCCTCCGCCGATGGCTTTGTACGCAGCGAAGGCGCGGGCATTGTGGTGCTGAAGCGCCAGTCAGACGCCGTGCGGGATGGAGATCGAATCTACGCGGTGATCCGCGGCGGCGCGGTGAACAACGACGGCCGCAGCAGCGGACTGCTGGTGACACCGAGCCGCGAAGGGCAGGAGCAGATGCTGCGCACGGCGTGGGAAAATGCCGGAATCGATCCGCGCGCGCTTTGTTATATGGAGATGCATGGCACCGGCACCAGCGTGGGCGATCCGGTGGAGGTGGACGCGGCAGCCGCGGCTCTGGCGGCACTTGGCCGCACCGCGAAGTGTCCGCTGGGTTCGATCAAATCCAACATTGGCCATACGGAATCTGCAGCCGGCGTCGCCGGGCTGATTAAAGCCGCGCTGGTGCTGCACTACCGGCAGATTCCGCCGAGCCTGCACTGTGAGACGCCCAACCCGAAGATTGCCTGGGAGAGCAAGCCGGTCGAAGTGGCGCGCGCGCCGGTGCGGCTGACGGGAGCACCCGGAACGCTGCTGGCGGGCGCAAGCTCCTTCGGCATTACCGGAACCAACGCGCATCTGGTGCTGGGCGAGGCGCCGCCATGCGACGAAATGCCGCCAATCGCGCTGCCTGCGGACGAGCCGATGCTGCTGCCGTTCTCTGCCCGTACGCCAGAGGCCCTGGCGGCTATGGCCACAGCGCTGCGCGAGGCGGTGCGGTCCGCTGAGCCGGAGAGTTTGCGCGACCTTTGCTTCACCGCCCTGGCGCGCCGCGATCGGTACGAAGAGCGCGCAGCGGTGGTCGGGGCTACGGCTGCGGAAATCGAAGCCGGGCTGACGGCAGTCGCCAACGGGCAGGAAGCAGAGGGCGTGGTACGCGGGCGTGGCGCCGCGTCGGCGAAAGGCGTTGTGTTTGTCGCGCCCGGGCAAGGCTCCCAGTGGCCTGGCATGGCGCGCGAGCTGTTTCAAAAAGACGCGGTCTTTCGGGAGGCATTCTCTGCCTGCGACCGTGCCATCGCTGCGGAAACCGGATGGAGCCTGATCGATCGCGTGGTGGGGGATGCTGCCGAGGCATGGCTGCAGCAGATCGACGTCATTCAGCCCGCCTTGTTTGCCATGAGCGTGTCTCTGGCTGCAGTGTGGCGCGCGTGGGGTGTCGAGCCGGCGGCCGTCGTCGGGCACAGCATGGGCGAAGTCGCAGCGGCACATCTTGCGGGCATCTTGTCAATGCAGGACGCAGCGCGCGTGATCTGCCGCCGTAGCCGGCTGATGCGCTCGCTGCCGCGTACCGGCAGCATGGCCGCTGTGGAGCTGCCTTTGGCAGAGGTCGAAGCTTTGCTGGCCGGGCGCACCGACATCTCTGTGGGGGCAAGCAATGGCCCGGCGACCACGGTGATCTCCGGCGAAACTGCGGCGGTGGAAGCGCTGCTGCGGGAGTTATCGGCGCGCGAGGTGTACTGCCGCCTGATTAAAGTGGATGTCGCCTCGCACAGCGCGCAGGTGGACCCAATCCTGCCGCGGTTGCGCGAGCAGTTGGCCGACCTGAAGCCCAAACGCGGCGCCATTCCCATGCTGTCCACCGCGACGGGAGAATGGGCCGATGGCTCACGGCTGGATGCCGATTACTGGGCCGAAAATCTGCGCCGAAGCGTGCTGTTTGGGCCGGCCGTGCGCGCGCTGGCGGCGTCCGGTCACGAGATTTTTGTCGAACTGAGCCCGCATCCGATTCTGCTGCCCTCGATTGAAGCCTCCGCGCGTCAGGCGGCGCCCGCGGCTGTGGCAGTCGCCTCGCTGCGCCGT
>JAKAUB010000202.1 GCA_021827845.1 Acidobacteriota bacterium | reverse complement strand
TTGAGACCGGCGTGGTCATGGTCGTCTATCTCCACGAAGCATTGGAAGAGCGTCTACAAACGGGAAAGCCACTCACCAACGCCGACATCGAAGCCGCCGCTATGGAAGGAGCGGTACTGCGGCTTCGCCCCAAACTGATGACGGTGATCGCCGTCATCGCCAGCCTCGCGCCCATTCTCTGGGAAACGGGTATCGGTTCGGATGTGATGAAGCCGATCGCCGCTCCGATTGTTGGCGGCATGATCACATCAACGATTCACGTCCTGATTCTTGTCCCTATCTTCTTCGTCATGATCAAAGAGCGCGCGTTGAAACGCGGGCACCTCCATTACGAAGGCAAAGCATCCACACCATCCGGCAGCGGCAGCGTTTCGGGAGATCCATTCACGAACTTATAAAACCAGGCCGTGCGTGAGTGGCGGCGCGTGGGTCAATTCGACTGCGGAAGTCTTATTGACTTCGGTTCCCAGTTGGTGTGCCAGCCGGTTCACATCGTCGGTGAAAATGCTCACTTCGTGACTGGCACGGGATACGGCGACGTATCCGAAACGCGAACTCAGAAGGTCGCGATGGACGCTGGTGTCGGCGTGAATCAGGACGCGCTCGGCGGTGAGTCCCTGAGAGCTGTGACTGGTAACGGCATAACCGTGATCGAAGTGCCGGTGTTCGGCGGCATTGAATTCGATGCGGCGATTGTCATCGATTCGGACGGCAATTCGACCGTCAGACGCGATTGATTCGATCATGGCAAGGTCGCGGTTGGCGACGCCAAGGGATTTGTCTGGGGCGGTGAACTGGATGCGGTCGCCGACAGAGAATTCATGGACGATTTCGCGGTAGACACTGACGCCAGTCAAACGGCGCGGATCATAGGTGGCAAGGTCGCCGGATTGCTTTTCGACTGTAAGCAGATTTGCGGATGGATTGACGGCGACGATGGTGCCGTAGGTACCGGCTTCGATTTCCAAAGCTGTGCTGCCGCGAGCGTAACGCACGACATCGCCGTTCTCATAATGATTCGCCCAGGCGCGGTCAGCGCCGGTCATGTCCTGACGCTGTATGAGCACGCGGAACGAATGGTCATCGTCGCCGAGCTTGCCATTCGCCCGCAGTTCTTCGCGGACCGCGAGATTTAGCTCGCGTCGGGAAGCATTGTCCGGCGAGACGATGAGTGTGTTCTCTGGCGAAGCAGCATACATGCGTGCAACGGTGCGGATTCGTTCCTCCCGGTTCGGGATCTCCTGCACACGGCCCTGCTGCCGGAGTTCGATCAGCGCCGCTGCGCTTCGTCCACGCGCCAGTAATTCGACCGTGGATTTGAGCGCCGGGTCTTTCTGGCGAACGATCTCGTCGAGTTTCGCTGTGCGCATCCCTGCCTGCTGCAATTGCTCGAACGGGCGACCGGCCTCGACTCCCTGATGTTGACGGGTGTCGCCGATCAAGAGCACACGGTCCTGAGACCCGAGCCGGGCAAGGAAATCGCGCACCTGACGTGTGCTGGCAAGACTCGATTCATCCACGAAGTAAAAGTGCTTCTGCGTCGCGCCATCGTTTGTCTGTGCGGGGCGCGCAAGAAAACTCTGGAGCGTATTTGCTTCCACTCCCGATTCGCGGAGTTGCTTGGCCGCGCGGGATGTAGGCGCGAACCCTTCTACCGAATAACCCTGTGCTTCGATGGCCTGACGGATCACGGAAAGTGTGGTCGTCTTGCCTGCGCCGGCAAAGCCTTGAATACCCTGAATCCGATCCGGCGAGTTGAGCACGTCTTCCACGACCCTGCGTTGCGCATGGTTCAGATGCGAATGTTGCGCTGCAAATGTGACCGCGTGCTGTTGCGACAAAACGGACGCAAGCTCGTTCTTTCCCGCGCTCATTCGGCTCATGATCTCCTGCTCTTCGCGGATGGTTCTGGCTGTGGTGAACTGCCGCGCCGGTATGTTGCGGGCGCGCTCAACTGTCTGGAATTCTCCGGTCGATAAGCGGTTTTCCAGATGAGCACGGACCTGGGAATAAGTAATCTCTCCCATACCGCGGCGCAGCGCATCGCGAACGAGCAGCCGTTCATCGACCACGGCCTCGCGCTCGAAGTTCCTGTCGCGGGCGAAGGTCAGCGATTCCCGAACTCTCTCTTGGGATCGGTTAGCAGAGGCGTTCTGTTCCGGTTGCTGCACTCGTTCTTGTGCTGCGTGTACAACCGCCTCCGCTTGATGGCCGAACTCCGCTGCCAGTTTCCGGTGAGCGGCCATGACTTCGGCAGTCGAATGAATCTCTTTACGGTCGCGCGTCGAGTGGGCGGCGATCTCTGCGGCCTCTTTGCCGTTCTTGCCCGTGCGTTCGAGATACTCCCGTATCTGCTGGCTGCGCGGGCTGGAGGCGTCGAGATATTCCTGCGTGTAGCCCTTGATCTCCGGCGCGCCGCTCCGTCCGGCGGTGATCTCGTACCCAAGCTGCCGCAGCCGATACGTCAATTCGGATTGGTAGATAGCAGTTGCAAACTGCTGGGATGCAAACAGGTCCTGGGGCTGGATGGCGCGGATTTCGCCGTTGTCACGTTCTGTCATGTTGAAGAGGACGGCATGGGTGTGAAGCTGTGGCGCGACATAGCCATCGACGGGGCGAGCGGTGTCGTGCTCGAACTTTGCTGCGATGAATTTGCCGGTCGTCTCCGGCGGATGATTGCCTCCAATGCGCGCCTGCGTATAGCGTTCCAGTTCCTGAAGCGCGGCGGTGACAGCTTCACGGTGCGCTTCGCGCACGCGGTTGTCTCCGCCGACAAGAGCGGTGAGCGAGACGGATTTGGGCGCCGAAAAGGTCGCATCCCAACCGGCGCGGTGCTCCATCGTCTGGACGGATTTTCCATGGGCATCCTTATATATGTAGGAAGCCCGCTGGCGGACAAGCTGCTCGCCGGTCTGCGGCTGCTGGCCCTGGCTCAGCCGGGCAAAGTCCTGCTCAGAGACCGGACCGCGCAGATCCAATTGTTCTGCCAATCTGCCTTGCCACTCGCCGCGCATCTCGCCGCGCTGGGACCAGTAATTCTGCTCCCGCGAGGTGAATTCCTTCTTGTGATAACTCTGCGCCTGGCCGGCGGAAAGCGGCTTGGAGATGGTGAGCATGGCTGTCTACTCCATCCGCACTGCATGAGCGCCGTCCGGTTCGTCCTCTACTACAGGATCACTTCGGTCATTTTCCAACTCGTCATGCAGCAATGCGGGCGGTGCAATCAGGTCATCCATGTCGCGCTCAACGAACCCTGGATGCTTTTCCTTGAGATCGACAAATGGAAACGCGAAGCGAGCGACATGGTTGCCGTATTTCAGAAAGCCCCGTAGATCGTCCAATCCAGAGATTTCCGACGGCAGAACCAGCGGCTCTGTCTGCCGATCGAGCGCGAAGTTGCGGCCTGCGCGGGAGCCTTCGTAGTGGGTTTCGCGCAGCCGTTCGATTTCCACTTCGCCAATGGCTTCGCTCACCCATTTGGCGGCGCGTGGTTCACTGGTGCGGAGAAATATCTTGGTGGCTGGCTGCGAGAGCATGGCTTCGGCATCGTCGCCATAGCGGGCCTCCATCTGGCTGCGGCCCTGAAAGCCAAGAACAACCGGGTTCTGCGATTTGCGGTTTTCGGTGATGGCGGTGTGCAACTGCGGTAGTCTTTGCAGACTGGCCAGTTCGTCGATGACGAACCAGACTGCCTTCTGGCCGGGATCGGGTTCATTCAGCAGGCGCAAGACCAGCAGATCGATCCACAGACTGATGAGCGGGCGCAGGGCCTCGCGCAACGTGGGGCGCGAGGTGATGAAAACCCAGCCTTTACGTGTTTCTGCCCACTTGGTAGCCGTCCATGTTCCGGTTGTTTCGTCCTGTTTGGGAAGCAGTCGAAAGCTGTCCGCGGTCATATTGAGCGAGCCGAGTACGCCTTCTCGCTGGTGCGGGGCGCGCGGATCGATGAGCGCCCAATACTCCGTCTTGCGTACGCGCTGGTCGATCTCCGCGGGATTCGACATCCAGTGAACCAGCTCCGCTGGCGTGGGCAGATAGGTCAGCAGATGCGCGAAGATCTTCTGCGGCGCCTCCACGAAGAAACGGTTGGTGACGCCTTCCGGTTGGTACATGGAAACGGCGAGAGCTTTCGCTTCCGCCCTGCGGCGCAGTTCCAGCGACGGACTCCAGAACGGCATTCGCGCGTCCAGAGGATTGAGCACGATGTCGCCCCGATGCGGGTTGTAGAACTGCTGGACGAACTCGCAGGCCGGGTCGTAGACGATGGCGCTTTCGCGGCGCGTTTCCACCTGCAAGAGCATCTGGCGGATGATGCTGGTCTTGCCTGATCCTGTATCCCCGACAATCAGGAAGTGCTTGTTTTCGGCGTCACGTGGAATGCGCAGCGGTTGCTTGCTGCGATCCGTAGTGATACCGATCCCGTCGCCTGCGATCTCCTTGTTAAAGCCCTTCGGACTGACGAGAATCGGGCCTTTCAGCCGTCGTCCATAACGCAGGTCTTTGAGCCTTCGGATGTCCTTTGGAATCGACAGTGGAAGTTGGATCAGGAAAGCCGCGAGGCCAAAGACAAACTGCCATAGAAACATCTGCGGTAGGGATTGGTTGTTGTATATCCAGTGGCCGATCCAGGCGTGCAGCGCCTTATTCGAATAACGCCGCGGGGCCTCGCGGAAGAGGAAACGATAGCCATTTTTACGGGCCTGAGCCGACAGCGCGAACGGCAAGGGCTTGCCAACAGCCTGCAGTGTCTTTCCGCGTTGCACATCCGCATTCAGCGCCGGGCGTACCTGCGATTTTCCACCTTGGACCAGAACCAATTGATAGGCTCCTGAGGGATGCAACGTACCCAGAGTTTCCGTTCGCAAATAGTACGGCAGGTAGTACCGTTCGAGCGGCGACAGGCCGTAGGCAACGCGCAGCCAGACGAGGAATGCGGTGAAGGCGACCGAGAGAAACAATACACCCAGTGTGTAGAGATAGCCGCGCGGCGGCCATATGAGCGACTCTCTGCGGCCCCACTGTTCTGCGCTCGACATCGTCAGTTCTCCTTCCCTTGCGCGCGTCGGTTCAACAGTTCCTGCGCTTGCGCGGCTTTGCCTTTTTGGACCTGGCGGAACTTGGTCGCAGCCTCTTCTCGCGTGAGTCGCTCACCACAGAGAACAGGTTCCAGTGTGCTCATCAGCAGCATCTGAAGCCCTACGAGTTCGGTGAAGATATGGCGTTCCATCTCTTCGCTGTTTCGATGGATGGCCGCGCGGAGAAGAATCTCCCGTGCCCATTCACCTGGGGCCTTGCCGTCCTCTTCCGCAGCGGCGACGATCTTCCTTTCCTCATCGGGTGTCAGCTTGGTCCCGATGCTGCGGGTGCGCGCCACACGCCCTCTCAATCGCTGCTGAAGATGAGTGCTGGTTATGTTGCCGCTTTGCATGTATCCTCCGTGCGCTTCGCATGAACTTTTCTCGATAGACCCGGTTCCTTGTTAGGAACGTGATCTGACGGAACAGCATTCATTCCAACAAGTTCGCAGCGAGGAACCAAAGTTCCTCGGCAGCACCCTTCGAGGGGTGGAGTGTCGAAATAAACCCGGTGCGCAGCACCGAACGTACTCACTCCGCCCCTGCAGCACGCTTCGTGGCTACTGGATCA
>JAKAUB010000241.1:6703-29533 GCA_021827845.1 Acidobacteriota bacterium | reverse complement strand
GATCAGGCCGGCGAGGGAGATCGCCTCCAGCAAGAAGCCGCGTACCATGGCGATCAGCGTTGAAACGGCAATAATGCCGACAATGGTCCAGTCGAAGAGCGTCATATTGGGTTTGCGGAGCGGCCGGGTCGGCGCCGCTCCGCACCGCCTCAGCCTTCCAGTGTCGCCCGCCCGGTGACCCGGCGGTACGCTTCCATGTATTTTTCCTGCGTCATGGCGACGACGTTCATGGGCAGAGCAGGAGCGGGAGGCTGCCGGTCCCACTTCGATTCTGTCAGATAGTCGCGGACGTACTGTTTGTCGAAGGAGTTCTGCGGGCCGCCGGGTCTGTAGTCGCTCTGGGACCAGTAGCGGGAAGAGTCCGGCGTCAGTACCTCATCCGCCAGCACCACGCCCTGCGGCGTCATGCCGAATTCAAACTTGGTATCGGCCAGGATCAGACCCTGCCGCGCAATGTGGCGCGAGGCGCGGTCATAGATCATCAGGCTCAGGTCGCTGAGCAGTTCAACATTGGTTGGGCCCATCAGTTGCCCTGCGTCATGCACAGAAATATTCACGTCGTGCTCGCCGTCCGCGGCCTTGGTTGCGGGGGTAAACAGCGGCTCCGGCAGGCGATCTGACTCACGCAGCCCCTTTGGCAGCGCTACGCCGCAGATGCTTCCCGTCTGCTGATACTCCCGCCAGCCCGAGCCGGAAAGGTAGCCGCGGACGACGCATTCAATAGGAAACATCTCTGCTGGCCGTACCAGCATGGAGCGCAGATACAGCTGCTCGCGGTAGGGCTGCAGCACCGCCGGATACTCGTTGATGTCTCCGGTGATCAGGTGATTCGGCACCAGATCTTCGAGGAACTTGTACCAGAACAAGGAGAGCTGGGTGAGGATCTTGCCCTTGCCCGGAATTCCAGTGGCCAGGACGTGGTCGTAGGCCGAGATACGGTCGGTCGCTACGATCAGCAGTGCATCGCCAACGCGGTAGATATCGCGCACCTTGCCGCGACCGTAGAGTTCAAGATCAGGAAAGTCGGTGCTCAGTAATGATTCCATTGGTCAGTTGGGCCCTTTCGCTGGCTTAGATGATCGCTTGCCGTCCTGTGGGATTTTCCGGGGGGACTTTTCTTGCACTGGCAAGAATACTGCGGGCTCCGCGGAAAGGCGAGAGCCATGCGCAAAAGAAACGGCCCGCCGCAGCGGGCCGCAGAGAAACGCCATCTCCGGTCAGGCAGCGCGCCCGCCACCCAGCCGCACGGAGACGATCTTCGACACGCCAGGCTCCTGCATGGTGACTCCGAAGATGGCGTCGGCCGTCTGCATCATGCGCTTGCTGTGCGTGATGACGATGAAGTGGGTGTGCTGGCTCATCGCCTGCAGCATGTTCGCCAAGCGGCCCACGTTGGACTCATCGAGCGCCGCGTCCACTTCATCCAGCACGCAGAATGGGCTTGGATGATATTTGAAGATGGCCATCAGCAGTGAGAGCGCGGTGAGTGCCTTTTCTCCGCCGGAGAGCAGCAGCACGTTCTGCAGCTTTTTCCCCGGAGGCGACGCGATGATATCGATCCCGCTCTCGTCGATGTTGTCCTGATCGGTCAGCTTCATAAACGCGTTGCCGCCGCCAAACAGGTGCGTAAAGGTGGCGGCAAAGTTTTCGTTGATGGCGGTAAAAGCCTCTTCGAACTTGCTGCGCAGCACCCCTTCAATCTCGCGGATGCTGCTCTGCGTATTTTCGATCGATTCGATCAGATCGATGCGCTGCGTGTTCAGAAACGCGTGGCGCTCCGCCGCCTCTTTGTACTCGTCAAGCGCCATCATATTGACCGGGCCCATGGCCTCAAGCTTTTGCTGCATGGCGCGGCAGGCATCTTCTTCCTCGGCCAGCGGACCAGCCTCCAGCCGCGTCAGCGTGGTGTCGGCGCGCAGCTCATCCGGGGCTACGCTGAGCTCCTTCAGGCAGGTCTCTTCGGTGTGCGCCAGATCGGAGGACAGGCGCGCGGCGCGATGTCCGGTCTCACTGCGCTTTTCGCGAACCGCCTCCAGCTCACCGCGAAGCTGGCGAACCTGCTGCTCGGTCTCGGATGCTACCTGCCGCAGCTCAGCCGTACGCTGGGCCAACTCTGCCGCCTGTATCTGGGCCTGTTCGCGCACGGTCTTCAGCTCCTCCGCGCGGACTGCCAACCGCTCCTTATCGAGCGCACGCTGACGCTGCTCGGCAATGGCCGATTCAATCTGCCCGTTCAGGGCCTGCACGCGGCGGCGAAGCTCCTCCACCATGCGGGCGAGCCGTTCCGCGGAAGCGGCCGCGCCGCGGCGTCGTTCTTCAATCCCTGCCAGCTCCGCAGCGGCCGTACTGGCGGCATGCTGCGCGGTGTCCCGCGCGCTGCGCAGCCCGTCCAGCGCGTTATGGGCATCGGCGATCTGCCGCTCGAATTCAGCGCGGCGAGCCTCGTGCTGCTCCGCCTCTTCGCGCCGCGCCTCCACCCATGCCAGCTTTTCCGCGTGCGAGTTGTGGATGCGCTCCGCGTTCAGGGTGGCCTCTTGCAGGCGCCGTTCCAGCCGCCCTACCTCGGCCTCCAGTTGCCGCAGAGCGGCGCCGGTGTTGGCCGACTCCTGCTCTGCCTTGCGCCGTTCCGCCGATTTGCTCTCGATCCGCGTAGAGAGCTCCGTAACCAGATGCGCGAAGCGCGCCGCTTCCATTTCGGCCGCGGCTAGTTTGTCTTCCGTGGCGGCCAGTGCCTGCTGCGCCAGCCGCAGTTCGCGCTTCAGCGCCAGCGGGCCTTCCACGCTGGGCTTGCCGCCGGTGACGGTCACGTTATGGAAGCACTCGCCGCTCGGCGCCAGAAAGAATGCCTCGGGATTTTCGAGCGCCAGCGAGCGCGCGGTTTCTGAATCCGGCACGACATAGCCGTTGCGCAGCTTGGGCAGAATCACTTCCAGCGAGGTGCCAAAACCATCCAGAACGCGGATGCAGTCCTTCAGCCGCACCACACCGTCGCGCTGTTCGGAAAGTGGCTGGACCTCCGCCGGATCGAACGAAAACTTGGCCTGCGCATCGTGTGGATGCACCAGAAATGTCGCCCGGCCATCGACATCCGTCTTCAGCACATGCATGCCGGCTTGCGCGTCGTTCCAGCTCTTTACGACGATGTAGTTCAGCTCTTCGCGCAGGAATTCATCGACCACGTTTTCATACTGGCCGGAGACCTCAAGAAAATCCGCCAGCACGCCGACCGGCGCCTTCCCGCCTTCCATGCGGTCCGTACGCAGCAGCCGTCGCACGGTGTCGCTGGAGTAGCTGTGCTCACGGATCAGCGCGTCGAGCGAGTTGCGGCGTCCCTGCAGCGTGGCCTGCTCGGCACGCAGCTGATCGGCCTGCCGGCGCGCTGCAGACTCCTGCAGCCGGCGTTCCTCTAGTTCCTTGCGCAGGGCCGCCAGTTCGGCTTCCGCCGATTGCAAAAACTGGCTGGCCGAATCGAACGACAGGGAAGCCTGCCCGCGCTCCACGCCCAGCTTCGCCAGCTCGTCCGCCAGTCCCGCCCGGTCCGTCGTCAGGCGCGTCTTTTCCCGCTCCAGAGACTCCAGGCTGCTCTCTCCCTGGGCAATCTGATTGCGCGCCTGTGCAGCCTGGTTCATCCAGTGCATCATCTGGCGCCGGGACGTCTCAATCTGCTGCTCCGCCGCGGTCAACTGGCCGGAGGTCGTGCGGGCAGACTCCTGCAGCCGTTGCACGTCAGCACGCGCCCGGTCGCAGGCCGCCTGTGCCTCCGCCAGAAATCCCTGATGCTGCGCACTCTCCGCTTCCGCAGACGTGAGCTGCGCCGCAACCTGCGCGACTTCTTTCTGAAAGCTCTCCAGACGGACCACCAGCTCCGCAGCCCGCTCTTCGTTCGCCTGCAACTGCGTCAGCGTCCGCTCCAGCTCTACGGAAGCGGCATGCGCCCGGGTTCCTGCCTCGCGCGCCGTCTGCTCGCTGGCGTAGCCTTCGGCGACGGCGGCAGCGCGGCGCTCGTCGGCCGCATTCACAATCGCGGTGACGCGATCGATCTCCTCCGACAAGGCTTGAATCTCCGCCGCGGCCGCGGTGGAAGCCGCATCCAGCATCCCCAGCCGCGTAGCCAAGGTGACGCGCAGGCGCTGCCGCAGCTCTTCGCGCAGCGCACCGTAGCGCTCCGCCTTGGCCGCCTGCCGCTTCAGGGAGTTCATCTGCCGCTCGACTTCATCGAAGATGTCGTTGACGCGTGCCAGGTTCTGCTTCGCCTGCTCCAGCCGCAGCTCGGCCAGATGCTTCTTGGTTTTGAAGCGCGTAATGCCCGCCGCTTCTTCGATGATGGTGCGGCGGTCGTGCGGCTTGCTGCTCAAAAGCTGCCCGATGCGCTCCTGCTCGATGATGCCGTAGGATTCCGCGCCCAGGCCCGTGCCCATCAGCACGTCGTGAATGTCGCGCAGCCGGCACAGCTTGCCGTTCAGCAGGTACTCGCTCTCGCCGCTGCGGAACAGGCGGCGGGAGATGATGACCTCGCCATCGCGCGCATGGTTGCGGTGAAATTTGCGGCGGCGTACCTTCAGCACCACCGCGCCGGGATCGACAGCCGCTGCTTCCGCTTCGGTTTCCAGAACCTGGCCCGGCTGCAGCTCGGCAATCGTCTCCTCGGTTTCCGCTGCGGCCTGCTGGCGCGTGGCGGTCTCGTCCCAGTCCGTCTCGCCGGGATCGTCGCTCTCTTCTGTCTCTGCCGGTGCGTACACCTGCGGATCGGTCAGGACCAGCGTGACCTCCGCCATCCCGGTTGGCTTGCGGTCCCGCGTGCCGGAGAAGATGACGTCTTCCATCTTGATGCCGCGCAGGCTCTTGGCCGACTGCTCCCCCAGCACCCAGCTGATGGCGTCGGAGATGTTCGATTTACCGCAGCCGTTCGGGCCCACGATCGCCGTGATGCCGGAACCGTCCAGCGTTACGTCGGTACGGTCGCAAAAGGACTTAAAGCCGAGGATGTGAATGCGCTTCAGTTCCAGCAAGCGAGTGCTCCTGCACAAAGGGGAATCGGCCCGGGCCCGCTACGGGCAGTTGCCAATGGCTTCACTCTAGCCGTGGGGGTGGGCAGGGTCAACATGAAAGGCCCCATATATTGTGGATAAGGCGGCCCGAACCCATTTTGTAGCGGCCACGTTGAACTTTAAAGCGAAAACCCCCGCCCAACCCTTACTTTTTCAGCGTCGGACGAACCAGGACCTCACTGACAAAACACTGCGGTGGCTGCTGCGCCAGGAAGGCAACGATCTCGGCGATGTCTTCGGCGGCAATTGCGCCCAGGGGCGATTTTCCGTCTGCCAGCCCGGCGCCAAACTCCGTCCGCACGGAACCCGGCTCCACCAGCGAAACCCGGACCTGATGCTGCCGCAATTCCTCGGCGGCAGAGACCATCATCCCGTTCAGCCCGGCCTTGGCGCCCGCGTAGGCGGCGCCATTGGGCACCGGGTTGCGGCTGGCCAGGGAAGAGATGTTGATGATGTGACCCGATCCCGCCGCGATCATCGACGGCGCAAACGCGCGCAGCAGCAGATACGGCGCGCGCAGGTTCACGGCCATCAGGCGGTCGAAGCTGTCGGGGTCCATGGTATGCAGCGGGCCGCCGAAGCGGCCGATGCCGGCATTGTTTACCAGGATGTTGCAGGGCCCGCTGCGCAGGGCAGTCTGCGCGAACGCCGCAATCTGCGCGGTCTCGGCCAGATCGAAGGCGTGCGCTTCAGCGCTGCCGCCTGCCGCTACGATCGCCTCTGTTACGGCGCGGAGCCTGTCCGCATCGCGCGCCGTCAGCAGCACGTGGGCGCCCAGCGCGGCAAGGCGATGTGCTACCGCAGCACCGATGCCGCGATTGGCGCCGGTAACAACGGCCCGCTGTCCGGCGAGTTTCTTTGAGGTGTCCATACCGCTATTATCGGCCGATTTTGCGCGGCCGGGGTCAGCGGACGATCTTGAAGATGAGAAACAGTCCGGCCAGCAGAATGGCGGCGATGCCGATCACCATCCACGCCACGTTGCCTAGGTTCAAATCCAGACGATCTTTCATGCGCCGGGTCTCCGATCTCCCATGCTACTAGGAATCGCGGTCTTGCATCCTAAGGGTTCGTAGTGAATACTCGGGTTCAGGCCGGTCGTCGGTTTATAATCCCGATTGCCCGCCCCCTGCGCGTCACCGTTTGATTTTCTGGCCAACAGAAGATGACCCCTCCCAGGTTCGCTCCGGAAGGGTTGCCGGGCAGGATCGGGACGCAAACCGTGCGCTGGTCGCAGGTCATACTAGAGAACTCGTTCGCGAGGGAGCCGATTGATGAACAGAAAGTTCGTATATGTCATGGTGCTGGCGCTGGCCGGCTCCGCCACCGGTGCTGCCCCCTACCTGATGGCGCAGGCCTCCAGTTCCGGTACCATCACGATTAAAGATCCTGCCGAATACAACGCGTATAACTCCGCGATCGGCCAGCCCACTCCGCAGGCGAAAGAGCAGGCCATTGAGTCCTTCCTGCAGCAGTACCCCAACAGCGTCGTGAAGCAGCAGATGCTGGAAGTGCTGATGGACGCTTACACGCAAACTGGCAACACGCAGAAGGCCCTGGACACGGCGAAGAAGGTGCTGGCGGTCGATCCGACCGACATGCGCGCCCTGGCGCTGAGCGCCTATGTGCTGCGGGCCCAGGCCGGACAGAAGACGGACCCGGCGCAGGCGCAGCCGCTGCTGGATGAAGCCGCTGCCGACGCGCAGAAGGGTCTGAGCGCTCCGGCTCCCTCTGGAGCAGACGCGGCCAATTACAGCAAGATGAAGGCCGCCGTGACGCCGCTGTTCGACGGTGCTATCGCTGCCGACGATCTGGGCAAGAAGGACTACGCCGACGCCATCAAGTACTTCAAGGAAGAACTGGCCGCCATGCCGCCGCAACAGCAGACCGCGGGCCCTGGCATCCAGGACACCTACCTGCTAGGGACGGCATACACGCAGGAGAAGCCACAGGATCTGGTGAATGCGGTGTGGTATCTGGCACGCGCCGCCGCCTATGCGCCCGAGCCCTTCAAGACGCAGATTCAGACCGCCGCGCAGTATTGGTACAAGAAGTATCATGGCGGCACCGACGGCTTCGATCAGGTGCAGGCGCAGGCCAAGGCTTCGCTGAATCCTCCGGCCGGCTTCACCATTACTCCCGCGCCGCCGCCGCCATCACCGCAGCAGTTGGCCCACACCGCTGTCACGTCCACGCCGGATTTGAAGACCATGGCGCTGACGGACAAGGAATTTGTGCTGGCCAATGGTACGCCGGATGATGCAGGCAAGGTCTGGGACACCATGAAGGGCCTGACCACCAAGGTTCCCGGCAAGGTCATCTCCGCCACGCCGGACTCGGTGCAGCTGGCTGTCTCCGATGATGCGCAGCAGTCGAACAAGGCAGACTTCACGGTCAACATGAAGACGCCGTTGAAGAACCCGCCGACGATCGGCTCCATGGTTTCGCTGATCGCGACGTTCGACTCCTACACGCAGAACCCGGCCATGATCATCATGAAGGACGGTATGATGCCGCCCACGACCAAGCCGCACGCCATGCACCGTGCCACAACCCGTCACCACACCAGCCACTAGCGCACTGCGCGCTGGCAAAAGAGCGGGCGTCCTTCGGGACGCCCGCTCTTTTTGCTTAGTTCTTTCTTCCTGTAATTGCTGCAGGGAATCTGCTATTACTTGCCATTTGTATTGCACCTGCGGTTGCAGTGCGCTAGAAATCCACCCGCGTCGAGAACTGGAAGGTTCTCGCCGTCAACTGGCTGGCCACGCCGGGAAGCGGCTGGCCGAATCCCGGCCCTGGAGTCGCTCCGTTGCCGTAGGTGCCACTGTAGCCGATAAAGTTGGCGTGGTTAAAGACGTTGAAGGCCTCGGCACGCAGCGTCAGATTGATGCTGTGCGCGCCGTTCAGCAGAATCGGCCGCTCGACAAACGGATCCGTCTCGTAGATGGCGCGCCCGCGGCCCGTATTGCGTCCCACGACGTGGCCGTCGATTACGGGCCGGTCGGCCGTTGCTCCCAGATCGCCGCTGTTGGTTGCACCCGTGAGATAGTTGAACGGCAGGCCAGAGGCCAGAGTGGTGATGCCGCCTGCATAAAAACGCCATGGCGCTGCCCAGGTGCCGCTTACCACCAGGCGATGCCGCTGGTCGAAGATGGCGTTGCCGTTCTCCTGCACGCCGGGGAAGTTGGGGTCGTTGGGATTCTGGGCAAAGCGCTGCACGTCAGGATCGACGTTGTCGATGGTGTGGGACCAGGTATAGCTGGCCAACATGCCGGAGCCATTGGTAAAGCGATGACTCAGGTTCACCTCCAGCGCGTCGTAGTAAGCGTAGCCGTCATTCACGTCGCTCTGGATCACGCTGTACGGCGGCTGCGGATTGCTGGGCGCGGCCGGGTTGCACGTCATATTGTGCTGCGCATACCAGGCGATCCAGTAAGGCCGTGTGCAGTTGGCTTCCTGGGGCGTGCGTATCTGTCCGGGCTTTGTGCGGATGAATGGCGCCGGCGGATCGACATCCAGCGGCCGCACCGTGCGCAGCGTGTGCGATCCGACATAGTCCGCCTTCAAGACCCAGTTCCGGCTTATCTGCTGCTCTACGCCCAGGGTCCATTGCTCGTTGTAGGGATTCAACAGCTTGCCCGGATAGTTCCGCAGCTCGGAGGTCGGAAAGAACTGGTTCAGGAAGGCGCCATCGCCGGGCCGGATGTAGAGACTGCGCAGCGGCATCTGCGCCCCAGGGGGGAACGCGGGCAGTGGCGCGGCGGCAATGCTGGACGGGAAGCCAACCTGTCCGGGACCGGCCGTGAAGTTAAAGACGCCGGTAGGGCCGTCGAGAGAATAGCTGGCTTGTGAATTATCCGGAACCTGGGCGTAATAAATGCCAAACCCGCCCTGGATCACCGTGCTGGCATTGTTGCGTAGGGCGTAGGAGAAGCCTACGCGCGGCGAGAGATCGGCGCGGGCATCGGTAAAGGTCTGCACCTCATACCGCAGGCCAAGATTCAAAGTGAGATTGCGCGATGGACGGATCGCGTCCTGCACAAATGCCGCCCAAAGCGTGTCGTTCACCGCGTACACGCCGTTTCCATAGCTCTGGGTGTAGCTCTGGACGTTGCCGATGTTGTCCAGGTACGCCGCGCTCTCGCAGAAGGCCAGCGTCTGCGTGCAGGGAAGATACTGGAATTTCCCCAGATAGATTGGCCCGCCGTTCTCCATGCTGTCCCCGCCATTATGGGCGTGGATTACATCCACGCCAAAGCTGATCTGCTGCCGCGTGGAGGCATACGCGACGGAATCGCTGCCCTCATACTGCCGATTCATCAGCAAGGCGGACTGCGACGTGCCGGACTCAAACGTGCCCCCGGTCGAGATCGGTACGACAAATTGCGTGCCATACACCACCGGGGTAAATTCCGTGATCGGTGAGGCCAACTGGAACTGCAGCCGCACGTCATTCACCGTCGAGCTGTTGAGCATCGTCGTGTCGCCGGCTTCGGCCGAATACGTCCGCTTCGAGAAGATACGATCCACAGACGGCAGCGTGTTGCCACCCACTGTGCCGTTGGGGTTGGTGTCATGGAAGCGGTCCACGTCGGTGCGTAAAAACGCCGCGTTGCGCGCGCCGAACTGACGATCCAGCCGCGCCAGCAGCAGCCAGGAGCGGAACCGGCCCACAAAATTTCCTGGCGCAATCGGCGAGGTCACCGGCGAAGCCCGGTCCTCTGCGCTGGCCTGACCGGACGCAAAGTACCAGGTCTTGCGGCCAGGCAGCGGACCGCTCAGTGAGCCGGCGGCCTGACGCAGCGTGTCGTTCACCAGGTCATTGCCGTTCGTCGCATTCGCCTCGGTAAAGCCGGACAGTTTTGCCTCCGTCGCCGATGGTCGCCACAGACCCAGCGCTTCGCCATGCAGTGCATCCGTGCCGCGCCGGGTCACGATGTTCACGACGCTGCCCAGCCCGAAGCCGTAGTCGGCCGGAAACGCATTGTCGATGACGGTCATCTGCTCGACCGCAGCCAGCGGGACGTTGGTAAAGATGGTTTGCCGGCCCCACATATCAATGGCGTTGCCACCATCGATCTCCCACCAGCTCTGACGGCGGCCGGTGCCGTTGCTGGTGAACAGATCCTGATTCATGAACAGGTCGCCCTGGTTCAATGCCGGGCGGTTGGCAGAGTCCAGCAGCGGCAGATACGTGATGCGGCGGTTCAGCAGCGGCGTCTCCTGCATCTGCTGCGCACTCAGCCGCACGGCAAGCTGCGGGGAACTGGTCTCGACCGTTCCCGAAGTACCAGTCACCACGACGCGCGTTCCTGAAGCGGCAACGTTCATCTGCAATCGAAGATTGGCGGTACCGCCGCTGGCCAGAGAGATGTTTCGCAGGATGACATTCGCAAAGCCTGGTTGCTCGCCACGAACCTCGTACGTGCCCGCGACGGGCAGGTCGCCCAGAAAGAAATGGCCGTCGCTGCCACTGGCAGTGCTGCGGCGCATATCGGTCGCCGCGTTCGTCACCGTAATCACTGCTCCGGCAATCGGCCGGTGGTTCGCATCTTCCACCGTCCCGGCGATGCTCGAGGTATCCGGCGTCTGGGCGGCAGCGAAACCCGCGAGCAGGCAGGCTCCCAAAGCAACGCTGCGCCAGCAGCGCAGCAGGCCAAAGGTCACAAATTACTCTCCCAGCATGAAGTGACGGATGGCAGTGGCGCGGCCCGTCATGGCATCGCATTCGATGAGCGCGGCGCACATTCTGGGATTTTTCTTTGCGGCGTCGAACTTGGCGGGCATGCCGGTCACGAAGCGGTCCAGCACCTGCTCGACTTCAACGCCGATCACGCTGTCATAGGGCCCGCTCATGCCAACATCGGTTTGGAACGCAGTGCCGTTGGGCAGCACCCGCGCATCGGCAGTGGGGATGTGCGTGTGCGTACCCAGCACCGCAGTGACGCGGCCGTCGAGATACCAGCCCAGCGCGACTTTTTCCGACGTGGCCTCGGCGTGAAAATCGACGAGGATTACCCGTGCGCTCAGCTTTGCTAGAATCGCATCCGCGGCGCGAAAGGGATCATCATTGCTGGCCATGAACACGCGGCCCTGAAGATTGATGACAGCGTAGGGCGTTCCATTCGCCAGCTTTCCTTCATACACGCCATGTCCGGGCACGCCGGGCGCGTAGTTGGCCGGCCGCAGGACGCGGCGCGGGCGCTCGTGGCTGTCGGCGGGCACAGAGCGCATCCAGTCCATGATTTCGCGCTTGTCCCACACGTGATTGCCCGTGGTCAGCACATGCGCGCCCAGGGTGAAGAACTCGTCCGCAATCGCGGGCGTTACGCCAAAGCCGCCGGCGGCATTTTCGACATTAATGACGATCAGATCGACCGCGTGGGTCTCGACAACATGATGCAGGTGCGCATGAACAATCCGGCGCCCCGCTCCTCCAAACACATCGCCAACAAACAGAATGCGCACACAGAACTCCACACTGGCTCAACGGTGAAATCCCGATGGTAGCATCTGGCGCGGCCCCGATGCAGGGCGGCGGCGAGTGCAATTTCGCGGAAGAGAACTACTCCGATGCCTGCGCTTTGCGCAGCAGCTTCACCAGCTCCGGTAGACGGCTGTAAGCCGCCACGCAGCGCAGCCACAGCTTGTTATCCAGGCCTGGGGAGCCGCTCATTACCTTGCCGGGAGCGACATCGTGCGAGACCGCGCTTTGTGCTGTCAGAATCGCGCCATCCCCGATGGTGCAATGGCCGGCCACGGCCGCCTGCCCTGCGAGGATGACGTTGCGCCCCAGATGCGAGGAGCCAGCCAGCCCGACCTGCGCGCACAGCAGCGTATTCTCGCCCACGGTCGAGCCATGGCCCACCTGCACCAGATTGTCGATCTTGGCGCCGGGGCCGATGCGCGTTTCGCCCACACTGGCGCGGTCAATGCAGGCGTTCGCCTGCACCTCCACGCGATCGTCGAGGATGGCCGGCCCGGACTGCGGAATCTTGTACCAGCGGCCGTTGTCTTCCTTCGCAAAGCCGAAGCCGTCGGCGCCGATGATGGCTCCGTTTTGCAGCACAACATCGTCGCCCAGCACGCAGCCCTCGCGGACGATTGCATGCGCGTGGGCAAAAAAGCGCGCGCCGATACGTACGCCGGGATAGATGACCGTATGGGCCAGCAGCGTCGCATCATCGCCGATCACCGCGTGCGCGTCGATTACGACATGCGGGCCGATGTGGCAGTTCTTTCCCAGCGTCGCTGTGGGATGGATGACCGCGGTGGGGTGAATTCCCGGCGCGTAGACCGGCGGCTGATAGAAGATTTCAATGGCGCGTGCAAACGCGAGATAGGGGTTGGCGGTGCGCAGCGTGGCCGCCTCGACCTGAGGAAAATCCTCTGTGACAAGGATGGCCGCGGCGCGTGTCGTCCGCGCCAGCGAGGAGTATTTCGGATTGGCGACAAAGGTGACCTGACCCGGCCCAGCCTCTTCAATGCCGGCTACGCCCGTCACTTCTGTTTCGCCGTTTCCATTAAGCTGCGCGTTCAGCAAACGCGCCAGTTCTGCCAGTTGCATGGGCTTGATTGTACTTGCAGCGGCTCAGGCCTCTTCTTCCACATCTGCCGTCTGATGGGTGCGCGCGGCGGCCACCAGCTTCTCCTGCGTCTGCGGCAGCACAAAGTCGTAGTGATCCATCTCCATGTGAAAGCTGCCCTGGCCCTGGGTCATCGCTGTCAGATCGGCACCGTAGGAGAGCATGCCCGCCATCGGCACCTCCGCCTGAATCACGGTCTGGCCCGGCGCGGCGGACTCCATGCCCAGTACGCGGCCGTGGCGTCCGGGCAGGTCGCCCATCACCGCACCGGCAAAATTTTCCGGCGTCGTGATACTGACGCGCATGATCGGTTCCAGCAATGCGGGCCGCGCCTTGGCCATGCAGTCGCGGAACGCAAGCCGGCCGGCGATGCGGAAGCTGATCTCATTCGAATCCACATCGTGATAGGAGCCGTCGTAGACCACGGCACGAAAGTCCACCATGGGATGGCCCGCCAGCACGCCGCGCTCCGCCGCTTCGCGGATGCCTTTTTCAATCGCCGGCACGTAGTTGCGCGGAATGGCGCCGCCGAAGATTTCGCTTGCGAACTCAAACCCGGCGCCGCGCTCGAGCGGCTCAATGCGAATTTTGCAATCGCCAAACTGGCCATGGCCGCCGGACTGCTTCTTGTGCCGTCCATGCCCTTCGGCGCGGGCGCGGATGGTCTCGCGATAGGGAATCTTCGGCGCCTTCAGCGTCACCTCCGTGTGATAGCGGCGCTTCAACCGGGAGACGACGATTTCAATATGCTGCTGCCCGGTACCGGCTACCAGAAACTCATGCGTCTGCGGGTCGCGGTAGAAGCGCACCAGGGAATCTTCTTCGCTGATCCTATGCAGCGCGGCTGCCAGTTTGTCCTCATCCGCGCGGGTCTTCGGCTCAATCGCAAATGCGATGGCCGGCTCCGGCTGGCGTGCGGGTTCGTACAGGATAGGACGGCGGGGATCGCCGAGAGTGTCTCCGGTATGCGTGTCGCGCAGCTTGGGCACAGCGCCGATATCTCCGGCGTGCAACTCACCGACAGGAATCGCCCGCTTCCCCTGCATTACGGAAAGGTGCGCCAGCTTCTCCTGCGCCCGCGTGCGATAGTTCGCCACTGCGTCGTTATTGTGGGCGCACCCTGAAAAGATTTTGAAGAAAGAGATTTGGCCGGCGAAGGGATCGGACAATGTTTTGAAGACGAAAAGTGACAGCGGTTCCTTGTCGTCCACCGGGCATTGCACCATTTCTACCGGCCATTCGCCGGCCCCGTTGGTGGGCGGCGAGGCGGAAACAGGGGTGGCGCTGGCCGCAGCGACCGGTTCCCGCTCCACCGGGGACGGCGCGTAGACGCGGAAGAAGTCCAGCAGATGATCGATGCCCGTGGAGGTTGCGCCAGCGACGAAGAGCACGGGAAAAATACGATCTTCGCGGATGGCTTCATGCAGGGCGGGAATTAGGTCGGCCTCCGGGATGGTTCCTTTCTCGAAGAACTCTTCCAGCAGTTCATCTTTGCCTTCGGCCACCAGCTCCACCAGCGCCTCGTGCGCGGACTGCGCGGTCTCCGCCAGGGCGGCGGGAATCTCTGCTGGGATTCCGCGGCCGTTGTCTCCTTCGCCATAACGGTACGTCTGCATGGCCACCAGATCGACGATGCCTGAGAACGCTGCGCCATCGCCGAACGGCAGTGTGATGGGAGCCACCTGGCGGCCAAAAGCCTCCCGCAGTTGATCGAGAACACGCAGGCCGTCGGCTCCCGCGCGGTCCATGCGGTTCACAATCAGAAGCCGCGGCAGGTCGAACTCCTCGGCATAACTCCACACGCGCCGGGTCATCGGCTGTACACCATCTACCGCGTCCACCACGATGGCGGCCGCCTCCACGGGCAGCATGGCCGCCCGCGCTTCATGGATGAACATGTTGAAGCCGGGTGTGTCGAGCAGGTTCAATTTCGTGCCCTTCCACTCGCAGAACGCGAGGGATTTGGCGATGGTCATGCCGCGGGCAATCTCATCTTCGTCGTACGCGGTAACGGCGGTGCCGGCGGCAACGCTGCCTTTTTGAGGGATGGCGCCAGCCGCAGCCAGAATCGCCTCAATCAGCGTGGTCTTGCCGCACTGCGCATGACCCACGACGGCGAGGTTGCGGATATCTCTTCCGGAGTACACATTCATGCCGCAGCTCCAGCGTTGATGGACAGTTGGCGGGGAAGAAGAATGGAAGAACAGGGAAGGAGCGAGGTGAGGGTCGCCCTCGTCCGCGCGAGTCCGTCGATCAGGACGCGATGCTGCATCGCTCCACTTCCTTCGCCGGAAAATGCAGTCAGAATTCGACCGCGATCTCCGGAGGAACGGAGTCTAGCACGCACCTCACCCGCCGGTAAACCGTCGCGTCCGTTGGCGGGACCGGGATCTTCTGCAAGCCTCGCTGGCGCCTGCCAAGCCGAGGTTCAGGCGCGGTTTTCAGCGACGGCGGCGCTCATGACAGACAGGCATCGCGCAACAAACTGATCGAATGTGTGCCCGTCAAGAACCCGCGCCAGGGCCTTTTCTGCAAGCCGCGCCGAGAGAGCCGGATCGTCCGTCAGGCGCGCAATCGCGGTGCGCAGGGCTTCCGGGTCACCGGGCGGCACCAGCAGTCCGTCCACGCCGTCGGTAATGTAATCGCGCACGCCCACCACATTGCTGGCAATCACCGGCCTGCCCAGAGACGCCGCCTCCAGAACGACCACCTGACCCGTGGAACGGTACTCCGCCTTTAGCGGGACAACGACAAACTGTGCTCCCTCGAGCAGCTCCAGATACTGTTTGCGTGGGACGTCGCAGTGCAGCTCGACATTCGCGGGTTTGGCGAGGCCCGCAACGCTGCCGCGATCGGCCACCACGACAAATCGTTGCGGCAGATTCTCGACTGCCGAGAAAAACGTCTTGTAGTCGCGGAGGGATCGTCCTGCCGCGAAGCCGTAGCTTCCTGCAGGTAGGGCTGCGGGCTCCAGAATGTTGGTGTGGAAGGGAACAAAGAGGACTCGCTCAGGCGGCAGCCCCAGTTCCCGCGCGTAGATTTCTCGCTCGCCGCTCGAAAATACCAGCAGGCGCCGGACCTTCCGCAAGGCGAACCGTCGTACGACCCGCTTCAACCGCCACGCCAGGCTTTCGGGGCGAATCTCGTCCAGAAGAATCTCCGATGCGACGTGCGGTTTGCCGCCCGAACCCAGAATGGCAGACAGCAGCCCGTACATCTGCGCTTCCCGTATGCC
Organism: Acidobacteriota bacterium; assembly: GCA_021827845.1. Taxonomy (GTDB): domain Bacteria; phylum Acidobacteriota; class Terriglobia; order Terriglobales; family Acidobacteriaceae; genus JAKAUB01. The sequence goes on along the minus strand of JAKAUB010000241.1, from coordinate 13,664 downwards.
AACGGTGTAAACCACGTCAAACTGTCGGCGCCTGCGGACTAGGGTCCATGCCAGGCGCGGCCCAGCCAGTGGACCGTCGGGCCGCTTGATCTTCGTGACAGCTTGGTTCCACCGTTCGGACTGCCACATGGAGGAGTTGCTCAGGACTCGCAGATCGGCCATTTATTTTTCCGGGGAAACGCGTCCCCTAATAGTAAATTCCGCCGAATTCTGCGGCGAGCATTGTTGTGACCCGTGTCCTTGAGCCATACTGGAGAAGAGAGGAAACGAGCGAATCCATGCCAGATGAACTCAAAGATCACTATCTCTTTGGCCACCTGGAAAGCAGTGCGGTCAACCAGCGCAAGGTTCGCGAGGTCAACTACGGACAGGAGCAGCACGAGGGCATCGTTCTTACCACCGTCGACACGGCGCTGAACTGGGTCCGCAAGAGCTCCATCTGGCCGATGACCTTTGGCCTGGCCTGCTGTGCCATTGAAATGATGTCCATGGGCGCGTCCCGATTCGACGTTGCGCGGTTTGGCGCGGAGGTCTTTCGCCCCTCGCCGCGGCAGTCGGACCTGATGGTGATCGCCGGCCGGGTCTCAAACAAGATGGCTCCGGTGATTCGCCGTCTCTATGACCAGATGCCAGAACCAAAATGGGTCATTTCGATGGGCGCCTGTGCGACCTCTGGCGGAGTTTTTAATAACTATGCGCTGGTACAGGGAGTGAACCAGGTGATCCCGGTTGACGTATACGTTCCCGGGTGCCCGCCGCGGCCCGAGCAGTTGATTTACGCGCTGACCCTGCTGCAGGAAAAGATTCTCCGGGAGCGGGGGACGACGCGCAAGGTGCTGAACCTGGCTTGAAAGCGAAAACGGAATTTGCATAGTTTTCGTCCATGTCTGCCGCGTGAGCGGAGACAGGACATCGCAATAATCGTTCTTGGCGGCAACGTATCTCTTAAGGTACCTTTGCAACAGGGCCTAAAAGGGGATAACCTTTTGAACGACCGTATGTTCTAATTCAAAGAATTAGACAGTATTTTGTTACACGGTGGTTACAGCTCCAGCGGGAAGCCGACCGTCCGGCATCTCCGTCAGGATCCGGCTATATACCGTGCCTGGAAGAGGGCCGGATATGAAACTTCTGTACAGAAATGTTGTGGAGGATACAGGGATGGAACATTCGAAAGTACGCTCAACGGGCCGTTTGCTGGCAGCCGTATGCGTATTCGGTCTTGGGTCGGTTCTGATTGCGCAGACGTCCAGTTCATCGTCGACAGGTGCTGCAGCAAACGCGACGCAGAATGCAGCGACGAAACCGGCAGCGGGGATGAATCCATCACGCGCCGATATTTTTCTTGGTTACTCATACCTGGCGCCGCACGGCAACATCCAGGGAGCGCCGTATAAGGACGTCAACGTAGGCGCCATCGGCAGCGGAGCGTACTTCTTCAACAAATACCTGGGTGGCGAAGTCAGCCTGGCATCGCACCCGGATGGTCCGGGCGATGGCTTCACCACCATCAACGGTGGTCCGATCGTACGTTTCCCTCTGGAAGGGATGACGCCATTCCTGCATGGCCTGGTGGGCACGACCCGCATTGGCGGCCCGAACTACGTCGGTACCTACTCGGACGGCGTGGGACCGGTCAATTTTGTGAACCCCTATCGCTGGGGTACCAGCCTGACGGCTGGCGGTGGTCTTGACTACAACCTGCCGTTCTTCCATCACCACCTGGGTCTGCGTCTCTTCCAGGTGGACTATCAGTACATGCACGTGTCCTTCGGTCCGGGAACCGGAAATACGGATCCCAACGCTTCGGCAACCGGCACGGGCACCGGCTCGGGGACAGCAGCCGCGTTCCGTGGCGGCGTTCGCCCCCTCAGCTCCACGTCTGATCCGAACGCGATTGGCACTGAGATTCTCGGCGGCCGCGCAAACCTCAATGCAGTACAGCTGAGCACCGGCATTCTGTGGCACATGGGCAGCATCGTGCCGCCGCCGCCAGTGACCTACACCTGCTCCGCCAGCCCGACTGAGGTTTATCCTGGCGATCCGGTGACTGTCACGTGCAATGCTCAGAACCTGAATCCCAAAAAGACCCCAACCTACACCTGGACCAGCACTGGCGGAAAAGTCAGCGGCACGTCCTCTACGGGTAATGTAGACACCTCCAACCTGGCGCCCGGCACCTACACGGTTACCGGTCATGTCACCGAAGGCAACAAGGCTGGCCAGTCGGCAGACGGCAATGCCACCTTCACGGTCAAGCAGTTTGAACCGCCGACGATTTCCTGCTCGGCCAACCCCACCACCGTCAACCCGGGTGAGTCTGCGACCATTACGGCGCAGGGTGTTAGCCCGCAAAACCGGCCGCTCACGTACAGCTACAGCGCTTCTTCGGGCCAGGTCAGCGGTTCCAATGGCACTGCCACGCTGACGACCACCGGCGTTGCTCCTGGGGCCATCACTGTAACCTGCAACGTGGCGGACGATAAGGGCCAGACCGCCTCTTCGACCACCACGGTCACCGTCAACGCGCCGCCGCCGCCGCCGGCTCCGAAGGTTGAGACTCTGTGCTCGATCAACTTCGGCCGCGACAAGCGTCGTCCGGAGCGTGTCGATAACGAAGCCAAGGCCTGCCTGGACGATGTCGCCCTCAACCTGCAGCGCAACGCGGATGCGAAGGCTGTGCTGGTTGGCAGCAGCGCCCCGAACGAGCGCCACGCAGCGAAGGCAGCCGCTCAGCGTGCGGTCAACACCAAGTCCTACCTGGTGAACGAGAAGGGCATTGATCCTTCGCGGATCGACGTTCGCACCGGCAATGCCGGCTCCATGGAAGTGCAGAACTACCTGGTGCCTGCAGGCGCGAACTTCGACAACGATGTTCCGGGCACCAGCCCTGTCTCCGACAGTGTGAAGGCTTCGCGGAACGCTTACGGGCACGCCCGGAAGGCGACCACGACCCGCCATCACGCTCACCACCACGCCAAGAAGACCACCTCCACGAAGTAATTCGAAGAGGTGCTCAATCCGGGGCCGGCCAGAATCTCTGGCCGGCCCTTTTTTCAGCAACTTCTCAGCCCGCTCAGCCCTGCGGCAGCAGTCACAGGCGAGAATGCGGTACAGTGATGGTGAATTTCTTCAAAATGTCACAGCGGATGAAATGCCCAATGAATGCGATGCGTAAAGTGCTGCTCCTGGCCCTCCTGGCCGCAGCATGCCCCCTGTTCGCCCAGCAACACCAGGCGCAGTCATGGAAAGATGTTGGACCGTACGGCGGCGATGCCCGCAGCCTGGAGTACAGCCCGGCAAACTCCTCTCATATCCTGCTGGGAACGACCAATAGCTGGATCTACGAAACGGACAACGGGAAGGATTGGACGCGCCTCAGCCGCATCTCACCGTCCGATGCGATGGTGGTGGATAACATCGTTTATGACGAAGCCGCGCCAAAGCGTGTCGTTGTCGGCGCCTGGCAGTTGGACCGGCCCGCCGGTGGCATCTTCATCAGCGAGGACGACGGTCACAGTTGGCATTCCGTTTCCGACATGTTTGGGCAGTCGGTCCGCGCGCTCGCCCAAGCTCCGTCCAACCCAAAAATCTTCATTGCGGGAACGCTGCAAGGTGTCTATCGCAGCGAAGATGGGGGACTGCACTGGAGCCGCATCAGCCCTGCAGGCAGTCAAGAGATCCATGAAATCGAGTCCATCGCGATCGATCCGGTGAATCCCGACATCATCTACGCTGGTACCTGGCACCTGCCGTGGAAGACGACCGACGGCGGCAAGAACTGGTTCAACATCAAAAACGGTTTGATCGTTGACTCCGACGTCTTTTCGATCATCATCGATCCGCATGCGCCAAACGTTGTCTACTCCAGCGCCTGCTCCGGCATTTACAAGAGCGAAGACGCGGGCAATCAGTTCCGCAAGGTTCAGGGCATTCCGTCCGCAGCCCGTCGCACGCGCGTGCTGAAGCAGGATCCAAACAATGCCAACATTGTGTACGCCGGCACGACGGAAGGTCTGTATCGCACCACGGATGCGGGCACCAAGTGGACGCTGATGACTCCGAACGACATCATCGTCAACGATGTGTACGTCGATCCGAAGAACTCTCAGCACGTCATTCTGGCCACTGATCGCAGCGGCATCATGGTCAGTGAGGATGGGGCGCGCAGCTTTCAGCAGGAGAATCACGGATTCTCTGAGCGGCAAGTTGCAGCGCTGACGCTCGATCCGCACGATGGCCGGACGATCTATGCCGGCGTTGTGAATGACAAGCGGTTTGGCGGCGTCTTCAAGACCGGCGACTTTGGCGGTAACTGGCAGCAGATTGCTTCCGGTCTGAATGGTGATGACGTTTTCTCGCTGGCCATGTCTCCGGCGGGCACGCTTCTGGCCGGTACGAATCACGGGGTGTATACCCTCCATGGCAGCACGTTCGAGCCCGCCGTCAACCGGGAGCGCGAGGTCATCCACAAGGTCGTTCACTACCGCAAAAAGCGCCGCATCGTCAGCACGGAGTCCAGGTGGGTTCCGGATGGGCACATTACCCGCTCGGTCCGGGCTCTGACTTATAACGGCGGCAACTGGTATGCCGCGACGGATGAGGGAATCTACACGAGCGGCGAGCACGATATCGCCTGGAAGGGTGGTCCGGTCGACCATCACGACTCCTTCATCGGCGTGGCTGCCGTGGGCAGCGCTGTTGTCGCAAACGGTGGCAATGCACTCTATGTCTCCACCGACCAGGGCAAGACCTGGCACTCCGTGGGCATGCCTGCGGGATGGATGCGCGTGCGCTATGTCACCGCCGATCCTTCGGGAACCCTTTGGGCGGGCGGCCGGCTCGGCGTGGCCTACAGCAAGGACCAGGGGCAGACCTGGCAGGCGCTGAACGTCCCGACCAACAACCTGAGCGGACTGCAGTACGATGCCGCGCTCCATCGCGTGATTGCCAGCTCCTACACCATCCCTTATGTGTATGAGATTGACCCAGCGGCCGACACCTGGACGTGGTGGACGCCCGGCTGGCGCATCCGCAAGGTGGCTTCGGTGGGCGATCGTACGGTGGCGGCTACTTTGATTCACGGCGTCATCGTCAGCGATGCAGCTCCGCAGACGACCGGCGGAAATTAGTCTTCGCGCAGCAACCCACGAACGCATCAAAACGGCCCGGGCCGACAGGTTTGTCTCTGTCACCCGGGCCGCCTATCATAGAGGCAGGAGTGCTGCCCGTGGAAACGCAAACCCAGCTTCGTGTCGCCTCATCGCCTCGCCACTCCTTCCAGACGGACGACCGACGGCTGCACACTATTGCCGAGAAGGTCGAGGCGGGAGAACGCCTGAGCTTTGACGACGGCGTGGCCTTGTACCGCTCGCCGGATTTTCTCGCCGTGGGCTGGCTGGCCAACCGCGTGCGGGAGCGGATGCACGGCGATATCACATACTTCAACGTCAATCGCCACATCAACCCCACCAACGTCTGCGTAGCTGCCTGCCGCCTGTGCGCCTTTGGGCGGCGGAAAGATGCCCCGGGCGCTTACACCATGGCCCTTGAACAGGCCTGGCAGCGTGCCGCAGAGGGCTATTCCGAAGCGGTCACAGAATTCCATATCGTGGGGGGACTGCATCCGGATCTAAGCCTCGACTATTTTCTCGATCTTGTCCGTGGGCTCAAAGAGCGTTTTCCGCAAGTACACATCAAGGCCTTCACCATGGTGGAGATTGCCTTCTTCGCACGCCGGGCCAAGTTGTCAGTCCGCGAGACTGTGCAGAAGTTGAAAGATGCCGGTGTGGATTCCATGCCCGGCGGCGGTGCGGAGATTTTTGCTGACCGCGTGCGCCACATCATCTGCGATCACAAGATCGACGGCTCGGAGTGGCTCGATACTGCCCGCATTGTGCATGAGCTTGGCCTGCGCTCCAATGCGACCATGCTCTATGGGCACGTGGAGAACGACGAAGACCGGGTGGACCACATGGTGCGGCTGCGGTCGCTGCAGGATGACACGGGCGGCTTCCAGACCTTCATCCCACTATCTTTTCATCCCGCCAACACGGCGCTCGATCATCTGCGCACAACGACCGGCCTGACCGATCTGCGCCAGATTGCTGTCGGCCGCCTGATGCTGGACAATTTCGCGCACGTGAAAGCCTACTGGCAGATGATGACCGACAAGATTGCACAGATTGCGCTGCGCTTTGGGGCCGATGACATCGACGGGACAGTGATCGAAGAGAAGATCTACCATGACGCTGGCGCGCAGACACCGCAAGGCTTGCGCCGCAGCGACCTCATGCGGCTGATCACCGCCGCCGGCCGTACACCGGTGGAGCGCGATACACTATATCGCTCCGTGGAGCGGTCCGGGGATACCTTTACGGTCGCGGTGTAGTCTCTGGTGCGCATCGTGCGCGGTGAACATCCCCGCACTGGAACGCGCCCGGTTCTGGATTCTTCGGCAACGCCATCCTCTTTGCGGGAATCCCACTGAGTAGACGCCTGATCTCTGGCGAATCTCACAGGAAGACCAAGAGGCTCCCCCCATGGCATTATTCTCAGCAAATCTCGAAAACCTGCGCGCACTTTACAACAAGCAACTGGACGCAATGTATTCGGTGGAAACGCAACTGACCGAGGCGTTGCCGAAGATGGCGGACGCAGCGACCGATCCAAAGCTGAAAGAGGCCTTCACCACCCATCTGCAGGAGACCCGTCAGCACGCCACACGTGTCAAGGATCTGCTGGCAAAAACGCAGCAGTCGGCGGGCTCCGACAAGTGCAAGGCAATGGCAGCGCTGATCGACAGCGGCGAAACCATGATCAAAGATGCGAAGGACGACGCGGTGCGCGACGCCAGTCTGATTCTGGCGGCACAGCGCGTGGAGCACTTTGAGATGGCCTCCTACGGGACGCTGCGCGGCTGGGCGGAGCTGCTCGGTGAGCAGCAGTCCGCGCAGATCCT
>JAKAUB010000241.1:0-6174 GCA_021827845.1 Acidobacteriota bacterium | reverse complement strand
CGTTCGCTGACGGCGAAGGCATAGCCACGTCGCGGGGCCCGCTTCACGTAAAGATACCCGGCCAGCGCTCCCCCCAGATACCCGAGATACGCGAAGCCGCTGGGTCCACCCATAATGCCGGCCAGCGCCACTACGATGTAGATCACTACGAGGTATTTCGCGCGAATGGAAATCGGCAGCGGAAACAGCAGGAAGCTCTGATCGCCCATCAGCACGGCCCATGCCGTCAGCAGGCCAAAGATGCCGCCATCCGGGCCGTAGGTGGTCAGCGCCGGGGACATGTGGAACAGGCCGGTGTAGGAGATGGCGATGGTGACAATTGCCGCACCCAGCACCGAGATGAAATAAAGCTCCGTCAGCCAGCGGCCGCCGTAGCTGACCTCCAGATACGCCCCGATGAGCCACAAGGAGAGCAGCGCGAACGCGGTTTGAAAGATGCCGCCGGTCAGAAAGCTGTAGGTCACAATCTGCCACACGGCGCCGTGCATCACCATTGCGGGCGTTAGCGCGGTGTTGACAAAGATCGCTGCTCCCACGGCCGGTGCGACCCAGCGCAGCAGCAAGAGCAGAAAAAAGACCGCCAGGATCACCAGAATGATCCGCCGGATCACCCCGGCAAATGGCGGGAACGAAAGCATCACCGGGTTTGAACGCGGCATACGTATCCAGCCTACGTGCGGCGGAGGGCGGCGTCTACTCCCTTGCGTTGCAGGCGGCAAACCTTCCACACTTCCATGCGTCAACATGAAATAAAGTAGGGGTAAGCGGCGACGGCAATTTCGCGGCGCGCAACGCCTCTCTTGACGTTCCCGGGCGTTCTCTTAAACTAACTTCGTTACCCGTAGTAACGTTGTTTGTTCCAGGCGCACGGAACTGAGGCGAATCAAGGAGTGTTCATGAAAGTCTGTCCGGAATGCGAAAACACGCTGAGCTTCGATGAAGATGAAGTCGAAGAGGGCGAAATCGTTTTGTGCGATGAGTGTGGCACTGAATTTGAAGTGGTAGGCACGGACCCGGTGGAGTTGGCTCGGGTGGAAGAGCACGCCTATGACGAGAATGCCCTGAGCTTCAACGATGAAGAGGAAGAGTAGCCGGATGGCGGATCGGGAATTGGCGGTGCGCCGGGTTACCGAAGGCCGGGCGCGTCCGGTGTACTTCGGCGTCGCCTTGTTGTTGCTGATCGGCCTGCTGGCGGTGCGCCGCGCACATGCGGCCGGTCCGCGGCAGCGGGCTGTCGATGGCCGGGTCATCGAGAGTGATGGCACTCCGGTGAACGGGGCGATTGTTTATCTTAATGATCTGCGGACCAAGGGCGTCTCCACCTACATCACGCAGCAGGATGGGGCCTATTCGTTCCAGCAACTGTCTCCGGATGATGACTACACGCTGTGGGCGCAGCAGGGAAGCCGCAAGACCCGCGTCCGCACCTTAAGCTCATTCGACGACCGTCCGCAGTTTCACTTCATCCTGAAGATGCCGGCGCCGAAGGCCGCCGAATAGCGAACTGAGATCGCCTGCAAGACTGCAGGTGCTCCATTTGCGCAGCAGAAAGGCCGTTCGCAATGCGAACGGCCTTTCGTGGCTTTCGGGTTGTTCGCCGGAGCGCTGACTACGCCCGGGCGGCAGGCGCGTCGATGGCGACGAAGCGGCCCATGCGGCCGCGATCGATAAAGCGCACCGTGCCGTCGATCTTCGCAAACAGCGTGTCATCGCTCCCGATGCCGACATTCAGGCCCGGCTTGAGGCGTGTGCCGCGCTGGCGCACGATGATGGAACCGCCGGTGACAAACTGCCCGCCAAACGCCTTGACGCCCAGCCGCTGTGCGTTGGAGTCGCGCCCGTTGCGGGAACTGCCCAATCCTTTTTTATGTGCCATGGAACAATCTTCCTTTCAAATGTGGGGCGGCCCGGCTACTTGGCCGGCTTGAAGCTTTCGCCGTTCACCTGAATCTCGTCGATGCGAATCTGGGTGTAGGACTGACGGTGGCCCTGCATCTTCTTGTATTGCTTTTTGCGCTTGAAGTGGAAGATCAGAACCTTCTTTGCGCGGCCGTCTTCCAGCACGGTGGCCAGCACCTTTGCCGACGACGGCTTCGCCAGGCCCTTACCGTCTTCATTGGAGCCGGTAGAGGCGGCGAGCACTTCGTTAAACTCAATCGCGCCGTCCTGGGCTTCCAGTTTCTCCACCTGAAGGACGTCGCCGGGGGCTACGCGGTACTGCTTGCCGCCGGTGCGAATCACTGCGTACATTTCGATCTCCTTTGGCGCTCGCGCAAACCGCTGAGGGCCCTCACTGCCAAACAGACACTACCGAGCCAGACTGCGGACAAAGCCGCTGCTGTTGGACTGCGGAATGTCTCAGATTGCGGGCGTGCGAACGGCACACTTTGGGAGGCGCCGGAACCGCAGCGCGAACGGTGTGCTTTGCCCTATCCGCTTAAGAATACGTGTCCGGGCCGCCCATCGTCAACCGCGCACTGACTGCCAGGAGAACCATCGGCTGCGGTCGGCGCTGCGGAACAGATACACCGCCAGAATCGCAATCATCGGTTCCAGAGGATTGCGGAAGCGGGCATGCACCGTGACGAAGTAATAGATCAGCGGCAGCAGCACAAACGCCCAGAAAAACAGCCACGCCCCGGGCTTGCGGCGCCGCAGCGCAAGCCCCAGACCCAGCAGGCCCGCCAGGCTGGCAAAGGAATAATTCAGCACGCGGCCGGCCTCGATGATCCACGTCTTCCCGGACGGGTGCGGCACGCTTACCCAGAAAAAATAGAAGCGCTTGATGGTATTGCGGACAAACAGGCCCGGGTCAGCCGCAATGATCCGCTCGGCCGCGCGACCGCGCATCTGCGCGTAGGCCACCTCACCCATTTCGCGATAGAGGCGCAACTGGTCGCGCGCCTGGTACGGGTGGTCGTATTCCATCAGAAAGCCCGTTGCGCCGGGTCCGTTGCCCATATAAAGCTCCGCGCCGAAGTTGGCGCGCATCGGGATGAAGCGATGAAAGACCAGCGCGTTGCGCACTACCCACGGGGCGATGCAGAACAGAAAGACCGCCGCCGAGGCCACGGCATACCCGGTCTGCTTTCGCAGATCGCGGGCGCCTCGCAGTACCCAAAGGCCAGCTGCGGGCAGAAACAGCAGCAGGGAAGGGTTGCTGAGCGCCACCAGGCCCCAAACCCCGCCGAACAGGAGCCATCGCGAGAACGATCGCGGCTCCGCCCCATGCAGGTCCGCAGGCTCCTCACCCACTCCGCGCATCCGCAGGGCAAGCACGACGACCCAGGTCAGCAGGTACGTGCTCAGCGACATCTCCCACACCCAGCGCACCGCATATTGCAGCGCCGCCGGGTACAGCGCCCAGATCCACGCCGACCAGAAGGCGACGCGCCGGCCATAGCAGCGGGCGGCAATCTCATGCGTCGTCAGCGCCGTAAGCGCAGAAAAAAGGCTGTTGATGGCCAGAATGATCCAGCCCGACAGCAGTGTGTAGATGCCAAAGAGCCGGAAAACCCCGGCCAGCAGCAGCGGATACAGCGGTGGAACCCACGTCGTAGGGCCGGTGCGGCCGTCGAAAGGATCGGCATAGCCGTGTCCCAGCGCCAGCGCGCGCGCCACGCGGCCCATCTCAAAACCAAACGCAAAATGGTTCCCGACCGGCGAAAAGCGGTAGGTGTGGGCGACGGTTATGTACAGAATCCGTACCAGGAACCCGACCCAGAAGACCTTCCAGCCGGCGCGAAAGCCGGCTGGCCCCTGCTGTTGCCTGTCCGTCTGGGTCATGCCGCGTGGTCCCGGAAAGCCATGGCGTTACCGGCGCCCTTCACGCTTCTGCGCCACGACCAGCCCGCGGGGCGTCGGCAGCAATACGGCGGAGATCAGCCCCTCGGCTTCCATCCTGAGTGCAGCCTCGCGCACCGTCTTCAGGTGAGAGCTGGCATCATGCATCAACAGCAGCCCGTGCGGGTTCATCTTTGAAAGAAAATGCTTCACTTCCTGCTCGCGAATCGGCAGGTCGCTGTCGCTGAAGAACAGGTCGATTGTGCCGTCAATCTTCATCTCCAGGCTGGACGCATTGCGCAGGTCAATCCAATCCGACAGTCCAGACTCGGCAATCTTCGCCGCCGCCTTTGCATAAACGACAGGGTCGAGCTCGCAGCTCACCAGACGGCCAAAGCCGTTGCGTTGCAGACCCTCGGCCATCCATAAGGAGCTGACGCCAAGAAATGAGCCCGTTTCCACGATCAGGTTCGGCTTGATGGTTGTCACCAGAGTTCTCAGAAACTCCAGCACCTCAACCTCCGCTGTCATGGAGTCATACATGCTCCACAGGTGCGGCTGAGGACACTCCGGCGTCGGACGGTGATACTCCGGCAGCACCGCGCCGCCGGTCTCTTCTGCCTGCCGCATCGCCTTATGCACTGCGTTTTTCTTGCGACGGAACCAACCCATGGGCAAAGCCTATCATTTACATTCTTTGGGGTACCGGCTGGCGCGGCCCGTTGCCAACGGAGTTGCCGTGGGCCACGGGCGTCAGCGATCGATGTTTGCGCCTGCCCCTCGATTTCGATAAACTTACCAATGCACGTTCACCCGTATTTTTGTGTCCAGATGGGCACTCGGGGCACGTGCCGTCTCGCCTGGAAATTCGCGCCGTCGACAGCTCTGGGCTGCAGGTACGTCTTTTGCTTTGAGATAAATCTATAAATTGCAGGTCAGGACAGGTCATGGCACAGGTATGTGAAATCTGCGGCAAAAAGCCGCAGTTCGGCAACAACGTCTCCCACGCGCACAACGTTACCCGGCGCCGCTGGAACGTCAATCTGCAGACGGTGAAGGCCCGCGTCAACAACGCCGGCAAGCGCATCCGCGTCTGCACCAGCTGCATTAAAGCGGGCAAAGTCGTTAAAGCGTAACGCCGAGAGCGGCAAAAATTACTGGCCACCCCAGCGTCCATGCTGTAGCCTTGCACCGGAAGTTTCTGAAACTCCGGAGTTTGGAAATGAGCGATGACGCCTCTTCGACCAGCCGCAACGGTTTTCCCACTTTCCCGGACAGCTCCCGCCGCTCCTTCTTGCGCGCGGGGATTTTCGGCAGCCTGGCCGCTGGCCTGGGAATTGGTGCAGGAGATTTTCTGATGAGCCCCGACTCCGCTTTCGCCAAAACCACGCTGACCCCGGATGAGGCGCTGAAAGAGCTCGTGGACGGCAATCAACGCTTTGCCTCCGGCAAGCTGACCGCCCATGAGCATGATCTGGCGATTCTCAAGCAGAAGCTCGTGTCCAACCAGGAGCCCTTTGCGTCGGTTCTTACCTGCGCCGACTCGCGTATTCCGGTTGAGATGGTCTTCGACCAGACGATCGGCCGGCTCTTTGTGACGCGCGTCGCCGGCAATATGATTACGCCGGAGATCGTTGGCAGCCTGGAGTTCGGCGCGGCAGTCCTCGGCACCAAGGTGATCCTTGTGTTGGGGCACAGCGACTGTGGCGCGGTGAAGGCGGCCATCGCCAACAAGACCGTTCCCGGCCAGATCAGCTCGCTCTATCCGCATCTGCAGCCGGCCGTCGATCGCGGCAACCATGACCTGAAGACAACCACCTGCGCCAATGCCGAAATTCAGGCTCGTCTGCTGGCAGAATCCTCGACTGTCGTCGCCGGCCTGGTGAAGGAAGGCCAGCTCAAGGTCATCGCTGGGTATTACGACATCGGCTCCGGCTCGGTCACGCTCCTCGAGGCTTAAGGCGCTCAGTTCTTTCTGCCGTCCTGGCAGAAGAGCCGCTGCTATGGCATTTCTTCGATAGTTGTGGAGGAAACCCGATCGAGACGACAGAGTCATTCTGAGCGAAGCGAAGAATCTCTGCATTTTGGTCCGTTTGTCTAATACCGAGGTCCTTCGCTTTGCTCAGGATGACGGCCTTTTAGAGCGCATGCACTACATCCGGATAGGCAAAATGCTCCCACTGTTGCTTTTTCTGGGTGTCATCCCCGCAGGGGATCTGTTTCTGTAGGACTTCTCCGATTGTTGGAGAGAAGACAGAGTCATTCTGAGCGAAGCGAAGAATCTCTGCATTTGGGTCCTTTCGACTAATACCGAGGTCCTTCGCCCCCTTCCCCGGCGGCCGCGCCGCCGCCCCACCGGACGAGGCCGTGCATTGCTCTTCGCTCCGCGAA
>JAKAUB010000026.1 GCA_021827845.1 Acidobacteriota bacterium | reverse complement strand
CTTTGTGGTGCCGCGCTTCGGCGCGTTGTACGACCAGATCGGCACCAAGCTGCCCAGCATTACGGTGTTCATGCTGGACCTTGGCAAATATTTCCAGCAGTACCTGCCCTATGGTCTGGTGGCGCTGGCGGCGATCGCTTATGCAATCTTCCGCTGGAGCCGGACCGACGGCGGGGCCGCGCGCATCGACAGCGCGCGCATCGCGACACCGATCTTTGGCAGCATCTGGGTCAAGTATCAGGTCGCGCTCTTTTCGCGGACGCTGTCCACGCTGCTCTCCGGCGGCCTGCCGCTGGTACCGTCGCTCGAAACAGCGGCCAGCTCCATTGGAAGCCGCCAGTTGAGCCGCGCTGTTATTCAGTCCGTGACCAGCGTGCGGGAAGGGAAGGGACTGGCCGGCAGCCTGAAAAATACCGGAATATTTCCCGAGCTTTCGATTGAGATGATCGAGGTGGGCGAGGCAACCGGAGCGCTGCCTGGGATGTTGAACTCCGTGGCGGAGTTTTTTGAAGAAGACGTGCAGACAGCCCTGACTGCCGCACTTTCACTGATTGAGCCCGCGATTCTGATCGTAATGGGCGGTCTGGTAGTGACGATTCTGATCTCGCTCTACCTGCCGATCTTCAGTCTGGGGGCCGCCGGGGCCATGCAACACTAACGCAGTCCGGCCCACCGCAGCGCGCGCCTTGCGCAGCGCCGCCGGCCGGGAATGTACGCAACAAGGAGAAGATTTATGGCGGAGATCGCTGTCATCCCCACACCGGCACCGGCGGCGGGGGCCAATGAGATATTGCAGGCCAAAGCGTTGGCCGCCAGGTATCGCTGCGAGTTTATCGATCTGAAGAACTTTCACATTCAGCATGAACTGTTCCGCAGTGTTCCGGTGGACATGATGTTCCGCTATAACTTTGTTCCGCTGGAGCAGCAGGAGGGCCGCCTGGTGGTTGCGGTCGGCGATCCCAGCCGGCTGATGGTGCTGGACGAGATTGCCGGCATGCTGGGGCAGCGGCTGCTGGTACGCGTAGCCACCAGCAGCCAGATTGCGGACCTGCTGAAAAAGACCGAGCAGTCGCAGCGCGTGCTGGACGAAGCGACCGAGGGACTGACTTTCGACGTGGTGTCGCTCGAAGAGAACGCCGATGAAAATCTCTCGATTGAAAAGCTGACATCGGAAGAAGACATCAGCCCGATCATCCGCTTGGTGGACACGATGGTGTTTACGGCGCTCGAGCGGCGGGCCAGCGACATTCATCTGGAGACCTTCGACGACAGCCTGCTGGTGAAGTACCGCATCGATGGCGTACTGCAGCAGGCCATGGCGCCGATCGCACGCGAGCACCATCAGACGATTCTTTCGCGCATCAAGGTCATGAGCGAACTGGACATCGCCGAGCGCCGCGTCCCGCAGGACGGACGTTTCCGCGTGCGCTACAAGGGGCGGCTCATCGACTTCCGCGTGTCCATTATGCCGACCGTGCATGGCGAAAACGCCGTGCTTCGCGTCCTGGACAAAGAGTCCATGAGCGAGAAGTTCAGCTCACTGACGCTCGACGTCGTCGGATTTTCTGCCGACGATCTGCGCCGCTTCCGGCGCTACATCCGCGAGCCCTACGGCATGGTGCTGGTGACCGGGCCGACGGGCTCCGGTAAAACGACGACCCTTTATGCCGCGCTGAATGAGATCAAAAGTGATGAAGACAAGATCATCACGATTGAAGATCCGGTGGAATATCAGATTCGCGGCATTACGCAGATTCCCGTGAATGAGAAGAAGGGTTTGACGTTCGCGCGTGGGCTGCGGTCGATTCTGCGGCACGATCCCGACAAGATTCTGGTGGGCGAAATCCGCGATCAGGAGACGGCACAGATTGCGATCAACTCCGCGTTGACGGGCCACCTGGTCTTTACGACGGTCCACGCCAACAACGTCGTTGATGTGCTGGGCCGCTTTCTGAACATGGGCGTGGAACCGTACAACTTTGTCTCGGCGCTGAACTGCATTCTGGCACAGCGGCTGGTCCGCATGATCTGTGAGTTTTGCAAGCGGCGCGCCACAGTCGATGAAGAGATGCTGCGTCTGAGCGGGCTCGATCTTCGCGAGTGGGGCGATTTTCCGTTTATGGAGGGCGCCGGGTGCATTGAGTGCGGCGGCACAGGCTACCGGGGGAGAACGGCGATTCACGAGCTGTTGGAGCTGAATGACCGGATCCGCGAAATTATTCTTGAAAAGCGGCCAAGCTCCGAAGTGCGCAAGGCGGCGCGGGATGAGGGAATGTCGTTTCTCCGCGAATCTGCACTGGATCGTGTGCGTCAGGGACTGACCACGCTCAAAGAAATCAACAAAGTCACGTTTATTGAGGCTTCACGGTAAGCTAAACCCAGGCATGCGTTTGTTTCCCAGCACATCGCAGACGGCCGACCGGCCGCGTCTGGCCGTTGAGGTTGCCCCCGATGGCGTTCTTGCGGGCCGCACTGCGGCGGCGAACGCCGCGTTGGCGGCTGCGGCATTTGTGCCGCTGCCGACTCCTTTTGCGGCGGGCCTGACAGCCCCGGTCTTTCCCGATCGGGAGCAGGTTCGCGAGGCGCTGGTATCGGCGCTTGCGTCCATCGATGCCGATGCCCGGGACCTCACCCTGATCTTGCCCGATGCATGCACGCGCATCCTGCTGCTGGATTTCGATACGTTGCCCGCCAAGCCGCAGGAGGTGCTGCCGCTGGTCCGCTTCCGGCTGCGACGGATGCTGCCATTCGACGCGGATACGGCGGCGGTCTCGTATCAACCACTGCGCGCGCTGAAACTTGCCGGGGCAGGGGCCGTGACTGTGATTGCGGCGGCGATGCCCGGAGAGGTGCGCGAGGACTTTGAAGCGCTGGTGCGCGAAGTGGGCCGCGAGCCGGGAGTTCTGCTGCCTGCAACCCTGGCGGCACTGGGAGCACTGCCGAGTACCGGGTCGCACCTGCTGGTGCATACCGGGCGTGACTCAATGACCACGGCGATTACCCGCGATGGGGAACTGGTGCTGTATCGCCGCACGGAATACGTGGACAGCGAGCCGGGTGAGATCGCCCAGGCAGTTTTGATTGCCGCGGCTTATTTTGAGGACACGCTAAAGGCGCCCTTGACCGAGGTGTGGACGGCCGGTCTGGAGTCGCCGGAAACCCTGCGACCACTTCTGGACCAGGATGGCGGCTGGCGGATTCCGTTGCGCAGCCTCGTTGGCTCCGATGCCTTTGCTACCGGCTCGGCGCCCGCGAACACCGCGGCCAGCCGGTTTACCAGCGTGCTGGGGGCGCTGCGCGGCTGATGCGCGTCACCCTCAATCTCGCCTCCCGTCCGTTCCATGAGCTCCGGCCGCTGTTTCTGCGCCTGCGGGCGCTGATCGGCGTGCTTGTGGTGCTGGCGGTGGTGCTGGGCATCCTGCTGAAGCGCGCGCAGATCCAGGCGGCCCGCGCGGATGCCGCCGTGCATAGCTGGACAGTGAAGACTCACGCGCTGCAGCAGGAGTGGCGGTCGGCGCAAATCCTGATGCGGGAACCGGCGAATGCCGCCACGCTGTCGCGGGCCGATTTTCTGAATGAGCAGTTCACCCGCAAGTCCTTCTCCTGGACCATTGCGCTGATGGATCTGGAGCGTGTCCTGCCGCAGGGCGTGCAGGTGATCAGCCTGGATCCGCGCGTGACCAAGCAGGGCCCGGTGATAGTGCGGCTGCGCGTCAGCGGGCCGCGCGACAAGGCTGTCGAGCTGGTGTCGAATCTCGAAAAATCACCGCACTTTCTCCACCCTCAGGTCGCAGGTGAGACCGCACAGGTGCAGGGGCAGAATCGATCCGGGTATCGGCCCACCATGTCGGAGTCGACCGACGTGAACATCACGATCTTTGCGGAATTCAACGCCGGCACAATGGCCGAAAATAAGGCGGAGGCTTCTGCCGCGAAAAGCGCTGCCGCCCAGCACAGCCGGACTGCGGCACCCGCTGTCCCACGGCGCGGCCCACGGCCAGGAGGGCGGCTATGACGGGGCCGGCTTCATGGAACAAGATTCGGATTACAGCGAAGCACTGGCACTACGCCGGTGTCGCGGTGCTCGTGCTGCTGAATCTGGTGCTGGCGGTGCGGCTGCTGTTTGCGTGGCAGCGCGTACGCGCCGGCGACGCCGCGCGGCTGCAGCAGCACGAAATTGAGTATCGTTCCATGCAGCTCAAGACCCGGCCGCTGCGCGGGCTGGACAAAAAGATCATCACGGCGCGGGCGCAGGAACAGGAGTTCTACCAGCGCCGCTTTCCGGACTCCTACTCCGAAGTGCTGACCGAGCTGGGGAAGCTGGCGGTCAAGAACAATGTTCTGCTGACCCGCGTGCAGTATGCGCAGGGCAAGCTGGATCAGGGCGCTTATGAGGTTCGCATGGACGCCGTGCTGAGCGGCGATTATGTTCCGATCGTCCGCTTCATCAACGACCTGGAGCGCGACCGGATCTTCTTCCTGGTCAATGGCATTGCGTTGAGCGGCCAGCAGGGCGGCATCGTCAGCCTTCGCCTGCGGCTTACGACATTCCTGCGGGAAGCTCAGTCCGGGCCGGTGCAGCAGGCGCCCCCGGCGAAGGCATCGGCTGTACGAGGGAAGCGATAGCCATGGCGATGCGACTGGGGACCGAGGACAAGAAGAAGCGGATCATCGCGATGGTGGCGGTATCGCTGGCGCTGACGCTGATTGCGCACCTGGTGTGGCAGCTTGCGACCGGTTCCGGCCCGGAGACGCCCCCTCCGGTGGCCCCGGCGGTTGCGTCGCATGCGGGCCTGGTCGCGGGCCCCGCGGCCCGGCAGGTGAACAGCGCCGCCGCGTTAGATCCGACGCTGCATCCGGAACGGATGGCGCTGGCTGAAAATACGCGCTACACAGGGACCAGCCGCAACATCTTTTCCAAGGACTCGCTGCCCCCGGTGCAGGCAAGCGCCGCCATTGAAAAGCCGCTGGCGAACGTACGGTCAGGCGCCGCAGGTGCAGCAGCCGGACCGGCGCCCCCGCCGCCGATTGATCTGAAGTTTTACGGGTTTGCGACCCGGCAGGGAGCGCGCAAGCTCATCTTCCTGATGCACGGTGACGATCTCTTTATTGCGGGCGAGGGAGATATTGTCGACGGACGCTACAAGGTGGTCAGCATTTCGGATACGGGCGTCGTGATCGACGATCTGTCCTACAACAACCAGCAGACCATTCCTCTCGAAACCAACTGATTCTGCTACGTTTGCGGTACCGTTCCCCGAGCTGGAAAAGCGGGTTCGCCGCTGGTATCCGCGTTGCCGGGCCGGTATACTGGAGGGGTGACTGATTTTGAGAAAACCCGTGCTGTCTCTGCGTCCGATACTCCCTCCGCAGCAACCTCCGGCAACTCCGGACGGAAGATTCTGCTGCTGAAGCCCCGCGGCTTTTGCGCCGGTGTGGTGCGCGCGATTGACGTAGTCCAGATTGCGCTGGAAACCTTCGGAGCGCCCATCTACGTGCGCCGCGAGATTGTGCACAATCGGTTTGTGGTGAATGACCTGGCCGAGAAGGGCGCGATCTTCGTCCATGACATCGATGAGGTGCCGGAGGGCGCGCGGGTCATCTACAGCGCGCACGGCGTCTCGCCGGCCGTCCGCGAAAAGAGCAAGGAGCGCAAGCTGCGCGTCATCGAC
>JAKAUB010000235.1 GCA_021827845.1 Acidobacteriota bacterium | reverse complement strand
TGGAGTGGGTCAATTCCTGATTTCCTTACAAGGGATGCACTGAAAAAATCGGGCATGCGCCGGACGAACCACGGGGTGAAATTCTGGTTGGCGGCGCAAACTCTCCTGCCTTAGATGCTGGGCCCTCCGGGTTTGGACTCACAAACCTCGCGCCCTGTATCGAGCGGCAGAAGCGCTCCACTACACTGATAACACGGAGCGAAGAGACGATGATGAATCGGCTGCGAACCACCCTTGAAATGATTAAGTGGGAGCATTCGATCTTTGCTCTTCCATTTGCGCTAACCGGCGCCATGCTGGCGGCCGGGGGACTGCCTGCCTGGCGCGTGCTGGCGTGGATTGTTGTCTGCATGGTCACGGCGCGGTCGGCGGCCATGGCGTTTAACCGATGGGCAGATGCCGATCTGGATCGGGCGAATCCGCGGACCGCCACACGCGCCATCCCGGCCGGGACGCTGTCCCGTCGCTTCACCCTGGGCTTCACGATTGTCTGCGCGGCGCTGTTTGTCTTTGCGGCCAGCCAGCTGAATCGCTTAACGCTGATTCTCTCGCCGGTTGCCCTGGCGGTGCTGTTCCTCTACTCCTACACCAAACGGTTTACCCGGTGGTCGCATCTGGTTCTGGGATTTTCGCTGGGCATGGCGCCGGCGGCCGCCTGGATCGCTGTGCGCGGGAGCCTCGATCCAAAGATCCTGATCCTGACTGGAGCGGTGCTGCTGTGGGTGGCCGGCTTCGATGTGCTCTATGCGTGCCAGGACTACGAGCACGACCGTACCGCGGGGCTCAACAGCATTCCGCAGGCGTGGGGCATCGAGGGCGCCTTCCGGGCCGCGCGTCTGATGCACCTTTGCATGGTGGTCATGCTGTTCTGGCTGGCGCGCGCCTTTCATCTCGGCCCCATCAGCATGGTGGGCATTGCGCTGGTAACGCTGCTGCTGCTCTATGAACACACGATTGTTTCGCCAACAGATATGCGCCGGCTGAATGCCGCGTTTTTCACACTGAACGGAATCATCTCGTGCGTCTTCTTTTTTGCCATCGCCGCGGATCTGCTCTATCGCGTTTGACCCGAGTATTGCAAAAAAAAGCCCCGGAGCTTTCGCTTCGGGGCTGACTGCAGGACAAGGGGAGCTTACGCGGTGCGTCCTTCGTTCTGACGGTGCTGTTCGCGAACCGCATCGATCTTTTCATTGATCCGGTCCTTAACGTTGTCGATGGTGCCGGATGCATTGGCGCGCGCGTTGGCGCGGTCGTCTCGGGTCACTTCATCGGCGGCATCCTTGGCGTTGCCCCAGGTCTCTTTGGCAGCACCTTTCACCTGATCCGCCAGGCCGCGGTTCGCCAGTTCGTCGTTACCAACCGTTTCGCCAACCGACTGCTTTACCTTTCCGACCGCCTGATCGATTTTTCCGGAAACCTGATCTTTGTTCATAAAAAACTCCTTCATAAGTTGGTTTCGGCCGCTATGAGATATCCCCTCATCGCGGCCTCGGGTTGGCTAGAAAACTTTTGCCAAACCGCAGGACGGGGACGCGTGGAAAGCCGTCGCCGCTACAGTGCGGATCGTCTGCCGCCTATAATCGCGAAAATAAGAACAACAACGGCAACAATCAGCAAAATGTGGATGTAGGCTCCGAGCACGTGGAAGCCGACGAAGCCAAGCAGCCACAAAATCAGCAGAATTACGAAAATGGTCCACAACATGGGCGTCTCTCCTTGCAGCCTGTCCGGCAATTTCCGGTCAGGTACTTGTCATAAGTTGCGTGAGAGGTGGTCGGAGGTTGCCGGAACCAAAACTCTAAGCATAAGAAAACTAGTTTTGCGGTGAGGGAAAAAGCATGAAAGTTGCGATCCAGGGCGAACTTGGCTCCTTTAGCCACCAGGCGGCGCGGCAGCTGGCGCCAGAGTCGTCTCCGGTGGCCTGCGCCACAGCGCTCGATGTGATTCGCGCACTGGAATCGGGTGCGGCGGAGCAGGCGGTAATCCCCGTCGAGAACAGTCTGGCCGGTTCCGTTGTCGATTTCTACGATCTTTTTTTCGATCACGAATTAGCGGTGCGCCGCGAACTCCAGATGCGAATCCGGCATAACCTGCTGGGAAGGCCGGGTGCCAGCATCGCCGGGCTGCGCCGGGTTTTGTCGCATCCCGTGGCGCTGGCGCAGTGCCGGGACTTTTTCGCTGCCCATCCAAAGCTGACCGCGGAAAGCTTTTACGATACCGCGGGAGCCGTGCAGCATGTGATGCGCGAGAAAGACCCTTCGGTGGGCGCCATCGCCGCCCGGCAGGCCGCGACGCAGTACGGTGCAGCGGTGTTGCAGGAGGGCATTGAGGACCGCGCCCAGAGCTTCACCCGCTTCTGGCTGATCGGCGCAGAGACCGGCAGCACCGCGCCCCCGGCCAAACTCTCCGTCATGTTTTCACTCGAAAACCGGCCTGGGGCGCTGCTGCAGGCTCTCACCGCCTTCGCTGCGCGGCAGATGAACCTGACCAAAATCGAGTCGCGGCCGCTGGTCGGCCATCCCTGGGAGTACGTTTTTTATGCCGATGTGGCCATTACCACCGCGCAGGAGGCAGCGATCGTCTTGAACGATCTGCGGGGAATCTGCCCGATGGTGAAAGAGCTGGGACGGTATCCGGTGACAATTTCAGCATCGTAACCAGAAGGGGCGCCAATGCGTCAGTTTTTGAAGGACCAAAGAGGCTATTCGGCAGTTTTGCGACCGATCCGTATCTGCAGCGTCTAATTGCAGAAAGAGTGATAGCAGGTGACTCAAATGTCTAGTGATTTTCTTAGCGAAATCCGCCCCGGCGAACGCAAGGACCGCGACCCGAACGACGCCAGGCGGGTATACCCCGTACTGCCCGTCCGGGACACTGTTCTTTTTCCCCACGCGGTCCTGCCTCTGACCGTTGGCCGGGAGAGCTCGATCCAGCTCGTCCAGTCGCTCGGCGAGGAAAAGACCATCATCGTGGTGGCGCAGCGGGATGCGCGCATCGACGCCCCGCAACCCACCGACCTCTACACCATTGGCACTCTCGCGACCATTCATAAAGTCGTCAAGATGCCGAACCAGAGCCTGTTCGTCTTCACCGAGGGTACGGAGCGGGTGCGCCTGGCGGACTTCGATCAGTCTGCGCCTTACATGACGGCTGCCATCGAGATGATGGGTGAGGCCGAGCCGGCCAAGAGTCCGGAAGTGGAAGCGTTGCAGCGCAATATTCTGTCGCAGTTTCAACAGATCGTCACTGCATCACCGACTCTGTCGGATGAGCTGCAGACGATTGCCCTGAACATTGAAGACCCCGGCCGGCTGGTGGACTTTATCGCCTCCTCGCTGCCGATTTTGACCACGCCCGACAAGCAGGAGCTGCTGGAGACGCCGGACGTGCTGGCGCGGATGGCTCGCATCAATCGTCATCTGGCGAAAGAGCTGGAGGTGCAGCAGCTTCGGACAAAGATTCAGTCTGAAGTGCAGGATCAGGTGCAGCAGTCGCAGCGCGACTACTATCTGCGCGAGCAACTCAAGGCAATCCAGAAGGAGCTGGGCGAAGCCGACGAGGGCCAGAAGGACATTCAGGAGCTCCGCGAAAAACTGGAAGCCGCCGGCATGCCGGAAGCGGTCAAGAAGGATGCGCTGAAGGAGTTGAATCGCCTGTCGCGCATGTCGCCGATGGCGGCCGACTACTCGATCACGCGCAATTACATTGAGTGGCTGGCGGTGCTGCCGTGGACAAAATCCTCGGGCAGTGAGGTGGACATTGCGAAAGCCCACGAGATTCTGGACGAGGATCACTACGACCTGAAAAAGGTGAAAGAGCGGATTCTCGACTACCTGGCCGTGCGCCGCCTGAAGCCGGACATGAAGGGCCCGATTCTATGTTTCGTAGGCCCTCCGGGCGTCGGAAAAACTTCGCTGGGCCGCAGCATTGCGCGGGCACTGGGCCGCAAGTTTCAGCGCATCTCGCTGGGGGACGCAAGTTTCAGCGCATCTCGCTGGGTGGCATGCATGACGAAGCAGAGATCCGCGGGCATCGCCGCACCTATATCGGCGCCATGCCGGGGCAGATCATGCAGTCGATTCGCCGCGCGGATACGAACGATCCCGTGTTCATGCTGGATGAGGTGGACAAGCTGGGGCGCGACTTCCGTGGAGATCCTGCGTCGGCGCTGCTGGAGACGCTCGATCCTGAGCAGAACTCGACCTTCCGCGATAACTACCTGGACGTACCGTTCGATCTGTCGAAGGTGTTGTTCATCTGCACGGCCAACATGCTCGATCCCATTCCGGAGCCGCTGCGGGACCGTATGGAGATTATTGAGCTGACCGGATACACCGAAGATGAAAAGGTGCACATCGCGTTCCGCTATCTGATTCCGCGGCAGATCAAGGAAAACGGACTGACGCCGGAGGAGATTGAGTTTCCGGAAGACGCAGTACGCAAGATCGTGCGGCACTACACGCACGAGGCTGGCGTGCGCAAGCTGGAGCAACTGCTGGGGACGGTGTGCCGCAAGCAAGCCCGCCGCAAGGCGGAGGGCAATACCGGAAAGCTGGTGGTCACCGGTGAGGTCATTCAGGAATTTCTCGGTGGCATGAAAGTGCGCGTGGAGATGGAGCTGGCCGAACGCACCAAACGCCCTGGGGTTGCTGTGGGCCTTGCCTGGACGCCTGCTGGCGGCGACATTCTGTACATCGAAGCCAACCGGATGAAGGGCAAGGGCAGCTTCACGATGACCGGGCAGATCGGCGAAGTGATGCAGGAGTCGATGCAGGCGGCGCTGACCTGGGTTCGCTCCAATGCAAAGCTGCTGAGCCTCAAGGAGGACTTCAACGCGGAGATCGACCTGCATGTTCACATTCCCGCAGGCGCTATTCCGAAGGATGGGCCCTCCGCCGGGGTAACGCTGGCCACAACGCTGGTCTCACTGATGACAGATACGCCCGTGCGTCCGCTGACGGCGATGACGGGTGAGATCACACTCAGCGGCAATGTTCTGCCGGTGGGCGGCATCAAGGAGAAGTTCCTGGCGGCGCGCCGTTCCGGAGTTCGCGATGTGATTCTGCCGGAGGAGAACCGGTTGAACGTGGAAGAAGATCTGCTGCCCGAGCAGCTTGCGGGCGTGACCATCCACTACGTCCGGCGGATTGAGGACGTGCTGGCCGTGGCATTGCCCCAGGCGCTGAAGCCGCAGGTTCTGGAAGCGGTGAAGCACGATGAGCCGGCCCTGGAAGCACGATGAGCCGGCCCTGGCGGGCGCCAACGCATAGAAGGAGCCGCAGGAAGCGGGTATACGGCGCGAGGCAAAAAAAGGCTTCGCGCCGCGTGTTTTCCGGGGCTTTGCACAATGTTTTCGATCTACACCATCGGCCACTCGACCACTCCGATTGAAGTGTTTCTGGGCGCGCTTACGGCGCACGGCATTCAGAGATTGGTCGATATCCGCACCATTCCGCAATCCAGGCACAACCCGCAGTTTGCCAAGCAGGCGCTGGAGCAATCAGCGGTTGCGGGTGGTATTGAATACATTTGGATGCGGGAGCTGGGCGGCCGTCGCCGTCCCCGGCGCGACTCGATCAACAGCGGCTGGCGCAACGAGAGCTTTCGCGGCTATGCGGATTACATGCAGACGCCGGAGTTCGCCGCTGCGCTGGATCATCTGACAGCGCTGGTTGCCGGGC
>JAKAUB010000229.1 GCA_021827845.1 Acidobacteriota bacterium | reverse complement strand
TGCCAGCAGTCCGTGTGGATGTACGCCCCGCACAACTGAATAGCTACGGTATTACGCTGTCGCACATCAGTGCCGTGTTGAGCCTCCAGAACTCCGACCTGGCGCGGGGACAGATCGCCGGGAACACCATCACGGCCGACATTCTGGACAACGATCAAATCTCTCATGCCGCGTCGTACCGGCCGCTGATCGTCGGGTATCACAATGGGCTGGCGGTGCGGCTGGAGGATGTAGCGTCGGTCACCGATTCGGTCCAGAACATTCGCTCTGCCGGATATATGAACGGGATTCCCTCGGTCACGATCATCATCTTCCGCCAGCCGGGCGCAAACATTATTCAGACCAACGATGCGATTCGCAGCCAGATTCCCTTTTTGCGCTCCATTCTGCCGAGCGGCATCAACATCAATCTGGTGCTGGATCGCACGACGACGATTCGCGCCTCGCTCAATAATGTCGAGCAGACACTCATCATCTCGGTCATCCTCGTAATTCTGGTCGTCTTCCTTTTCCTGCGCAATGTGCGCGCGACGCTGATTCCCAGCGTGGCGGTGCCGGTCTCGCTGATCGGGACCTTTGCCGTGATGTACCTCTTCGGCTACAGCCTGGACAATCTCTCGCTCATGGCCCTCACCATCGCCACCGGCTTTGTGGTGGATGACGCAATCGTGGTGATGGAAAACATCTCCCGCTATCTGGAGATGGGCATGGCACCGATTGCCGCCGCGCTGCGTGGAGCGGGCGAGATCGGCCCAACGGTCTTCACCATCAGCATCTCGCTGATCGCCGTTTTCATTCCGCTTTTGCTGATGGGAGGGATCGTCGGCCGGCTGTTCCGCGAATTTTCCGTGACGCTTTCGACAGCGATTCTGGTTTCCATGGTCATTTCCCTGACTACGACGCCCACCATGTGCGCCTACCTGCTGAAGTCGCACGACCAGGAAAAGCATGGGAAGGTGTACCAGGCCAGTGAGCGCGCCTTCGCCGGGATTCTCAACTTCTACCGTCACTCGCTGCTCTGGGTCCTGGACAACCCCGGCATCACGCTGGTCGTTTTGCTGCTGGTCATCGCGCTGAACGTCATCCTGATCGCCACAATTCCCAAGGGATTTTTTCCCACGCAAGACACCGGCGTCGTTTTTGGAGGGACGCTGGGACCGCAGGATGCGTCCTTCGCCGTGATGGACAAATCGACGCGCCGCATCGTGAACGTCATCCGCCAGGATCCGGGAGTCGCAAATGTGAACGCCTACACTGGGTCAGGCAATGCGGGCTTTGTCTTCATCGCGCTGAAGCCCATGTCCGAGCGCAACGCCGATGCCTCGCAGATCATCAATCGGCTGCGGCCAAAACTGAACCGGCTCACCGGCGCTGCCGTTTTCCTGCAGCCCGGCCAGGACATTCGCGTTGGCGCGCGCGCCAGCGCTGCCCTGTATCAATACACCATTCAGTCTGACAACTTTACCGACCTGAAAAAGTGGGGCCCAATCCTGCTTGCGAAGATGCAGCACCTTCCCGGCTTTAGTGATGTGAATTCCGACCAGCAAAATGGCGGCCTGCAGGAGTACCTGAGCTACGACCGCACCACCGCCGCCCGTCTCGGCCTTACCGCCCAGTCGCTGGATACCAGCCTGTACAGTGCATTTGGACAATCGGAAGTTTCGATCATCTATACGCCGCTGAATCAGTACTACGTGGTGCTGGAGGTCGAGCCGCAGTATTACCAGTCTCCCCAGGGGCTCAATTACATCTACCCCGGCGCGTCCTCGGCTGGAGTAACGCCGGTTGTTGCAGTGGCTACACCCAAAACCGGCACCACGCCGCTACAGGTGAATCACACTGGGCTCTTCCCTTCGGTCACCGTATCGTTCAACCTGGCGCCGGGCGTCTCGCTGAGTGAGGCCACGCGCCGTATCTACGCCATGGAAGCGGAACTGCGCACGCCATCCACCATTCATGGGTTCTTTTCCGGCACGCTGCAGGCCTATCAGGCATCGCTGCGCACGGAGCCGGAGCTGGTGATCACCGCGCTGCTGGCCGTTTTCATCGTGCTGGGCATTCTGTACGAGAGCCTGGTGCACCCCATCACCATCATCTCCACGCTGCCATCGGCCAGCGTGGGAGCCATGCTGGCGCTGATGGTATTTCACATGGAGCTGGATGTAATCTCTGTCATCGGCATTGTTTTGCTGATCGGCATCGTGAAAAAGAACGCGATCATGATGATCGACTTTGCGCTGGCGGCGGAGCGCGATGAAAACATGACGACGGAAAACGCGATCTTCTCCGCCTGCATGCTGCGCTTCCGCCCCATTCTGATGACGACCATGGCAGCACTCTTTGGCGCGCTGCCGCTGGCGTTCGGCACCGGCACCGGGTCAGAGCTGCGCCGCCCGCTTGGTGTCACCATTGTTGGCGGCCTGCTGGTCAGTCAAATGCTCACTTTGTACACAACCCCCGTGATCTATCTGTGGATGGACCGTCTGCGGCTGAAGATGAAGCGCGGTGGCGACCATCCTCACTCGACGGGTCTCCCGGCGTAACTGGAAGAAACTGTCATGAACTCTCAACAAATCTTCGATTGCAGCCCCCGGCAAATTCCCGGCATCGTGCTGATGCTCACGCTGGCAAGCCTGGCTGGCTGCACGGTCGGACCCAAGTATCATCCGCCGGTGACGCAGGCGCCTACCGCGTACAAAGAAGCGCCCGCACCCGTGCCGGCAACCGCGGCTCCGAACACCACTGTGGATACTGGCGGATCAGGCTCCGTCCAAAGCACCGACACGGCGCAAGGATCGCGCGATTGGCGACCCGCGTCTCCTGCAGATGCCCAGCTCCGCGGAGATTGGTGGACCATTTTCAATGAGCCGGAGCTGAATCGTCTCGAAGATCAGCTCAACATCAACAACCAGAACATTAAAATTTACTTCGAAGACCTGATGCAGGCGCGGGCGCTCATCCGCGAAGCGCGGGCGCAGTATTTCCCCACATTCGGCACCACGCCTTCCTGGGTCCGCGAGAAGTCGTCCGGAAATTTGACGAACTCCCAGATCGCCCACACAGGCGCAACCACCGCGCTATATACGTTGCCGTTCGCTCTTACCTGGGAGCCCGATCTGTGGGGCCGGGTGCGGAATCTTGTACATGAAGCGCAGTATTCCGCGCAGATGAGCGCGGCCGATCTTGAAAATGAGCGGCTCACGGAGCAGGCCACGCTCGCTGGACTTTACTTTGAGATTCGCGGTCAGGACGCGCTGATTCAGCTATACGCGCAAACGATCAAGGCAGATCAGGACGCTCTCAGCTACGCGCAGTCGCAATACGAAACCGGCCTGGGAGATAAGGCAGCGGCTGTGCTGGCGGAGAACACCCTGCAGGCGACACAGGCGCAGGCTACAAATCTCGGCATCCTTCGCGCGCAGTATGAGCATGCAATTGCGGTGCTGGTGGGGCAGCAGGCCGAGCGGTTTTCGATTGCTTCCCGCCCGATGGTGTACTCGCCGCCGCCGATCCCTATCGGCGTCCCTTCACAACTACTGCAACGCCGGCCGGACGTCGCTGCCGCCGAGCGCAACATGGCGGCTGCCAATGCAGAGATTGGCTTTGCCGACGCGGCGTTCTACCCGAATCTGACCCTTTCAGCAGCGGGCGGCACGGAAGCTTCGCTTGCGCATCAGTTGCTGGACTGGCCGAGCCGCTTCTGGTCCATCGGTCCGACGATCTCTGAACCGATCTATGAAGGCGGATTGCGCCGCGCCACCGTTCACCAGTACATCGCGCTCTATAACGCCAACCTCGCCACCTACCGCCAAACGGTCTTAACGGCGTTTCAGCAGGTGGAAGACTCCTTAAGCGCGGTCAGCATTTTGTCCCAGCAGATTCGCCAGCAGCGCGACGTGGTCGCCACTGCACAAGAGGGACTGGACCTGGAGATGGCCCGCTATCGCACCGGGCTGGATCCCTATGTGGACGTCGTCACGCTGCAGTCCGCCCTGCTGTTGGATCAGCAGACGCTTGCGTCCTTGCAGATTACGCAGATGACGTCGGCTGTGCAGTTGATTGAGGCGTTGGGCGGCGGCTGGAATGTTTCGCAGCTTCCGACTCCATCGCAGGTGGAAGCGACGCCGCCCAAACAGGATCGGAAGATTCTGCGCTAAGGCCGCCGGCGCGGCAGCGTTCAGCTCTACGCCTGCTCGGTGTGCACTTCTACGCCGCGGCTTGATTGCACACCCCAGGCCATGTGCGGCGTGTTGTGGGCCACGCCGACGCGGCCCGCAGGTCCCAGCAGAATGATGCCGCCATAGCCGCCCAGCCGATGGAAGAGGTAGGCAATCGCCTCTTCGGCCGCGCGCGCGGGCGGCGTTCCCTGCTGCACCCGGTCAACGGCCCACTTGCCCAGCACCAGCTTCATAATTGGCTCACCCCAGCCGGTGAGTGAAACTGCCGCTGAAAGATTGTCCGCGTAGCATCCGCAACCAATCAGGGAAGAATCGCCGACCCGCCCGGGAGCTTTGTTGAGCGTGCCACCGGTTGAGGTTCCCGCGGCAAGATTGCCATGCGCATCCAAAGCCACGGCGCCAACCGTGTCATGCGATAAAAGTTCGCCGGAGAAGCGTTCGGCCCTTCCACTGAAGGTTGCGTCCGCGACGCCCTGCCGCAATTCATCCTGCGCCTGCCGCAGCCGCTCACGCTCGCGTTCCAGCACCAGCTCCTGATTGTCGATCAGCGGCATGCCATTCGCCTGGGCAAAAGCCTCGGCGCCATCGGCGACAAAGTAGACATGCGGGCTTTTGTCCAGCACCAGCCGCGCCGCGCGAATGGGATTGCGAATCCGCTCGACGCAGGCGACCCCGCCGGCTCGAAGCGTGCCCCCATCCATCAGCAATGCGTCCATCTGCACGCGGCCATCGCTTGTCAAAAAACTGCCGCGGCCCGCGTCGAAGGTCTCATCATCTTCAAGGATGGAAACCGCCGTCTCGACGGCGTCAACGGCAGACGCCCCGCGCTCCAGCAAGTGATAGCCAGCGCTCAGCGCAGCAGCGACGCCGCGCCGGTGCGCCTCCAGCATGTCTTCTGGAATGGCCCAGGCGCCGCCATGCACGACTAGAACGGGTGAGTTCTTGAATGACACAGGCTCATTGTAGAGGGTGCCGAATACTGTGGAAAACGGCGCATTCAGCCGCGCGGCCGGACGGGCGAGAATGAAAGGTAGCCGCGTTAGCGCGGCTGCCCTCTTTCCGGGGCGTTTCGCCCGGCGTTTGCCATGATCGTCACACCGCGACCCCAATTCACGTGGCGCCTGGCCACACGCTCTCTGGTGCTGGGGGAGCGCACGCTGCTTGCCGGCATTCTCAACGTCACCCCGGATTCCTTTTCCGACGGCGGCCAGTTTCTTTCTCCCGCTGCGGCTGTCGACCACGGACTGCGGCTGCTGGAAGAGGGCGCGGACATTCTCGACATCGGTGGGGAGTCCACGCGGCCGGGCACACGGCGCGCGGTCACTGCCGGGGAAGAGATGGATCGCGTGCTTCCGGTCATCGAGCAGCTCCTGCGGGAGCGGCCCGGCTGCCTGATTTCCATCGACACCTATAAGGCAGAGGTCGCCCGTCAGGCGGTCGCCGCCGGCGCAGAAATCGTAAATGACGTCAGCGGCTTTCTATGGGATCCGGAGATGGCGCAGACCTGTGCGAAGCTCGGCTGCGGCGTGATCCTGATGCACAC
>JAKAUB010000256.1 GCA_021827845.1 Acidobacteriota bacterium | reverse complement strand
CGGGCGCAGGCATTGACCAGCCGAATTCCGGCAGACCAGCCACCCGCCGCACCGGCATCCCCGGGTTCCCGTCCGCCCGATGCTCCGTCCGTTCCAGTGGCGCAACCACTGCCTTCCACGCCGCAGGGCGTACCCGTGACCATCCGCGCCGCTCGCCAGGAGAAGCAGGGCGACCTCTACAAACTGCGCGGCGATGTGGAGATCGACTACAAAACCTATGTGCTCCGGGCCGATCGGGTGAACTATAACGCCGCCACCGGCGACATCGTCGCCTTCGGCCATCTGCAACTGACCGGCGGTCCGGATGATGAGAACATCTCCGCCACTCACGGCACGATGAATCTGGATGCGCAGACGGGCCACTTTTATGACGTGGTGGGCTCCGTCGGCGTGACGCGGGCCCCCAGCCCCACGCTTTACACCACCACCAACCCGTTTACCGTGACGGGCCGTGAGCTGATCAAGCAGGGGCCGGATGCCTACGAGATTCGCAACGGCACCATGACCTCCTGCCGCCTGCCCAAACCACACTGGCAGATCTTTGCGCCGCGCATCGCCGTAAAGGACGAAACCGCACGCGCGTGGAACAGTAATTTCCGCTTGCTTGGCGTCCCGATTGTCTACCTGCCATATGTGACGCATGCCGTGAATACCTCCGGCCGGCAGTCGGGTTTTCTCACGCCCGCGCTTGAGACCGGGTCCGCGATTAAAGGCACAGTGGTCGGCGGCGCGTACTACTGGGCGATTAACCGAAGCACAGACCTGCTGCTGGGGCTGCAATATTTTTCGCTGCGTGGCTTTGAGCAGAGCGCCCAGTTCCGCTACCGCGGCTTCGGCAACAACTTTCTCCGCGGGCAGTACAGCGGCCTGGAAGACCGGGGCCTCGCGCCTCTCTATGTGAACCAGGGTGGGCAGGACACGCTCATCTCTGGACGGCGGGATTTTACGGACTACACCCGCGCCGTGATTAACGCCGAGTATCTCAGCTCCTTTGTCTATCGCGAAGTCTTCGCGGAGAACTTCTCACAGGCGGTGTCCTCTGAGGTAAAGTCCTGGGGCTTTCTGACCCATGAGCGGCATGGAACCGTCACCAGCGGAGAGGTTGAACGCTACCAGAACTACGCCAGCACCGTGTCGAACGATCAGGTGCGTATTCTGCATGTGCCGGCGGTATCGTTCGACTGGCTGGATCAGCGCATCTCGCGGTATGGGGGCGAATTCAGCGGACTCTCCTCGATGAGCCTGCTGTCGCGCTCCGAACCCTATTACCGTTCGCATAACGTCGGCCGCTTCGATCTGTTTCCGCACATTGCGTACCCGGTGCATGCCGACGGATGGAATGTGCGGCCGGAGTTCGGTCTGCGTGAAACCGGCTACTCCCACAGCCAGCATTTTGGCCCGCTGCCTGCCAATCTGCCGCCGCCTCTGCCGAACCAGCCGCCCGGCGACGGCGCCACGCCAACGCCGGCCAATGGAGGACTGAGCCGCACCTCCATGGAAGCGGATGTGCAGCTTCTGCCGCCGGTGCTGGAGCGCGAGTTTTCCGGGCCCCTGCTGGCGAAGCGATTCGGCGTAGCCCTGCGCCATACCATTGAGCCGGAGGCGAACTACCGGTACGTGCGCGGCGTCAACCGCTTTAACAGTATTCCGCGCTTTGATCCCGTTGACATTTACAGCGACACCAATGAGATGGAATATGGCCTGACGCAGCGGCTGTTCATCAAGCAACTGCATCCGCGCCCCTGCAAGGAGCCGCCGCCCACGGCAGAGCCGGCGCAGTCGCTGACCGTCACCTGTGTTCCCCCGACGCGCCAGTGGCTTTCGTGGTTTGTCGGGCAAAAGTATTTCTTCGATCCGACGTTCGGCAATGCGGTGATCACGGGACGCCGCAATATCTTTACCTCCAC
The DNA here is from genome assembly GCA_021827845.1 of Acidobacteriota bacterium. Classification (GTDB taxonomy): domain Bacteria; phylum Acidobacteriota; class Terriglobia; order Terriglobales; family Acidobacteriaceae; genus JAKAUB01. Next base: position 28,914 of record JAKAUB010000256.1, on the reverse strand, counting down.
GCTGGACTTTAGCGGTGCGGCCTACGTGACCGCACCGCGCAATGTCTCCCCGGTTGTGTCGCGGCTGCGGGTGGATACCAGCGCCAACACCGGGCTGGAATGGGACTTTGATTACGACACCAAGGCCGGCCGCGTGGCCGCCAGCAACGTGTTTGCAAATTACCGGCGCGGGCAGTTTTTTTCGAGCTTCGGCTCCGCGCTGCTGAACGCTGTTGGGGAAACCCCGGTACCGCCCACCCAGCCGGCCAACGTTGTGAATTACAACCAGATCCAGATGCTGCTGGGCTATGGCGCGCTGACCAAGCCCGGTCTGAGCGTTGCCGCCAGCGGTGGACTGGATCTGAATCTGCACGTGCTCGAATACTCCGTGGTGCAGACGACCTATAACTGGGACTGCTGCGGCTTTACCGTGGAGTACCGCCGCTTCCAACTTGGCAACATCCGCAACGAAAGCCAGGAGAGCTTCAGCTTTACCCTCGCCGGCGTGGGCGCGGCGGGCAACCTGCGGCGCGCGGAACGGCTGTTCTAGCCGGGCGGCCGTCGTACACTAGGAGGCACAGCCCGCGTCCCGCGGAGGGATGTGTGAGTGGTTGAAACAGGCGGTCTTGAAAACCGCTTTGCCCGCAAGGGCAACGGGGGTTCGAATCCCTCTCCCTCCGCCATTTGAAGACCTCTGCGGCATTTCCCTGACAATCCTTAACGCATCTGGTCCCTCATTCGGGGCATAGTAGGATGTTGCTGCGCCTCTCGAAAGAAAAATGACAAACGAAGCGGTCTTGCTAAGGGGTTAATGACGCCTTCACTGACAGACAACACATCTCGAACAATCAACACTTATCTCAGCGAGATGAGAAGCGTACGAAGTGAGTTTGGGAAGCGCGAGCGTTTCAGCGCGCTATTGGGCACTCTCTTCCCAAATACCCGCGAAGTGGCCTTCTATACAAGGGGGGCAGAAACAGCTTTAGAGATCACGACCCCGGAGGGTAGCAAGCGGGGTCGGGCGGATACGGTCTATGGCTCTGCAGTTATCGAATTCGAAAAAGACCTCCAGCAGACATTAGCTGTTGCTGAAGACCAGCTTCGCGAGTATGTCGCTGCTATCTGGCAGCAGCGTGGACCTCGACGCAATCTGGATGCCGTTGCAACCGATGGCATCCGCTGGAGGATCTACCGGGCCGTACTACCGGAAAATGCAGCGCTGATTCCCGGAAATATCGTTCTGGATCTTCGCCGCGAGATTGTTCTAAAAAGTGACACTCTGGATGACTTCTATCGCTGGCTGGATATGTTTCTGTTTCGTCCCAGCCAGATCGAGCCCACGTCGGAAGCCATCCGCGAGGATTTCGGCTCCTACAGCCATCTGTTTCATGAAGGTCTCGCCGCGTTGCGGCGTGCGTGGGTGGCATCGCGCGGTAGCAGTGAAGCGCGGCTGGCGTTCGACACCTGGCAAAGTTATCTGACCGTCACGTATGGCAAGTTGAGCGAGTCAGATCGGTTGAAACGAGATCAGGAAACGGGCGAGCACGTTTCCGAGATTGACGAGCTGTTTCTCCGGCACACGTGGCTAGTAAGCGTCTCAAGACTCATGGTCTGGGCAGCCCTATCCGGCGGGCAGACGAAGGGAACCCTCCGTCAGGTTGCACAGGAGGTGTTCTCCGGACAGTATTTTGAGTCGAAATATCTTGCCAATCTTGCGGACGAAGACTTTTTTCATTGGATTCGCAGCCCACAAGCCGAACAAATTCTCGCCCCAGTTTGGGAACGCGTGCTGGATACATTACTGACTTACGATCTTCCGCGTATCCAGGAAGATGTTTTGAAGGGCGTCTATCAGCAACTCATCGATCCGAAAGACCGTCATGATCTCGGCGAGTATTACACGCCCGACTGGCTCTGCGAGCGCATTGTTGCGGAGATGTTGCCCGCAGGTGGATACGCAACTGTGCTCGATCCCAGCTGTGGCTCCGGCAGCTTCCTGCGGGCCTCCATCAGTCATTTTCTGCAGCACAACTCCGCCGGGACCCCACATGAGCGTCTCCGTGCGGTACTGGCCAGCGTGAAGGGAATTGATATCCACCCTGTGGCCGTGACGATTGCACGCGCCACCTATGTGTTGGCGCTGGGTAAGCTGGTCAATTCCGCTCGCCGCCCCGTACAGATACCCGTATATCTCGCTGACTCCCTGTTTCTGCCGCGTGAGGTGGAAAAGAACCTGCTGGATCAACTGAACGGCATTGAGATAACGTTTGGCCCCCGGAAGAATCAGCGCAGTTTTGTGCTCCCGGACATGATGGTGGACCAGCCAGAAAACTTTGACGATGCCATCGTCGCTGCCACACGGATTGCGGAAGATCTGGCAGCCGGGAAAAAGGAAACCAGAGATTCGCTCGACCGGTACCTGCGTCAGGCCGTCCCGGGCCTTGTGCAGATGCTGCAACGGGAAGAGGTCGTGACCGCGCTCTGGAACTTTGCCGTTGGCCTGAGCGAGCTGATTCAGCAGAAGCAAAACTCTATCTGGTCGTTCATCATCCGCAATAGCTATCGCCCGGCTATGCTCCGGCAGCAGTTCGACTTTATCGTCGGCAATCCGCCATGGGTTGCCTACCGGTATGTCACCGATCCGGAATATCAGAAGGAGATTAAGCAGCGGGCTGTAGAGACGTACAAGATTGCGCCCAAATCGCAGAAGCTGTTTACGCAGATGGAGCTTGCCACGGTATTTCTGGCTCACTCACTGGAAACTTTTGCCCGGCCAGGAGGCAGGCTGGCCTTTGTCATGCCTCGCAGCATCCTTACGGCGGACCAGCACCAGAACCTGATCCAGAGGAAATATACCGCCAAATTCAGGCTCTCAGGATATTGGGACTTGTGGGAGGTACAGCCGCTCTTCAAAGTGCCATCTTGTGTGCTGTTTGCGGAGCAGTCCCTACGCCCTGGCAGTTCCAAAGACGCCATTGCCGCCCAGATTTGGCAAGGCAGGCTGGCGGACCGCGATTTACCCTGGATCCAGGTAAAAGATCAATTTTCCATCGAAAAGGCGGAGGCTCGTGTTATCTGGCTGGGCAATCGCTGCGCACTATCCACCCAGAGCGGGGCAAACTCGCAGACCCGCTCCAGCCCCTATGCCAACGCCTTCAAACAGGGCGCCACCCTGGTGCCGCGCAACTTCTATTTCGTCACGGTGGAGGGACTGGACGGCTCGCCAGACCACGACCGGACCTATTACGCCAGAACCAGCGAAGCGAGCGCAAAAGAATCGAAACCTCCCTATCGGGACGTGCGAATGCAGGGCAACATCGAAGGCCGCTTTCTCTTCAGCACGGCCATCGCGCGCCACGTTCTGCCGTTTGTCATGCTCGAACCCGCGGCGATTGTTCTGCCGCTGGAAGAGGAGCACGGCGCATACCAGACCTTGACCACCTCGGAATTGCGCCGCAAGGGCTATCGGGAGTTTGCCAAATGGATGGAGCAGGCGGAAGAAATCTGGAAAGAAAAGCGCGGAGCCAAGACCTCGCGTCAGTCTGTCTTGCAAAGGATAAATTATCAGCGTGGCCTCACGGCCCAGTCTCCGGCGCACCGGCATTTGGTGCTCTACAACGCAGCCGGAACCAACGTATCGGCTACCTATTGCGATCGGCAAGCTCTTAACCTCCCGCTGCTTGTCGAGCACAAGTTGTACTGGGCAGCATTCAGCAGTGCGGCTGAGGCACAGTTCGTTGCGGCCGTATTGAATTCAGCGTGCGTCAACGATGCTATTAAGCCATTTCAGTCAACCGGGCTGCTCGGTGAGCGTGACATCGAAAAGAAGTTACTTGATATTCCCATCCCGCATTTCAACTCTGAAATTGCGTTGCACCAGCAGCTCTCTGAACTCGGCAGCTCGGCGCATCGTCAGGCGGCGGCGCTCATTCACGATCCAGACTTCCCAGCCGGTTCCAGCCTGGCCCGGCAGCGTGCATACATACGCACGGCGCTGAAAGACACGCTGGCCGAAATCGACGAGCGCGCGCGGCTTCTTCTCCAACTCGACCGCTGACGCAGGGCGAAGGATCGCCCACCTGAAGAAATTTTTTCTTCCTAATTCGAGCAGACCGCGACACTCGCTGTACTCTACGGGCTGGAGGCGAGAGTTCCGTCCATGCCCCTTGAACGCGCGCAGCCATCGGCCGCTCGGCGACTGCTATCGCTGGACCTGTTTCGCGGCGTCGATATTGCCTTCATGATCCTGGTGAACAACGGCGGCATGGCGCCCTACCATCCGCTGACGCACACGGTGTGGAACGGGTGGACGCCCACCGATCTGGTGTTCCCCACGTTTCTCTTCATCATGGGCGTCTCGATGCGGCTCTCCTTTACCGCCCGCATGGCGCGGGGCGAGAAAAAGAGCACGCTGCTGGCGCACGTTTTTCGCCGGTTCGTGATCCTCTTTCTGCTGGGCCTGGTCGTGAACGGATTTCCGTTCTTCCCGCTGCACACGCTCAGGATTTACGGCGTGCTGCAGCGCATCGCGATCTGCTATCTGCTGGCCAGCCTGCTGGAGCTATGGACCGCGAGCACGCGCATTAAGATTGCCGTGACCGCCGTCTGCCTGGTGGGGTACTGGGTGCTGCTGCGCTACGTCCCCGTCCCGGGCTATGGCGTGCCGGGCCACGCTATCCCGTTCATGGACATGAACCGCAACATCGTGTCATGGCTGGATCGGAGGATCTTTCCCGGCCGGCTGTATGTTGGCACACGCGATCCAGAAGGGCTGCTGAGCGATATTCCCGCCGTCGGGTCGGTGCTGCTGGGCATGCTGACGGGAACGTGGCTGCAGTCGGCGCGCACCCTGCAGCAGAAGTGCCGCGGCATGCTGCTGGCGGGCATCGTTGGCATTGCGCTGGGTGAGTTGTGGAACCCGTGGTTCCCGATGAACAAGAACCTGTGGACCAGCTCGTACGTCCTGTTTTCCGCGGGCGTGGCGGCGGTGCTGTTCGCGCTGTTTTACTGGATGGTCGAGATCCGCCAGTGGCGTGGAGGATGGACGTATTTCTGGCTCGTGTTCGGGACGAATGCGATTACGGCCTATGTGTTGTCGGAGCTGCTGGCGGCAAGCCTCTGGGCGATCCACGTGGGGCCGAAGCTGACCTTCGAGCGCTGGTTCTACCTGCGGACGTTCGCGCATATTCACCCGCCGGGTGTAGGCTCGCTGGTCTACGCGATTACGTTTGTGCTGGTCTGCTGGCTGCCGATGCTGGTGCTGTACCGCAAGAAGATTTTTCTTAAGGTGTAGTCGAGGGGCTCTGGCTAGGTGCTGGCGATCTGGGCGGCCGCGCGCAGGCCGCTGCGCATCGCTCCGTGTACCGTTCCCCAATGTCCGGTGACGTCTGTGTGCTCGCCGGCAAAGAATAGGGTGTGATGGACAGGCTCCGCCATGGTGGCGGAGGCGTGGATGCCGCCGGCCGCGACGTAGCTGTAAGCGCCCAGTGCCAGCGGATCGCGTTGCCAGTTGTGCGTGAACGACTGGCGGAGCAGGCGACTGAGCGCTTCTGGCGAGGTTCGCAGCAACTGGCCGAGACTCTGGAGCAGGGCAGCGTCGCGCGCGGCGGGCGCGCTGGGGAATTCGAGAGCGCGGGGGCCACCGATCCACGCGGTCAATCGGTTGGGATTTCTCGGGGTCGTCCACCAGACGGGCGGCAACTGGCCTGTTGCAAAGAGGAAGTCCGCGTGTTCGATTGCGTGGGCAAGGTCCGGGGCCGCAGTCGCCCAGAAGGGCTCGTGAAAGTCGAGCACCACTCGCAGGACAGAACCCATGCGCATTTGGCGGGCGGCCGTGAGGATGGCTTCGGGCCGTGGCTGAAACTCAATTGTGCCTGCGAGCAACGGTCCCAGAGGGACGGCGACCAGCACCTTCGACGCGCGAATCCGGTGCCTGGCGCTCTCGTGTTCGAGCGTTAGTTCCGCACCGCCCGGCTGCCATGCAATCGCCCGCACCTGCGTGCCGGTTGCGATCTGGCCGCCCGCGCGAACCACGGCAGCGGCGAGAAACTCCGGAAGCTGGGAATAGCCACCCGCCACGTGATAGCTGCGATCGCCCTCAATGGCGTCTTCCGCGGCCTGCTGCTTACCCAGCGAAGCGGCACTGATGACGGTCTGGTCCGCCGCATTGAACCCTTCGACGAAGTCGGCGAGGCGAACTTGAGTGGCCTCAGCCGCCGTGGTGTTGCGGATGTAGTCGGCGAAGGAGCAGTCCGGCCGGCTCCAGTGCTTGAGGGCCTCCATCCACTGGAAGTCGCCGTCGAATGGATCTTCGCACTCGGTGAGCCTGCCGTTACGGAGCCAGAAACTGTTGCCCGTGCGCTCGATGGGCTGAACACCAGCTTCTTCGGCAAGATGCAATAGCTCGGGCGGCCGCCCGTGGATGAATTCGGCACCCAGCTCAACGGCGTTCGCACCGGGCTGCAGCGTGCAGATTCTGCCGCCGACGCGGTCGCGGGCTTCATAGACGATGACGCGCTGGCCCTGTTCTGCGAGCGCCCGTGCGGCGGTGAGCCCCGCCATGCCCGCGCCGACGATGGCGACGTCGAACGCTGGAGTCATCGGACACCCGGAAGATTGCAGGCGCGGCAGCTCATGTCTTAATCGATGCAGAAGCGCTGCGGGAAGGTAAGAAATTTCCAGAATGGATGACGGCCGGTTCGTGCGCAGGTGCGGTGAAGCGCGGTTGCGCCGCTAGGGATTGGCGGGCGGATCTGACGGACGAGCCAGCCAGGCCAGCTCCCGCTCAATGTGAGCGTTGACGCCGGCGCGGGCAAACTCCGCAGCTACGCGGATGCCGTTCATGATGGCGCGATCATTGGAAGAGCCGTGACCGATGATGCACACGCCGCGCACGCCCAGCAGGGGCGCGCCGCCGTACTCCGACTGATCGAGGCGCTTCTTGAAGTCGTTAAATGCCTTGCGGGAGAGCAAGGCGCCAACCTGCGCTTTGACGGTCGAGTTCAGCGATTCCCGCAGCGAATCGCGGACCAGCCGCGCCAGACCCTCCGAGGCTTTCAGCGCGACGTTGCCGATGAAGCCGTCGCAGACAACAACGTCGGCATTGCCGTTGTAGATGTCGCGGCCCTCGACGTTTCCGAGGAACTGAATAGGCAGTTGCTTCAGCAGCGGAAAGGCGTCGCGCGTCAGGGCATTGCCCTTGCCTTCCTCTTCGCCGATGGAGAGCAGGCCGACGCGCGGCTTTTCGATCTTCAGCACGGAGCGGGCGTAGATTTCGCCCATCAGCGCGAACTGCTCTAGATTTTTGGCGTCGCAATCGACGTTGGCGCCCACGTCCAGCAGCAAAGACGGCCGGCCGCTGGAGGTTGGGAGCAGGGCCACCAGCGCGGGGCGGTCAACACCCGGCAGCGCGCCCAGGACCATCTTCGCCGTGGCCATGGCAGCGCCGGTGTTGCCGGCGGTCATAAAGCCAGCCACGGTCCCTTCGCGCGCCAGCTTCAGGCCAACCCGCATGGAGGAGTCCCGCTTGGCGCGAACGGCCTGCGCGGCCTTCTCGCTCATGCCGATGGCTTCACTGGCCTGAACGATTTTTATCGGCAGGCGGCGTTCCCCGGCGCGGCGCATCTGCCGGGCAAGCAGGGGCCGCAGCGTGCGCTCCGGTCCAACAAGATGGACACGCACGCCCAACGTGCGGGCAGCCAGAATCGCCCCGCGAATTTCAGGGTCCGGCGACTTATCTGATCCCATGGCATCGAGAGCGATATCGATCAGCATGGGCGGGCAGGAGCTATTTCTTTTCCTTTACGGCCACCACGTCGCGGCCTTTATACACGCCGCACTTGGGGCAGATCTGATGCGGCAGCTTGCGCTCATGGCAGCTCGGGCACTCAGAGAGCGAGGGGCTGGTCAAAAAGTCATGCGAGCGCCGCTTGGCGGTGCGCTGCCGGGAGTGGCGTCGTTTGGGATTCGGCATAGGTCTTCCTTAATGTTCAGATTGCAGGCTCCCATCCAACAGGTCGCAGGTGCACCCTGGGCGGAGCTTTGTCGCAAAAATCATTCTAACTGGCGCGCGCTGTCCGCCGGCCAATCCCTTGCCGGGATTTTATGGCTTCTGTTGCACGCGAACCGACTGGAGTGCCGCCCAGCGTGGATCGGATGGGAGGGCGTCGCAGTCGCATGGATCGGTGTTCCGGTTTCGGCCGCAGGCAGGGCATAGTCCTTTACAGGAGTCGCTGCACAAAACCCGGGCCGGCAGCGCCAGAAGAATCTGCTCCCGCAGGACGTCTTCCAGCAGCAAACCGTCTCCTTCATAGTATCCGATTTCAGTCTCAGAGGTGCTGATGGCGCGCTCTGCGGAGGTTGCGTCAGCCTCTCCGGGCCGGAAGATGAGGTCAAAGGAGGTGGCGACGGGAATGGTCACCGGCTCCAGGCAGCGGGCACAGGCAAGCTCCAGGTGCGTGGAGGCGCTGGCCCGGATGCGAATGTCATCGACAACGTCATTGGGACCGCGATGCTCGTGGAGGAGATCGGCGCGGCCTTGTGCTGTCAGATCGCCGGACTGGCGGATATCTTCTGTGAAATCAATAGTTCCGGGAGAAAGAGACTCCTGGAAATCGATCGGCTCACGCTGTAAGTCGATAACGGTAAATAGCATGGCGATAGACCTCCTGGCGGGGTGGACGGGGTGACGGAGGAAAAGCGGAAGCTCGTACTTTGAGACTACGGCGGGAGTGCCGGGGCGTCAAACGATCGCGGCGTGTCCTATTCCGCGAAGGCGCGCCACGCCTCTGGCGGCTGTTGCAAGAGCCGGATGGCTGCGATGCCGGCGGCTCCCGCGGCGAGGCATTCCGCTGCGTTTTGTTTCGTGACGCCTCCCAGCGCATACACCGGAACAGGCGCGGCAGCGTGACACGCGGCGGCGAGCTTCTCCAGGCCAGCGCCCGGCAAACGCTGCTCCGCGCCGGCGTCGGTGCGGAGGCTCTTGCCAAAGACCGGGGCAAACAGGATGCAATCGACCCCTGCATGCCGAGCGGCCGCAGCCTCATCAGGGGTATGGCAGGCGATGCTGATCCAGGGTCGAGGCGCGCCGGCGGCCCGATAGATGCCGCGCACCTCGTCTGGCGTGAGAGTGTCGGGTGCGGAGGTCAGGTGGACACCATCGGCGCCAGCGGCGAGAGCGACATCCGGCCGGCTGTTGATCAGCAGGCGGGTCGAAGAGCCGGGCTGCTGCCGGATGGCAGCGAGCAGATCGCGCGCCAGAGCCACCTGAGCGCATGCGTCGAGGTCTTTTTCGCGCATCTGGATCCACGCGACCCCCGATCGGGCCCAGCTCGCTGCATCCAGCACGAGTTGTTCCCGCGCGCTGCGCTCATCCGATGAGAGCCGTTGACGATCGGTAATTGCGTAAAGCATAAGGGCAAGGAGGATCGGACTGCGCCGCCGCGTGCGGCTCCCGTTGACGGAGGCGCCGCGTCTCTATGGTAGCTTCGAAATCAGGGGAGTTTTGACGGCTCCTCGAGCCCGGCGCCCATCAATATGGATTCATTCGATCTTCTCATCATCGGGTCAGGACCCTCCGGCCAGCGGGCTGCCATCTACGCCGCAAAACTTGGCAAGCGTGTTGGCGTAGTAGAGCAGCGGGAGTTTGTCGGCGGCGTCAGCGTCAACACCGGAACCATTCCGAGCAAGACCTTTCGCGAGGGTGTGCTTCACCTGTCGGGCTACAACTACCGGTCCATTTACGGGATGAATTATCGCGTGAAGGACAAGATCACGATGGCCGATCTTGCTTTCCGCGTGCAGCACGTCATCAAGACGGAAGTGGATGTGACGGATGCGCAGTTGTCGCGCAACAACATTGAGGTGCTGACCGGCACGGCCAGTTTTGAGGATGCGACCCATCTTCGGGTGACGAATTCCCGGGGCTCCAGCGTATATGAGACGAAGAACACGCTGATCGCCGTAGGGTCGCGGCCCGCCAGCAATCCCAAGGTTCCGCTGAACGGCGTCAACATCATCAACAGCGATCAGATTCTTACGATTCCGGAGTTGCCGAAGACGCTGATTGTGGTGGGTGGCGGCGTGATTGGCGTCGAATATACCTGCATGTTCGCCGTGCTGGGTGTGCGCGTGATCCTGGTGGAGAAGCGGCCGAAGCTGCTGGAATTTGCGGACCAGGAGATCGTTGAGGCGCTGAGCTACCACCTTCGGGATAGCCGCGTGACCATGCGGCTGAATGAAGAAGTGCAGAGCGTGGAAAGCCTGCCCGACGGCACAGTGGTTGCGAATCTTGAGAGCAAAAAGCGCATCTCCGGCAACGCGCTGCTGTACGCTGTAGGCCGTCAGGGCAACATCGATGATCTGAACCTTGCGGCAGCGGGGCTGGAAGCGGACTCCCGCGGCCGCATCGCAGTGGATGAAAACTATCGCACGCGCGTGCCGAACATCTTTGCGTCTGGCGATGTGATCGGATTTCCTGCACTGGCGTCGGTATCCATGGAGCAGGGACGCATTGCGGCGGCCCGCATCTTTGGCGATGAATCGCTGCACTCGAACCCCAAGTATTATCCGTACGGCATCTACACAATTCCGGAGATATCCTTCATTGGCAAGACGGAGGAGCAGTTGACGGAAGAAGATGTTCCGTACGAGGTGGGTGTCGCGTACTATCGCGAGATTGCACGCGGACAGATTCGCGGGGACACGACCGGCCGGCTGAAACTGATCTTTCATCGAGACACGCGGCAACTGCTGGGCGTGCACATTATCGGCGAGGGTGCCAGCGAACTGGTGCACATTGGACAGGCGGTGATGGCCCTGAACGCCACGATCGACTATTTCGTCGATACCGTCTTCAACTATCCGACGCTAGCAGAGGCGTACAAGGCTGCGGCCTTCAACGGCCTCAACCGGCTTAGCAAGGGTGAGTGAGGGAACGCGATGCCGAACAGTCTCGGAATTCACTTATCGGGGCGCATCGTAACGGGCGTTGTGCGGGATGACAAGCCATGCTCCGAGCTGTTTCATTTTCCTGAAGGCGCCGACGACCCCAACGCGCTGCTCGACACTCCTCTGGATGCCCTGATTGAGCAGTTGTGTGAACAGGCCAAACGCGCAACCCACGCCTGTGGTCCAGTGTCTGCCGTGGGCGTGGCGGTGCCCGGCATTCTGCAGGACGGCGTGGTGGAAGACTCTCCCAACCTGGTGCAGCTGAAGGGCGCGCGCATGGCGCTCGGCGTGCGCGAAGCGCTGCGGGAGCAGGGCATCGATGCGCCGGTGACGGTGTTGAATGACGCCGATGCCATTGCTGCGGGCGTGGCTGCAATCAAAGGCCGGCTGCATCACTTTATCCGCGTATGGGCCATCGGCTGGGGGATTGGCTTTGGCCGCTATCCCTATGCCGAGGGCATCTGGGAGGGCGGCCATACTGTCGTCAGTCTTGATCCAGGCGAAACGTATTGCGGATGCGGCGGCCGCGGCCACCTGGAAGGCGTGATGGGGCACCGTGCCATGCGGCTGCGGTTCCTCGATATGGAGCCGGAAGAGGTGTTTGCCAATGCAAAGTCCGGGGATGAGCGGTGCGTCAAGTTTGTTCGCCTCTGGCACCGCAGCCTGGCGGCGGCGACTGCCAATTCGATCCATATGGAAGGCCCGGGACGGTTCTACTTAACGGGCTTCAATGTGCGCTTCCTGGATTTGAAACTGCTGCAGAACTATCTGCAGCAGATGGTGAAGATGAGCCCGCTGCAGGGGTATACGCTGGAAGCGATCCCGATGAGCGACGATCTGGCCGTTACCGGTGCGGCGATCGCGGCGCTGCAGGCCGCCGGGCAGTAAAATCCCCGAAGGATTCCAATGGGTCTTACCTCCGTCTTGAAATCCGTGTGCGCGGCCGCTGGACTGAATGAGTGGCTGGTTTGCCGTCGGCGCGGCGACGCGTTGGTGCTCAATTATCATGGCGTCCTCAACAGTCGCCGGGCAGACTGCGCCAGCCACGTGAATGATGAAGACGCAGCCAGCTTTCAAGCGCAGCTCCAGTGGCTGAACCGTCATTTCATTCCGGTCAATCTCTCCGATTTTGGGCGATTCTGGAGCGGCGAATGGCGGCCTGCGAAACCTCCGGTCCTGGTTACATTCGACGATGGCTATCGCAATAATCTGAAGGTGGCAGCGCCTATCCTGCGGCAGCAAGGAGTTCCGGCCACGTTTTTCCTGGCGGCGGGCTATATCGGCACGGATAAGACCTTATGGAATGACGAAGTCCGCGCGCGGGTGCAGCAATGGCCGGATGCAAAGATTTTGTCACCGCTGGGAGACGAGCGACTGGTCCCCCCGGATACGGCCGGACGCCGCGACCTGGCGAACTCGATAAATCGTGCTTGCAAGCGGCTCGACGCAGCGTCTTTGAACAGCTATCTGAACTGGCTACGCGAACATACGATGCAGGCGCAAACGATGCAGGACCCCGAAGCGCTGGCGTTTATGAGCTGGGCGGAGGCTCGGGAGCTGGCCGCGCTCGGTTTCGACATTGGGTCACACACGGTGCATCATCCCATCCTTTCCCGGTTGCACCAGCCTGCCATCGCGCAGGAGCTGCAAGAGAGCTGCGCGACGCTGCAGCGCGAACTGGGCCGGCCATGCACGGCGATTGCATACCCAAACGGAACTCACGAAGACGTGAACGCAACCGTGCTGGAAGAAGTGCGCAAGGCCGGCTACGAATGGGCGTTCATGACGACTCCAACATGGGCGAAACCTGCATGTTCGCGCTATGAAATTCCGCGCATTGGCAGTCCCGGACATACGGATCTCGCGACCTTCAAGTTTTATGCGAGCGGACTGCATACTCGCCTCAAGGCGACCGCGTGATTTGACATGCCGCTGGCATGGATCAGCGACTGCGGGAGGCCTTCGGACTGCGCAGCCAGCCCGCTAAGTTGTGCATGCATTGGCCAAGTTCGTCGCCGATCGCTGCAGCTTGTTCTGATGGCAGTCCGTATGGATCCTTTAGCTCTACATGCGGGGACGGCGCGAATGCGCCCAGGAACATCGTCTTATACAGCGCCTCGGGAAACTCTTGCCGCATATCGGCAAAATTGCGCCGATCCATGATGAAAATGGCATCCGCGTCTCGCACCATCGCCTTTGTCACTCTTTGGGAGCGATGCTGGGTAAGGCTCGTTCCCAGCCGAGCCGCAATGGGGTGCATAAAGTTTGGCGAGACGCGGCCCTCCCGCGCATGGAAGCCGGCGGACGAAACGGTTGCATGAGGAATCTGCGCCTGTGCCAGCATCCCTGCGAGGGGGCTGCGGCAGATATTGCCGTAGCACAGGAACAGCAGCTTTGGCGCCGGTGACCGACGAAGCTTTCGGGCAGCTGCCTTCTGGCGGAAGAGGTAATGCAACCGGCTCCCGAGGTAGCCCCGTGTTTTGGATTGAAGGCGCATCCGGGCGGTGGTACTGAGTTCTGACGCCGTTTCCGCCAGGACTCGTCGCAGCACTCCCAGATCGTGAATGTCGAAGAAGTCCCACGATTCCGTCCCGGCGAGAGGCCGAAGGTATTCGAGGATGGATGCCACGCGGGGCCGAGTAAGCAGCAGCGGATCGGAGTGGTCGGCCAGAAAGTTTGCGCGCATCCAGTAGACATCCGTGGCGACATTTCGGGTGCGGTAGGAGACGCGGTACTTCGGCTGAGGAGGCAGCGGCGAGCCGATGGAAAGCGCCAGAAGCCCCGCTGGAAAGTTAATACCCGCATCGATGCCTAATGCCAGTGAGCCCCACAGCCGAGGGTTGATCTCCATCAAGTACATCTCGCCTGTCGGCGTCCGCTTGAACTCCACCATGGCGACGCCGTGCCAGCGCAAGCCCTGCAAAAGGCGCTTTGCGGGTTCAATGAATTCCGGGGTGGGGGCAAGGGACTCACGATAGGAACTAGCGCCGCCAGTCAGCGGCACTTCATGAAGGCGCCGATGCACGAAATGCCAGCGTGGTTCCCCGTGTTCGAACAGCATCTCCACGCCGATGCCCGTTCCAGCGACATACTGCTGCTCCTGCACCGGTATCGTGGCATAGGTAACGCGCATGGCGTGCAGCCACTCCGCCGAGTCGCGCACGATGGTCACGGCGTAAGCCTCCACGCCAGTTGCATGCGCACGGCGACTGTGCACGGGCTTAAGGACCACCGGAAAAGCGCCGGGTGGCTCGCTTTCAGCCGTCACCATCCGGTTCTGTGGTGTCAAAACTCCAAGCGCTGCGGCAAATTGCCGGGTCTGCTCCTTGTCTAAGGCTGTACGCAGCGATTCCGCAGGACCGAGGACCGCGCGTCGAAGCGCGCTGGATGAAATGGATTGCGTCAGAAATGACAGCAGCGACCGTTCGGTGGCGGGAACGATCAGATCGTAGCCCTGTTCCTGGTGACGGCGGGAGATCCATTCCGCCAGCTCCTCACAGTTTGCGGGGTGCAAAGCTGCCACAGTGGCGTATTTTGAGCGAAATGCGGCGCATTGGCGGCTTGCTCGTGCCTCAACGACTGCGCCCATTCTTCCAAAGGCCTGCACGCACTCCAGACCAGCCGATGAATCGCAATCGAGGACAAGAATGTTTGCTGGCATTTCGTGTCTATTCTCGCAGACAGGCTATGCATCGGCTGGATTTAAACAGGACCAATAACAGAAGTCCTCAGCCGCGGGGCCCGCAGTAAACTGTGTGCATGCACGTTCACGCAGCGCCCGAAGGCAGGACCGGAGCGGTTCTTCGCATCGCGCTTGTGCTGACGCTCGGCTATATTGTGCTGACGTTTGTGGCTGGCCTGCGTGCCCATAGCCTGGCGCTTCTTTCGGAAGCCGGGCACAACACTTCTGACCTGCTGGCGCTGGGGCTGTCTCTACTCGCCGTGCGGCTGCACGCCAAGCCAGCGGACGACCGCAAGACATTCGGATACCGTCGCGCAGGCGTATTAGCCGCTTTCGTCAACAGCCTGGCGCTGATCGTCATCGCTATCTGGCTTGGGGTGGAGGCGTTCCACCGCCTGATGCACCCGGTTGTGGTTCAGCCGAAGGTCATGATGATCGTCGCCGCTGTGGGCGTGGCGATGAACGGCGTGATTGCGTGGATGCTGTGGCGCGCCGGACGCGATGTGAATCTGCGGGCGGTGTTCATCCACATGCTGGGCGACACGCTCTCAACCGCGGCAGTCATCGCGGGCGGCCTGGCCATCGCCATCACCGGCATCCAGTGGATCGATCCGCTGCTCTCGCTGCTGATCGCAGCCATGATCTTCTGGTCTTCGCTGTCGATCATCCGGGAGACGCTGAACATTCTTCTGGAAGGGATGCCGGCGCATCTTGAGCTGGCGGAACTGCGGGCCGCCATGCGTCAGGTGCAGGGCGTTTGCGACGTTCACGATCTGCATGTCTGGAGTCTGAGCTCACAAGTGAATGCGCTGGCATGCCACGTGACAATCTCCGACATTCCTCCCTCGGAAAGTCAACGCATTCTGGCGAATATCAACGGGGAACTGCGCAAGCGCTTTCAGATCCAACACACGACCATTCAGTTCGAACAGAAAGACTCCGCCGGCTGCGGCGTCGAGGATGGCTGTCTGGATTCCATCGATTGCGAAGAGGCTATCGGTCATCACCACGGACATTCGCACTCCCACTCCCACGGGCATTAGCGGCCGCGCCTTTGTGCTGATTGCGGAACAGCTCCGCTACGCGTTCGAGGGTGTCGATCTCTGTGATGGGCTTGTCCGGCCGGATGCGGACGATGCGTGGAAAGCGAAGCGCGTAGCCGCTGTCATGCCGCTCCGACTGCATGACGTTATTGAAAGCGACCTCCAGCACAATCGTCGGTTCGACCAGAATCTGTCCACCACGAGAGTCGATCTGATTGGCCAGAAAGTGCTGCGTCAGCTCGAGAATTTCCGCGTCCGTCAGCCCTGAGTATGCTTTGCCGATGTTGCGAAGCTGGTCGCCGACGCGAACAGCGAAGGTGTAATCGCTGAGAACGGCTGCGCGCCGCCCGTTGCCATATTCCACGGCCGTCACAACGACGTCCAGCGTCGAGAGCTCGCGCTTCAGCTTGATCCACGCCAGGCCGCGCCGTCCGGGCTCATAGACGGAGTCGAGGGCTTTGAGCATCAGGCCTTCATTCCCGCTTTGCTGCGCTTCGTCGAAGGCGGCGTCAATCTGTGCGGCCGACTGCACCGGCTGCGCAGGCGCCAGGTGCAGGCGGGGGATGCGCTCGCTCGCCGAGGTGTCGCCAGAAAACAATTCTGGCTGGCCCGCCGGGACAGAGAGCGGATTCGCCGCGGCCGCCAACAGCATGCGCTCACTCCACTGCTCCAGCCGGGCGCGACGCTCCTGAAGCGGTTGCTCCAGCAGCAGTTGCTCTCGAACGGCGAGCAGGTCAAAGGCGACGAACACGAGGAATGTCTCGGCGCGCATCTTCGGCGTCACGCGCTTGCGGCCGATGCGCGGCTGCAGACTGGTGAACGGTAGAGCGCGGGCCTCGGCCGGGTCCCAGGCGAGGATTTCGCCGTCGAGCACCGCCGGTTCGGGAGCCATCGCAAACCATTCGACAAGTTCAGGAAAGCTGGCCGTAATGTCTTCGCGCGTGCGGCTGAAGATGCGAACCCGGCCTGGCTCCTGCGCCGCGCCGCAATGGATTTGTGCGCGCATGCCGTCATACTTGTTCTCCACTTGGCCGGTGGGTGTGCCGGCGCCGTCGGGTAGAAAGCGCGCAAAGGCCTCCTGCACATCCGGGGCGGGCGTAGCGAGCATGAACCCCAGAGGATGAAACATGCGAAAGCGTGCGCTTGCGAGCGAGTGCGTCCAGGCCAGCGCGACGACGGCGGCGATGTCTCCCAGCATCGTCTCAGCGCGTCGGACGTCTGCCACTGGCTCCCCGCATGCTTCAGCGATGGCTTCTTCGACCAGGCTTTGTTTTACGCCGATGCGCATGTCACCCAGCAGCAGCTTGATGCAGTATTTCGCCTCAACGGGAGTCAGCGCGCGGAGCAGTCGCTGCAGGATCGAGGTCTTTGTGCTCTGCATGCGAGTAGCCGCCAGCTCCTGGAAGGTGCGATGGATTTCTTCAAGGGTCAACGGAGCGTCAACCGATGCCTGCCCGCGCATCAGATCTTCGGCTGCCGCGCCTAGGTCTCCATATTTGCGATAGGCGGCGCTGAACTGCTCTGGCGTGGCCCCGGTGATCTCCCGCACGACGCGAACCAGCGTCTGCCCGCCTGTCTGAGCTTTTCGTTCGTCTGCCTCAGGGAATGGCGTGCCGGTGAGAAACTGCGCTGCCAACCCCGCGGGTGGCGCCGCAAGTGGGCGCAGAAAATCGGCGATCGCCTTGCGTTTGGACAGCTTGCTGCGGGTACTCGCCAGTTGGTCGCAGAGATGGGCAAACGCGAGCCATGTTGCCGCGGGGGCGTTGTTCGAATTGTCTGCAGCGAAACGCGGTACCATGGAGTTCGGCATGGTCCTCCTCATCCTAAGCCAGCCCGCATCGCACGATCTGGCGCAGCATTAGCTGGCGCTGGCGTTCGTTTTCTGCTCGTGCGCTGTACCATCCCCCACTCCACAACTCTCCTGGAAATCCCTATGCTGGAACGACTGAAACAGATTCAAGAACGGTACGACGAGCTATCTCAGAAGCTGGCAGACCCCTCCGTGGTTGCCGATCAGCAGCAGTATCAGAAGATTGCCAAACAGCATCGCGATCTGGAGCCAGTTGCGGACGCTGTGCGCGAGCTGGGTCAGGTGGAGCGCGGCATTGCCGACTCCCGTCTGATGCTCGAGGAGTCGGACGCGGAGCTGCGCGCCATGGCGCAGGAGGAACTCGACCGTCTGGAGGCGCGCAAGCCAGAGCTGGAAGAGAAGATTCATGTGCTGCTGCTGCCGAAGGATCCCAACGATGAGAAGAATGTCATTGTGGAGATTCGTGCGGGAACGGGCGGCGATGAGGCTTCTCTGTTTGCCGCCGAACTTTTCCGCATGTACACGCGCTTTGCCGAGCTGCATCGCTGGAAGGTAGAAATCCTTTCGATGTCGGAGTCGGGCGTGCGCGGCATGAAGGAAGTGATCGCGATCATCGAAGGCGACCGGGTGTATTCCCAGTTGAAATATGAGGGCGGCGTGCACCGGGTGCAGCGTGTGCCGCAGACGGAGACACAAGGGCGCGTCCATACCTCGGCAGTGACGGTGGCGGTACTTCCTGAAGCAGAGGAGGTCGATATCAAAATTGAAGCCAAAGACATTCGCATCGATACGTTCTGCTCTTCTGGCCCGGGCGGTCAGTCCGTGAATACGACCTACTCCGCCGTACGCATTACGCATATTCCCACCAACACGGTGGTGAGCTGCCAGGACGAAAAGTCTCAGATAAAAAACCGCGAAAAAGGCATGCGGGTTCTGCGCGCACGTTTGTATGAAATGGAGATGGAAAAGCAGCAGGAGGCGCTCAAGAAAGAGCGGCGCTCCATGGTGGGCAGCGGCGACCGCAGTGAAAAGGTCCGCACGTATAACTTTCCGCAGAACCGGCTGACGGATCATCGCATTGGACTTACGCTGCATCAGCTGTCGGATGTGATGGAAGGCAAGCTGCAGCCGGTGGTCGATGCATTGATTGCGCACGATCAGGCGGAGCGCCTGAAGAGCGGCGAAGCCTCGCTATGAGAGGGCTTTTCGCGCGGGAGATGTCGGTTGGCGATGCGGTGGCGTGGGGCGCCACGGCGCTCGATGAATCGGACATCCGCTGCACAAACAGCCGCGCGGATGCCATGTTGATCCTGCGGCATGTGATGCATCTGTCTGCGGCGCAACTCCAGGTGGAATGGGAACGCCAGCTAACCATGGCGCAGACGCAGCAGTACAACGCCCTGCTCCGCCGCCGCCAGCTTGGGGAACCGCTGCAGTACATTCTGGGTTCGCAGCAGTTCTTCGGGCTGGATTTCCGGGTCACGCCGGCGGTGCTCATTCCGCGGCCGGAGACGGAGCATCTGGTGGAAGCGGCAATCGCCCGGCTTCGCGATACGGAGCGGCCGCACATTCTGGATGTTGGGACCGGCTCGGGAGCGATCGCCGTGGCGCTGGCGCACAACTTGCCCACGGCACACGTCACTGCGGTCGATATCAGCGCGCAGGCGCTGGAGATCGCCGTGCACAATGCGCAACAGAACGGCGTTGCTGGCCGCATCCGGTTTGTGGAGTCTGACCTGCTGGCTGCAGTTGAGACGGAGAGGTTCCACGCCATCGTGTCCAATCCCCCGTATATTGCGACGGGCGAGCGAAAAAAGTTGCCGGTCGAGGTGCGCGACCATGAACCGGAGCAGGCGCTGTTTGCCGGAAAATCGGGCCTGGAGGTCATCCAGCGTCTGGTGGATGCGGCGCCGGCTGCTTTGGTAGCCGGCGGATGGCTTTTCATGGAGATTGGCTACAATCAGCGCGACGCGGTTGCCGCTTTGCTACGCGGTTGGCGTGCCGTGGAGTTTGTTGCCGATCTTCAGGGAATTCCGCGGGTTGCTATCGGGCAGCGGCCGGACTGAGCCGCGGTGCGCGGCCGCTGCCTTCTCACGGAAGTTCTCGTTGCAACGCGCCCGCCTGTTCGGCTTGAATAGGGAAGTTATGAACGATACGTCCGCAAAAAAGCTAGCCTTTCTGTTTCCCGGCCAGGGTTCCCAGGTTGTTGGCATGGGATTCGATCTTCATGAACACTTCCCCATCGCCCGCGAGACGTTTCAGGAAGCGGATGAGGCTCTGGGATTTTCGCTTTCGCGGCTTTGCTTTGAGGGGCCGGAAGATGACCTGAAGCTGACGGAGAATACGCAGCCGGCCATTCTTACAGTTTCCGTGGCTGCGCATCGCGTGCTTGCCGAGCATGGCTTCCAGCCCGCGATGGCTGCAGGGCATTCGCTGGGGGAGTATTCGGCGCACGTAGCGGCGGGAACGCTTTCCTTTGGGGATGCGGTGCGCGCGGTGCGCAATCGCGGCCGGTATATGCAGCGGGCTGTCCCTGCGGGAGAGGGCGCAATGGCCGCGGTGCTCGGGCTGCCGCCTGAGCAGGTGGCTGATGCCTGCGCCGCGGTCGCCGCGACGGCCGGCGTGGTGCAGCCCGCGAACTACAATTCCCCTGAGCAGACGGTGATCTCCGGCGCAGCGCCGGCGGTGGAGGCAGCGGTCGCGCTGCTGAAAGAGCGCGGCGCCAAGCGCACCGTGATGCTGCCGGTCAGCGCTCCCTTCCACTGCAAGCTGATGGAACCGGCAGAGCGGTCACTGGCCGCTGACTTTTCAAGCATTGCTTTCGCCGGACCGAAGATTCCTGTCCTGTGCAATGTAGATGTTCGATGGGTGCAGGATGCAGATGTTGCGCGCGACACGCTGATCCGGCAGGTGACGGGCGCGGTGCGCTGGGTGGAGTGCGAGCAGGCGTTGATCGCGGCGGGCGCGACACATTTCGTCGAAGTGGGACCGGGCCGTGTACTCTGCGGGCTGCTGCGGCAACTGGATCGCGCGCAGACATGTCTCGGCGTTGAAAATGTTGCGTCGCTCGAAAAGACATTGGCCGCGCTGGCCGCGTAAAGAGAGGCATCGATGAAGGCAGGCAAGCTGAGCATCTCGGCCGGATTCTTAGGTGTGATCTTACTGCTGGGGGGATCCGCGAGCGCGCGTCATCGCGAGATACGTGTGGTGACAACTGCGGATGGCCGGCCGATTCGCAAGGTCGCGGTGCAGGCACCGGGACTGGCGGGACAATCCGCATCTGTGGCGGCTCAAATCACGCAGGATACCTGTCTGACTGTGGTGCTGGATGAAAAGCAGGCCGACGCGGTCGTGGACATTGGAATGGCGCTGCCTTCGGTCGCCGCGGACAATCCGACCGGCCCCGATATCTTTGCGTCGGCCCCGCACGCCCAGACGATGGGAAAGCGCGGACACACGGGCATGAAAGCCTCTGCCAGCGCCACATGTACGGACGACAAAGGTAGAGGATGCAGTGGGAGCTATTCGCCGGAGCCAGGGAATCTGGCCAGCGCGACAGGACCGGCGTGGGTGAAAGATGCTGCGCCTGGGCTCGATATTTCGCTGGCGTCGGTCGGGCCGCAGGTGCAGGAGCTTTGGGAGCCGGATGCAAAGAGTAAGCGCTCCTGGAGTGAGCAGCTGCGGATTGCGGCTGGCTGCCCGGTTTGTCCCGGAAGTCACTTCAATCCGCGGCGCGACGGCAGCTATCGTGCGTGGATCGCGGCGAAGTGTCCGGCGGAGTTGGCGGCAGCCCGCTGAGGTTTAAAGGCGCGCGCCCCGTAGCTTACCGGCGCGGTGTGGCGCCGAAGAGCTCTTCGACCTTTTTCCAGCGGTAGTCGAAGATCCTCTCAACATCCCGGCGGACGGAGATTCCGTGTGCGATGCGGCCAAGCGGGCCGAAGGGCAGCGCATATTCGATTCGATCCACCAGCTCGGTGCCGCCATTCTTCGCAACAAAGCTGTGAGTATGCCGCCACAAGGCATACGGACCGCGAAGCTGCAGATCCTGAAAGCGCAGGGGTGGCTCCCACAGGGTGATCTCTGTCCGCCAGCGCATCGGTATCCCGTGCCAGTGAAGCTTGTAATCGATCAGGGCACCGGGGTGCATGGCGACGGGCTGGGGCGTAAGGATGGAGAAGCGCAGCCAGTCCGGGGTCAACTCCTGCAGGTTGGCCGCATCGGCAAAAAAAGGAAAGACCTTCTCGATGGGGCTGGGAACCCACTGCTGCTTTTCCAGCAGGTACACATGGGGCATCGTGGCCGCCCGCTTAAACCTTGGCCAGGATAGCGTCGCCATCCCGGCGCAGAGGATACGCGGCCACCGAGCCGCTGCCATCGGTCGCCGCGCCGGTGGCCAGGTCGAACTCCCATTGATGCCACGGGCAGATCACCTTGCCGTCTTCAATAGTGCCCTCGGCCAGCGGGCCGCCACGGTGTGGGCACACATTATCCAGGGCCAGGGGCTCGCCATCAATCATGGCAACGCACAGTGTGTGCGTTCCCGCGGAAAATTCCTTTGCAGCTCCCTCCGCAGGCAATTCGGAGGCGCTGCAGATCTGAATCCAATCGCTCATCGAAACTCCGGCAGTTCTTCTGCCCCGCTGAACACAAGCTATCCGTTAAAGGCTGCCGTCACGGTGGTGCCGACAATGATCAGAATCCACCAGCCGATGATCACGATCGCCGCACTGCTGCGCTTGACACGCGTGACTGTTGCGCAGCCAAGAATCAGCAACAGCACTACCCAGATTGTAAACAGGTCGGCCGAAGAGAGCAGCGCCTTCACCCACGCCGGAGTATCGGAACTGAGATACCATCCAATATTTGTGCCCACCGGATTGCGCATATCAAACTGATCGGATGCACCCCCGGCAAAGATCGTGATGGCCGCCAGCAGAGTCCTAATCAGGAAAGGCAAGCTGGCGTAAAACCAGATGGCCAGATACTGCGAAAAACTGGCCTTCGCTCCCAGCCCGAGGTTGAAGCTCAGCATTAGAAAACCGGCGCAGACCAGCCCGATAATCAGCAGAAACAGTGGAGTTGCATAGCTGGAAATACGCGTCGTCTTTGCAATGAGCTGAACGGTACTTTCCCGCTGGGCATCGCTCATTGTGCTCATGCGCTGCTGGGTTGTGGCGCTGCGATTGATGGTCGCCTGCGCCACCTGATCAAAGCCGATCTTGCGATCCACAGAGTAGACGAATGCCAGGCCGACCAGCACACTCAACAGAAACGGCAACCACCAACTGGAATTGCGGCGGATATCGGTAAACGTCTTGGTGGGTGCGACATAAGTGTCGACGACCCGCTCCACCTGACTTAATCCAGCGCCAGCGTTATCGATCGCGGCCATAGAGTCGTTCATGATCTTCAATTCCTCCGGATGATCGGTTGAGGTGGTTGCAAATCTGCTGCCGCTTTCGCAAACTTCGCCGGATCGAAGCGAAGGTTTCCATTCACAAAAGCTGTAATCTCAGTGCCTTTCGGAATCGAAATATCTTTGCCGTGCATGAGCAGAAAGAGCGGTGCAGCGGGGAAGAATACAATCGCGGTTGCGACAACGCCGGTCGTCACGGCCGCACCCCGTCCATCGCCTTTCGCGTCTTTTACCGCACGCAGTGCAGCGCGGTCGCCATTTGTCATCAGGGCATAGTCAATATTGACGTTCAGTTTGCCCGCCTTACCCATCCGCCGTTTGGCTTGCGCCTCGGTTACGGTTCCCTTGGCGAGTGCCCCATGGGCGATGAGGAGGTGGCCATTGACGATCACATCATCGATGACGTTGAACACGACCTCCTGCCCTACACGAGCGTCCTTGGAAGATAAAGTTTCTTCAAGTACGAGGCGAACCGGTGTTCCGTCCTGCAGGACGCTGGTGGGCGATGTGAATGTCGTTGGCTCATTCGACGGCCCGGTATTGGACCGCGATAGTTGCAGATCAATCGTCTGGTCTGGACTTTTTGAATTTACGACCTGTGCCGGACTGTCGATGTCCGTGAGTTTGGCCGCGATGCTGTAATGATTTCTCGGGTCTGTCAGGACGTCGATCGAATACCGTCCCTTCTTGTTAGCTGTTGTCCGGGAAATTGTGTTCGTTGTTGTATCGGTCAAGGTAACGACAGCGCCTGCGGCCGGAGAGCCGTCTGGGCCTTTTACGGCGCCTTTCACTGTAATCGTTGACTGAGCCAGCGCGCACGGCGCAGAGAGCACAACCAGGGCAGATGCAAGGCAGAAATTCTTCATTCGACGACCTCATTGGAAATCTGTGGTACGTTCTATATCGTCGCTGCGTAGAGAGTAAAGAGAATTCTCTGGGTTGCGCCAAATCCTTAACAGGCGGTAGCGCACATGCAACCTATCAGTCGCCGCAGGTTTTTGGCCTCCACGGCCGCTTCTGCGGCTGTAGCCAGTTGTCCCCGTTTCCTTCGCGCACAGGTTCCTGCGTCAGCGACATTTCTTATTGCTTCCGAGACTGCGCGCGCTCCCATTCCTGCAGATTTTCTGGGCTTGAGTTATGAGTCCGCCCAGTTAGCGCACCCGGAATTCTTTTCCGCACAAAATACCAGCCTCGCCGGCTTTCTGCGTGCGCTCGGGAGCGGTGTCCTGCGCATTGGAGGGAACACCAGCGAATACGCCTTCTGGACGCCGTCCGGCAAGCCGCCCGCGCCCGCCCAGGATTCCGGCGTTGCGGGCCCTGATCCGGGGCATAAAATTCCCCCCTCGACGGCAACCACGCCGCAGGCGATACGCAATCTGCGGGAATTTCTGGATGCCTGCGGATGGCGCGCAATCTATGGCTTGAACTTTGGAAAAGGTACGGCGGAGCTTGCTGCCGAGGAAGCCGCCTTTGTCTCCCAGACACTGGACGACCGGCTGATTGCATTTCAACTCGGCAATGAAGCGGACCTGTTCCACAACAACGGCATTCGCCCGGCAAACTATTCCTTCGATGATTTTGCGAAAGAGTGGAAGGCGTTTCACAAAGCCATTATTCAGAGGGTGCCGAATGCGAAGTTTGCGGGTCCGGATACCGCAGGAACGAGCGCATGGCTGGATCAGTTCGCGCATAAATTTCACAAAGAAGTCGATCTGCTGACGACCCACTATTATGCCGAAGGTCCGCCCAGCAATCCGGCGATGACGATTGAGCGTCTCCTGCAGCCCAATCCGCGCTGGAATGCGGCGTTGCCCAAGATCACAGCGGCCATGGCAGAGACGCGCAAACCGTATCGGCTGAGCGAGACGAACTCCTGCTATGGCGGCGGCAAAGCAAATGTGAGCAATACGTTTGCCTCCTCGCTATGGGCGCTTGATCTGATGTTTCAGATACTGTCGTTTGGCGGCAGCGGCATCAACTTCCATGGCGGCGGCTACGGCTGGTATTCGCCTATCGTTGGCACACTGCAGAATGGTTTTGTCGCGCGGCCGGAGTATTACGCGCTGCGTCTCATGTCGCAGTTGACCGGCGGCCGCATGGTCGCCAGCCATCTGCTGGACAACTCGAATCCGCTCGTCGTTGGCTATGCCGCCCGGGATGCTAAAGGCCGGCTGGCCGCCGTCATCCTTAATAAGGATGCCAATACGGATTTGCAGCTTACGGTCCGCGCGGGGACCAGCGATAGCCCTGTGGAGGTGCAGCGGCTGATCGCGCCCACGCTCATCGACGAGCAGGATACGACGCTGGGAGCTGCGCCTATCGGAGCTGCGGGCGAATGGCAGCCACAAGCGCAGGAAACGTTGCACTCTTCCTCGAGTAACGTGCAATGCCATATTCCGCACGGCAGTGCTGTTCTTTTGCGGTGGCACTAGCGGCAGCAGCGGCCTGGGCCCGGTGAAACCCCGGGCCTGCCCTTTCGCCTGATTGCACCGGCATCCGGTGACGTTTTCAGCCCATCAACAAACGGCCACAATCCCAAGAAAACGCCACCACTCTCCCGGGAACGGGAAGATTCTAAGACTAGTGTGCGCCTCGCGGCTTCCGTCCCCCCCTCGCGGGTCGTATCCATTCGAAAATTTTGAGGAGATACCCATATGCGTCGCATCTATTCGCGAATGTCGCTGGCTGCACTGGTGGTTCCAGTGGTGCTGGCGCTTGCCGCTTCGACCACCTACGCGCAGAAAACCGTTACTGCGGTGAGCGGCACTACCAATGTCACGCTGGACAGCAGTTTTCTCTCGGCGCTCGGCTCGCTGGGCGTGGCGCCCGGCGTGGTGCAGCCAACCATGCTCAACGGGGCAACGGTCAACTTTCCTATCACGGGCGGCGCTGTGGACCTGGATACCGGGATCGGCCAGCTCACGCACTCCGGCGGCCTGACACTCACGGCGGGTTCCACCGTTGTAACGCTCCAGACCTTTATCATCGACAGTACGGGCCCGATGCCCGTCATCACCGGTCTGGTTGTGGTGAATGGCAAGATGGTTGGACGGCTGCCGCTGTTTGACCTACATGCTCCACCGGGCACCATGGCGCCGCTGCATCTGATGGATGGAATGCTGAATCTGAATGGCTTCTGGATCACCCTAGACCCGATGGGCGCTGGCGCGTTGAATCAGGTCTTCCACATTACGGCGCTGAAAGGTGGCATGGCGGTTGGTACTGTGCAGGTCTCCGCGCAGATGGGTGCGTACTGGTAATTCGCTCCCTTTTTGCAAAAGTCCGGCAGATCGCGTGCGGCGAGAGAAGTTTCTCGCTGGGCCCGATCTGCCGGATTACTTTTGCGGGCGGCGTATAATCTAGTTATCCACGAATGCCACAGGCATTCCAGCGGCGGCCATAACGGTCTGCCGCTCTTCCATCTGGGGGCGTCACGGTTTCGACGGGATCGTTTGCGGTAAAGAGGCATGCCGGGGTGTAGGCACCCGTAATCGTCTGCAAAACAATAATTGCGAACAACAACCTCGCACTTGCTGCCTAATTAAATAGACAGCCGTCCGCTTCCGCTTCGCCTGTGAGGGGGAGTTGGACGTCATAAAGCAGGCTGGTTCTGCCCGCAATGCCCGGGTTGGCGGAATGAGATCTACGGGCTGGTGTCCGGCGCATCTTGTCTGTTCTTAAGCGCCGTACACGAGACCAATCGAACAGACTACGCATGGAGTCTCTTTGCTGACTTGGATTTCGGACGCGGGTTCGACTCCCGCCGCCTCCACCAATGTAACTACTTGATTCTATTTAATTTAGATGGTTATTATTGGTGTGGGATTTCCAATACTCACGTCGTCTGCCCAAATCTGATGAAAATCAAAGTCGTCGCCGTTGCCAAATATACCGCTCTTGAAGGCGACTTCTCTTATTGCTCCATCGCTCCGCAATAGGAAATCCCCCTCACAGATTCCTTCCCGTTCTTGTCCTTGAGGCCTGTGAATTCCTCCCAATCCGTGAAGCGATTGAGGAGGTTGGATGTTTTTTGTCGCCAGAGCATAGGAAGTCATCTCCAACTAAATCGAGCAAAGTGAAATACTCGTATCCTTCCAAGCTGGCGCACCATGCTCTGAACTTGATTTCTCTTATTTCCTTTTGTTGTTGAATTTGTTTCGACCTTGAGTGCCTAATAATCAAAGCACACCCAGGTGGTATTGCAAGTGGTGGTTTTTGCACAGAAAAGGAATCATGGAACAGAAGCGTTGGCGATCGGTAGGGCAGATTCACGAAGGGCTTTTCGGCGAATACAGAGTAAGAGGATGTCCGTACGAGGATAATGAGTGCGTTCGAGGCTGGCACACAAAATCGTGGCCGGAAAAAGGCGGAATACCCGTACACGACTTGTTCGTGGAGGGCGCGAAATTCCTCCCCGTATCCGTCTCAATCGATGGAGTCGTCAGGAGAGAATGCGCCATTCCATTGATCGAAGATCGCTTGGTGAGCGTCCACCCGGCAGAGCAGAGTGCGATTCTCAAGGCAATCGAACAATGGGAATACGAGGGCGCCTGAGCCCAATTTGAGGAATAGTTCACTTTTTGATGGTAAGGACAATGACGGTAATTTGCGTGGCAAGCGTGATGAGTACCATCGCCCAAGTCGCAAACTTGAGGCTCTTGGTATATATCGCCAGGTCCTTCGTAGACTTTGAAAGGGCTTCATTAGCCGCGACCATCTGTTGTGTTGCGGCCAAGCTGCCCTGACTAGCCGCCAGCGACTGCTTTGCCAGCGCTAATTGTTCCCTCGTCAATTCGAGTTGCTGCTTGGTGATCTCAAGCGTTCGGAGAGAATTGCGCATCTGCATTTCTGCGATGCCCCACGCTTGCGCATTACTTCCAACTCCGCCATCAAGAGTGTAGAACCTCAACTCGTCGTCGGACATTGCCATTATTCGATGTGGTTCGCCCATTCGATTCCCACCCCCACAGGAATAGTACGTCGATAACGCTTGTATTTGTAGCGTACTCAGGTGGGCTCTATTCAGCGTTTCTTACGTTTTCAACGGCTGGTATTTTCTGTAAATTACGTGTTTTCAACGCGGGTAGATAAACCGACTCCCGCCGCCTCCACCAGACTAAAAGCGGTCCGTTTCATTGATCGATAAAACGCTACGGCGAGTGCTAACTCTGCAGGCGACGGGTCGCGGCCTTGCGATCTGAACTTTGGTATCCCATCTGGAATGCGCTGTTCCTTTGCGGAAAGCCTGATCCCAACCAAACAAGGAGAAGCAAGCTGTGAGCCAGGCTCCCTGAGAGGAGACCGTAACGTCGAAGCCGTGGGGCGGGTTCTCCATCGCGCCTGCTTCGACGGGTTGGGGACCGAAGAGCGACCTCACAGATTTCATTAGTCACATTTATTCTTTGTGAATACTGAGGAGTTGTGGTAAACCGCAACAGGGCCCCACTTGCTACCCGGTAGGGACTGTAAGATCGCCGGACACTCGCCTTTTACTGGTTCGCAGGGTATTCTCAATGCGAAATAGTTTCTGAGCGGATATCGGATGGCACATGGTGGGCGCAGCGTCGGCGGCTTCGTTCTACGCGCCGATTTGGCGGGCATGGCCGTCATCATTCTAGCGGCGTACATGGTGGGGCTGGGACTGGCCAGTTAAAGGACCAGGGCGATTCCAGGATTGAAAGGGAGAGACATCGTGACCGGTTTAACTTGGCTTTTTGTCCGTCGATTCGTTCCTTGGTGGTGGTGCGCTTTATGACAAACGTTGATCAACTGCAGGACACGGCTTTCCGGGCCCTTGACTCGTTTCCAATCGAAATTCCATCGTGGGGATTTGCCAATACCGGTACGCGCTTCGGCAAGTTTCTGCAGGCTGGGGCTGCACGAACGCTGGAGGAAAAGTTTTCTGACGGGGGAGAAGTTGCAAAGCTCACCGGCGCTACGCCGACGATGGCCTTGCATGTTCTCTGGGACCTGCCCAACAAGCTTGCCGACGCGAAGGCGGTGAAGTCGCTCGAAAGCCAGTACGGGATACGCGCGG